>REEO01000086.1 GCA_007695035.1 Saprospirales bacterium | reverse complement strand
TAGTTATTGGGGCCGGGGCAGTGGTGAACAGGAATATTCCATCAGACTCTGTTGCAGTAGGCGTGCCTGCACGAGTCATTAAATCGTTCCGTCAGGAAGAACAGGAACCAATGTTTTCATTATGAGTGGGAATCACCCTGAGGTGAGTGTGGCGATGATAGCTTTTCGCCATGAGAAATTCATTTCCAGGGCTATTGAAAGTGTTTTGTCTCAGAATGCTCCTTTTGCCTTTGAGTTGGTGATTGGAGAGGATGCTTCCGACGACAGAACCCGGGAGATTTGTGAACAGTATGCAGACCGGTATCCCACTCTGATCCACCTCCTTCCTCAGGAACTCAATCTGGGAATGACACGAAACCTGTACAGAGTTTTTGAGCAATTCAAGGGAGAGTATATCGCTGTTTGCGAAGGCGATGACTACTGGTCCGACCCATTCAAACTCCAAAAACAATTTAACTTCCTGGAGGAAAATGCTAAATTTTCCTTTTGTTATCATCGGGTAAAAACTTTGGTTGGTGGCGAATTTACTGATCTTATTCCCAAAGGAAGAAGTGGTCCCGTTGGCATCAATCAATTGCACCGCAGGCAAAACAATAAGCTGGTGAGTATGATGTTTCGCAGGACGCCTGGATTATTCGACTACTCTCGCTTTCCCCTGGAAGGCTTTACTACGCCTGACTACCGGACAACAATGGTTTTGTCCATTCACGGGCCCGGGTATTTGTTGAATGATACAATGGCAGTCTATAGGTTGCATCCAGGTGGTATCTATTCTGCACTCCCGGAAGAAAGAAAATTGAGAATAGGCATCAAGAACCGAAAAGCTGCATTGGAGTACATACCGATGAACTTTAAAGATCGAATGATTTGTAGAATGATGATTTTTTTGAGGGCAATTAAATTAGGAGGGATAAAACTCAAGGCATTTTTTGATAGATAAGTTTAGGATTTCTATTCCGTATAGAGAAATATAGTAGGTTTGGCCCTGGTCAATTGAGCGCTGCTTATATTTGTGAATCAATTAAGAATAAATGTCATCTTTAGAAATTATTCGACAAGAAGCAGTCAATGCTATAGGAGATCAAGACGCTGTCGGCAGTTTTCTTGCAGGCCACAACGGACCTTACTTCGACGAGGAGACCCCGGTGAGAAATACTGCCCACTGGCTTTATACGTTTTGTATCCTCTTTCAGCGCACAGGAGAGGACACCTATGCCAAAGCTGCGGAGAGAGCCATATCCTATTTGCAATCTCCGGAGGCGCGTCCGATGGGAGCCGCTTTCTGGATTAGAAAAAACCCGGAGAAGGATTTTTGCAACGGGCTTATCGGGCAAGCCTGGGTGATAGAATCTCTCCTGAAGGCGGCCACTGTGTTTGACCGCCCGGAATTGTACAAACTGGCAGAAGAAGTGTATTTACTGCACGCTTTTGATGAGCAGCTCGGGGTCTGGAACAGACTCAATGTCGATGGTAGCCACAATTCTCCCGATCCCACCTTCAACCACCAACTCTGGTTTGCCGCAGCAGCGGGTATGCTGGAAAACACTAAGGAAGCAGTTGAAGCCTCTCACCAGTTTTTTAATCGAATAGCAGTGCGGGTAAAGTTATACCGGGACGGAGTCATCAACCACGTTTCCCCCGTCACCCGCCTCAGCTTGAAGATCAAAAATCCCAAAAAAATTATTGATGGATTTGTACAGTTTGGGTATTACCACCTCAGCAAGCGCAAACTTCGCAAAAAAGCATCCGGCTACCACGCCTTCAACCTCTACGCCTTTGCCCTGTTAAAAGACCGCTTTCCCGACCACCCCTTCTGGGACTCCCCCAAGTTCCAAAAGATGCTCAAAGTCACCACCAAACCCTCCTTTCTCAAAGCCCAGGACGATAACAAATACTCCTATCCCTACAATCCCACCGGCTACGAAATCGCCTACGTCTACAAAAAATTCAACTTCGGCACCCCTGACCAGATAGAGGAGTGGATCCACCGCCAGGAAATCGGAGCCAATACATTTATCAAAAACGGCGGCCCCCACGACCCCATCACCCTCAAAGCCCGAATCTACGAACTCTCCCGGATACTGGAATTGGAAGGGAAGGGGGACAGCTGATTGAAAAGCGTAACCAAGTTTCTCGTCCCGGAGCCGAAATGTGGACTGCCATGGGCGCATGCATAATGTCACCCCTTCAGGGTTGGACTCAGTACAAAGTCGATCACAGTAAAAAGTTTGAAAGTTCAAAGTAGAAAGTCGTCCAAAGGGTACTCCATGTAAAAAATCACCGAAAGTCCCACACGATTGATCCCAGTAAATCCCGAGCTTATTTCGACTCCGCAATAAGCTCACATTTGTGTCTCCGAAAGCCCCTCCCATTGAGCTCTGCTCAATAGGTCGGTTGGTTTGTTATAATGGAATGACTTGTTTTGGCTGCTGCTTACTGCTACTGCGAATTGGCCACTGGAATTCCGATTGCTACTGCAAACCGCCAGCTGCCCCTTTCCATAGCATAGAATCCACGACCAAAGGATTAAGGCAAGCGAAACGTCAAAAGGACCCCAATACAAAATGTCCCGCTAGGGACTAAATATCGGTAAGTCAATCTGAGTTGAAAGTTTCGAAAGTTCGAAAGTAAAAAGTCGGTCGATCCCAGTAGAAAGTTGGAAAGTTGAAAAGTTGGAAAGTTCAAAGTCCCAGGCCAAAAAACCAAAGTAAAGAAAGCCCCTATGATTCCAACGGTAGTTCCCAGTATATCAATTTGTTCCCAGCAAGCCAGAGGCCAGCGGCCAAAATGTCCCGTTATGGACTAAATATCGGTAAGTCCGATGTCTCGCTCCAAGCCGTCTTTTCCCCATCCACAAAAACCAGCATAGAGCCTCCGTAAGAAACAAAAGAAAGTCACCAACAAATCAACTTGCACCAAGCCGGCCAGAGGCCAGAAGCCAGAGGCTATCCCTACCCCTCAGATAAATAAATTTAAGCATAAACTTAACTTTTTTTTACAAAAACATCATGAAAAATTTTAATACTTGAGAAAACTTACATAATTTGGCGTCTTAATTATCGGGAATGAAGATTTTGCTGTAATATTTTGAAAATTTCTTCAATAGACAATGAATAGTCTGGC
>REEO01000046.1 GCA_007695035.1 Saprospirales bacterium | reverse complement strand
TCTCCTGGTCACTAAAGGATACCTTTTCCTTCCACAAATCCACATCCGGGCTTATATACTTGCGAAGTCCCTCCAACAACAAGCCCAGCCTGCTACTTTTGGCTATATTGCTTTGGATTAACTTTGAGTCCAATTGTATCCGCTCACCACTAACTCCGTGGTAGTTCTTCTGATCAAGGGTAAGTTGCTCAAAGCATCGCTCTAGCAGATCCATTCCGGTCTCTACTTTGTGCCGTTCCAGTGCTGACTTAAAGTAATAGTAAGTAGAATTGCAGACCACTTCATCCGAAATGTTATTCAGCCCCAGGTTCAGCATAACCCGAAGGTCATACTTACACGAGTTGAATAGTTGCTCATCGGTCCATCTCTCTCCTTCTTTGAGCACCTTCATGGCCACTAATCGTCGAATAGAGGCATTAGGCCTTCCATTTTCAGAAGAATAGAGATCCGAAAAAACAGACTCGTCAATCCGATTGGTAACTTCCTGACAGAATACATTGTGCATCTGTTCCGGACAGGACAGCTCCGTGGACTTTTCCTCCCCGGAAACACTTAATATGCCATTAAACAAATCCGGTGCAGTAGAATACGATCTTTTAAACATAACACACTCGTAATTAATATGATATATATAGCACAGAATTCGCCCATTGCGGAATTAATCAAAAGAATTAATCAATTTTTTAACCACTTTTTTTCTTATCTTTGCTTAGGTGAGGGGACTTTTTGGAGTGGACTCATTAATTAACTTTGAAGGTGGTTATTTTAGTGAAGTCAAAGACGAATCGGGTATGATCAAAACTATTAAGTTGTTTGGGTAAATATTTTTAGTATGAAAAATTGGAAGGCCTATATTGAATCAAAGCCATCTGTGATGTATGGTAAACCTGTTATCAAAAACACCAGGATTCCGGTAGATCTGATTCTCGAAAAATTATCAGAAGGTGAAACGATCGAGGACCTGCTGCTTGCTTATCCCCGATTAAAAAGGGAGGAGGTGCTTGCTGTCAAAAAATGCTCTTGAACGCTTAGTGAATTTTTCCCGAACTCAAAAAACATAAAAACACTGCCTGTTTTCATTCCTAAGTTGATAATCGGCGATCTTAAATCGGTTGCGGCTTTTTAGCACAGAGAGTATTTTTATAGATTTGGTTTAGTAATATTAAAACTGAAGGCATCTAATTTAGCCTTGATTGTCAGCTTACCAATTAAACACATCTCATCCCCACCTACCCCACTCAACCATTCCCCACCCACCGCGTTAAAAACCACATGGAAATACAACTCACGGCATTTGACCAAATGGACCGGTTGTACGCAGCCCGATTGATCAACTCCCTTTGGGGCTTTCGTCCCCTTTCCCTGGTGGGCACAGTAAATGAGGCGAAAATGCCGAATTTGGCCATTGTCAACAATATAGTACACATCGGCGCCAATCCACCCCTGGTCGGCGTCCTTTTTCGCCCACCGGTGGTTGAGAGGCACAGTTTGGAGAATATTATAAAAACCGGTTCCTTTAGCCTGAACCATGTGACCAAATCATTTTATCAAAAAGCACATCAGACCTCTGCGAAGTACCACCGCAACCAGTCCGAATTTGAGGCAACCGGCATAGAGCCACTTTACAAGGAAGGCATTTCAGTGCCCTTTGTAAAAGAAAGTCCGGTTAAAATCCTTCTGGAGCTGGTAGAAACCAAAACACTGGAAGTCAATGGCACCGTTTTGGTCATTGGAAAGGTGCAGAAAATTTTTATCGAAGAAGAGATGCTGAGCGAAGATGGGTTTATTCACCATGAAAAAGCCGGTGTGGTCACCTCTGCCGGCCTGGATGCCTACTGCGAAACCAAACTCCTGGACAGACTGCAGTACGCACGTCCCAACCAACCACCCGGCCCACTAAACGACTGACCTTATGAAATTGAATGAGCGAGATACAGACAGGATTATTGAAATGGCGTGGGAAGACCGCACACCCTTTGATGCCATCGAGTTTCAGTTTGGATTGAGCGAAAAGGAGGTCATAGCTCTCATGCGCATAGAATTGAATCCCTCTTCGTTTCGGCGATGGAGAAAAAGAGTGACCGGTAGAAATACCAAGCACCGAAAACTCCGCCGGAATAAGGGTCTAAGATTCAAATCATCCAGGCAAAAACACATTTCGGGGAATATGATTACCTGAGCGAATTGCGGCTTTTACAATCCTCTCAACCTTCTATATGATTTGGATTAACACATCTTCACAGCTCTTACAATATCCCAAGCCACTTCCCGGGACGAATCACAATCCTAAACCTGGAACCCCAAGATGACAAAGAAAAAATCAGACCTTCCGGAAAAAATTTGCAAGAGCTGCCGCCGCCCCTTTGCCTGGAGAAAAAAGTGGGAGAGAGACTGGGAGAATGTGAAGTATTGTTCGAAGTGGTGTGGTGGGGAAAGAGGCGAGGGATTGATTTTGGAATCAAAGTCGTTGGATGAATTATTGGCAACATGAAAAGAGGATGTTAGGTAAGAGCAAATGCAGCCAACATATAGGTTGTCGTAAGATTACCTGACTTTCAATAACCGATGATACAAAATATATATATGTAATTTGAACATCTAAGATTGGCGGAAAAACTCCTTGGACAATTGATCAAAATAGGCTTTTGTGCCATATTATTATAAATCTTAATGTGGCACATTTGTTGTAATCTCAGAAATCAGTTCTTTGAAATATTAGTAAAAATGCTGTAATTTACTCAGTTTGTAAAGTGTATTAAGTTACACAACCTGATCTAGGTTCTATTGGGGAGTGCAAGCCCAGGAGTGACTGATATTTGTCCTATGACTAACCAATCAAAACGTTACCAAAGTGACTTTAAACTGCTTAATATTGTCAATTGTATTTATAACCATTTGGCAGGAATGAAGGGGTGAATAAAGAACATCGCATATGAGTTAAATTACGGGCAACAAATTATAGGCAGGACAATATTATACATTAATTTAAAATATAATTTATGTATTATTTTTACAAAATTGCAGACCGCAAAATAATAATTGTTTTAACTGTCACTTCGAAGAAAAGGTGTCCT
The DNA here is from genome assembly GCA_007695035.1 of Saprospirales bacterium. GTDB lineage: Bacteria > Bacteroidota > Bacteroidia > Chitinophagales > Saprospiraceae > PWJY01. The sequence continues at coordinate 117 of REEO01000046.1, read as the reverse complement.
TTTTCAGATTGTAAGGTGGTTTGTGTTAATAGTAAATACAGCCATGTGGGGAAAGGCCCGGGTCGGGGATTGTTCAATTTACTGTGTCATTTTTTTACTTGAGTATTTTCTTGCCCC
>REEO01000044.1 GCA_007695035.1 Saprospirales bacterium | reverse complement strand
AGGATCGTCTACCACCTCAACTTCAACGGTATCGCTATTTATAGTTTCACAACCATTGCCATCTGAACTGACTTCAATAAAGTAGAAAGTGGTTTGGGTCAGTGGACCCACTGTTATCGTAGAATCCATCTGTCCAAATATAGTGTCAAAATTAATGCCATCTGTACTTTCAAACCATTGGTAGTTGAGTGAAGGAGTCCCTCCTGAGGATTCAATAAACATGTCGTGACTTCCTCCCTCACAAACAGTCGCACCTACTGGATGCACATCGACAGCCGGATCGTCCACTACGGCCACCTGAATTATGTTGGAAATGGCATCGCAAGTAACAGGATCACCCATTATTGTCGATGTCGCAACCCTCCTAAACCAGGTATCCTCAATAAGAGTTCCGGCCTGGAATGTGGGGTCTGTGGCTCCACCAATATTTGTCCAGGCTCCACCCACAATGCTGTCCTGCCATTGATAGGAAATGTCTCCATCTCCTGAACCGTCTACTTCAGATGTAAATTCATCCGGGGCTCCTCCTTCGCATATCTCCTGATCAGATCCTATTTCTCCCGGTACTAAATTATTAACCAAAACCAAAACGGTATCGGAATACTCGATGCATTCTGTTCCATTCAGGACAGACCTAACTTCCCTCCGGAACCAGGTATCTTCTGTCAAAGCAGGTGGCTGATACTGGGCTGCATCTCCATATGTATCATCTCCCGGATCGCCTATTTGGGCTACATTTGAAAAGTTCTCGTTATCCATACTGAATTGCCACTGATAAGTAGTATCAGAATCACCGAAAGCCTCTGCAGTAGATGTCAATAGTGAAGGTGTATCTCCTTCGCAAATGGTTTGATCACCATCAATGGTTCCGGGATCCAGATTATTAACGGTCACCCGCACTACATTGGAGGTGTCCAGACATTCAACGGAGTTCAATGTAGTAGTAGCAATTCTTCTGAACCAGGTATCCTCTTCCAAAGGTTCGGTAGTGTAGTTTTGACTTGTCGCCCCGGAAATATCCTCCCAGGTCCCTGTAAGGGTGCTGTCTTGCCACTGGTAGGTTACAGTTCCGTCAGCAGACACAGCATTTCCAGTCAAATCGGAAATTTCATCCTCACAGATGGTTTCATCTGAAGAGATGGTATTGGCCGAAGTAAAGTTGTTTACCGTAATCCTCACTTCATTCGAACTAGTCTCACATTCTACTCCACTTATAGTAGAGGTTGCAACTCGCCTGTACCAGGTATCTTCAGTTAGAGCCGGGGGCTGAAATGCAGTTCCTGTAGCTCCCGCAATATCTGTCCAATTTTCTCCATCGATGCTGTCTTGCCATTGGTAAGTGATTGTTCCATCTCCTGTAGCAAGAGTCACATTTGTTATTTCATCGGGTGTTTCTCCTTCGCATATGGTCTGGTCTTCCTCTATCTCACCACCCTCTACATTGTTTACAAATACAAGCACTGTATCGGAATTAACCATATCGCAACCCACGCCTCCTGCGTCTACCTCAACATAGTAAAAGGTATTCTCAAGAAGTGGATCGGTCATATATTCGTCATCAGTGGCACCTGAAATCAGGGTGAATGAATTTCCATCGCTGCTTATGTACCATTGGTATACTAAATTCGGTGTTCCACCCTCTGCAGTCACAGAAAGCATGGTGGTCTCATTTTCGCAAATGGTATCATTAGCTGGCTGAACTGTAATATTGGGATCATCAAAAACAGTCACTTCAACCTCATCGGAAAATGTTGTTGCACAACCTACTCCTTCAGCAGAAACACGCACCCTGTAAAAAGTCGTTTCAAATAAGGTGTCTGTAATCAAAGTAACTCCGGTTGAATCCTCAATGTCCATCCAATTCCCCTGTGAATCTGAACTGTCCTGCCATTGATAGAGCAATTCGGGGGTTCCCCCGGCTGCAGCTATTTCCATTGCGTGAAATCCTCCCTCGCATATGGAAGCACCAATGGGTTGAAGGGTTACATTGGGATCGTCTACCACTTCAACCTCGATTGGAGATGAAATGGTTTCGCAACCGTTTTCATCCTGAGTTACAATCACTCTGAAAAAAGTGGTTTCTGTCAGAGTTCCTGCATTTTGAATAGAATCTGTACCGAGGTCAGTCCACGGCCCTGAGCTCGACGAGGAGGATTGCCACTGAAACATCAATGGTCCCGGATTGTCTTTGGTCACCACCGGAATGAGGTCAATATCACCTCCCTCACAAATGGTTGAATCCGGTGTAATATCCACAATTACAGGATCGTCGTAAACAGTGGCAGTAGCTACACCGGTTATGGCATCATCACATGCGAGTCCATCTGCAGTAATTAACACCCTGAAAAAAGTGGTCTCAGTAAGTGCAGGTGTCACAAAAAAGGTGTCAGTTGCCCCTTGAATTGTATCCCATCCCATTGCTCCACTCACACTGTCCTGCCACTGATACATCAGTGCAGGTGTCCCATCACTTCCTTGAATACGCAGGGTATCAGATCCACCGACGCAGACAAAGATATCGTCGGGTTGTTGAACTACAGTGGGATCTGGTACTACATTGACCACAACTTCATCAGAAATGATATCTCCACAATCGGGATCGTCTACTGAAACAATTACTCTATAATGGTATTCACCTTCTGCACTTTCAAGAGGAGCAGTGGTAAAAGTATTGGAATTTGCCCCCGTACCATCGGTTACATTTTCCCAACTTCCTCCCGGCAAACTGTCCTGCCACTGAAATGAATAATCGATAGGATTTCCAGGCATCCCCGGTTCTGTCTCAACAATCATGGTGTATTCTGCCTGATCGCAGACCTCGTCACCATCCGGCTGCCCAGTGATTCTGGGAGAATACACTCCGGCCACGGCTGAAGTCATAGCGTCGCATCCTTGCCCGGACTGGGTTACCTGAACCCTGTAAAACTGATTGTCTGTCAATGGTCCAACAACAAGAGAATCTCCATTGGCTCCTGAAATGTCGCTCCAGGAACCGGTGCCGGATGATGAATTTTGCCATTGATATGAAAATACCCCCGTTCCACCATCTGCCACAACCCTAAGGGTATCTGTTTCACCAAGGCAAAGATTGGATGAATCCGGATGTACTACAATTTCAGGATCGTCTACCACCTCAACTTCAACGGTATCGCTATTTATAGTTTCACAACCATTGCCATCTGAACTGACTTCAATAAAGTAGAAAGTGGTTTGGGTCAGTGGACCCACTGTTATCGTAGAATCCATCTGTCCAAATATAGTGTCAAAATTAATGCCATCTGTACTTTCAAACCATTGGTAGTTGAGTGAAGGAGTCCCTCCTGAGGATTCAATAAACATGTCGTGACTTCCTCCCTCACAAACAGTCGCACCTACTGGATGCACATCGACAGCCGGATCGTCCACTACGGCCACCTGAATTATGTTGGAAATGGCATCGCAAGTAACAGGATCACCCATTATTGTCGATGTCGCAACCCTCCTAAACCAGGTATCCTCAATAAGAGTTCCGGCCTGGAATGTGGGGTCTGTGGCTCCACCAATATTTGTCCAGGCTCCACCCACAATGCTGTCCTGCCATTGATAGGAAATGTCTCCATCTCCTGAACCGTCTACTTCAGATGTAAATTCATCCGGGGCTCCTCCTTCGCATATCTCCTGATCAGATCCTATTTCTCCCGGTACTAAATTATTAACCAAAACCAAAACGGTATCGGAATACTCGATGCATTCTGTTCCATTCAGGACAGACCTAACTTCCCTCCGGAACCAGGTATCTTCTGTCAAAGCAGGTGGCTGATACTGGGCTGCATCTCCATATGTATCATCTCCCGGATCGCCTATTTGGGCTACATTTGAAAAGTTCTCGTTATCCATACTGAATTGCCACTGATAAGTAGTATCAGAATCACCGAAAGCCTCTGCAGTAGATGTCAATAGTGAAGGTGTATCTCCTTCGCAAATGGTTTGATCACCATCAATGGTTCCGGGATCCAGATTATTAACGGTCACCCGCACTACATTGGAGGTGTCCAGACATTCAACGGAGTTCAATGTAGTAGTAGCAATTCTTCTGAACCAGGTATCCTCTTCCAAAGGTTCGGTAGTGTAGTTTTGACTTGTCGCCCCGGAAATATCCTCCCAGGTCCCTGTAAGGGTGCTGTCTTGCCACTGGTAGGTTACAGTTCCGTCAGCAGACACAGCATTTCCAGTCAAATCGGAAATTTCATCCTCACAGATGGTTTCATCTGAAGAGATGGTATTGGCCGAAGTAAAGTTGTTTACCGTAATCCTCACTTCATTCGAACTAGTCTCACATTCTACTCCACTTATAGTAGAGGTTGCAACTCGCCTGTACCAGGTATCTTCAGTTAGAGCCGGGGGCTGAAATGCAGTTCCTGTAGCTCCCGCAATATCTGTCCAATTTTCTCCATCGATGCTGTCTTGCCATTGGTAAGTGATTGTTCCATCTCCTGTAGCAAGAGTCACATTTGTTATTTCATCGGGTGTTTCTCCTTCGCATATGGTCTGGTCTTCCTCTATCTCACCACCCTCTACATTGTTTACAAATACAAGCACTGTATCGGAATTAACCATATCGCAACCCACGCCTCCTGCGTCTACCTCAACATAGTAAAAGGTATTCTCAAGAAGTGGATCGGTCATATATTCGTCATCAGTGGCACCTGAAATCAGGGTGAATGAATTTCCATCGCTGCTTATGTACCATTGGTATACTAAATTCGGTGTTCCACCCTCTGCAGTCACAGAAAGCATGGTGGTCTCATTTTCGCAAATGGTATCATTAGCTGGCTGAACTGTAATATTGGGATCATCAAAAACAGTCACTTCAACCTCATCGGAAAATGTTGTTGCACAACCTACTCCTTCAGCAGAAACACGCACCCTGTAAAAAGTCGTTTCAAATAAGGTGTCTGTAATCAAAGTAACTCCGGTTGAATCCTCAATGTCCATCCAATTCCCCTGTGAATCTGAACTGTCCTGCCATTGATAGAGCAATTCGGGGGTTCCCCCGGCTGCAGCTATTTCCATTGCGTGAAATCCTCCCTCGCATATGGAAGCACCAATGGGTTGAAGGGTTACATTGGGATCGTCTACCACTTCAACCTCGATTGGAGATGAAATGGTTTCGCAACCGTTTTCATCCTGAGTTACAATCACTCTGAAAAAAGTGGTTTCTGTCAGAGTTCCTGCATTTTGAATAGAATCTGTACCGAGGTCAGTCCACGGCCCTGAGCTCGACGAGGAGGATTGCCACTGAAACATCAATGGTCCCGGATTGTCTTTGGTCACCACCGGAATGAGGTCAATATCACCTCCCTCACAAATGGTTGAATCCGGTGTAATATCCACAATTACAGGATCGTCGTAAACAGTGGCAGTAGCTACACCGGTTATGGCATCATCACATGCGAGTCCATCTGCAGTAATTAACACCCTGAAAAAAGTGGTCTCAGTAAGTGCAGGTGTCACAAAAAAGGTGTCAGTTGCCCCTTGAATTGTATCCCATCCCATTGCTCCACTCACACTGTCCTGCCACTGATACATCAGTGCAGGTGTCCCATCACTTCCTTGAATACGCAGGGTATCAGATCCACCGACGCAGACAAAGATATCGTCGGGTTGTTGAACTACAGTGGGATCTGGTACTACATTGACCACAACTTCATCAGAAATGATATCTCCACAATCGGGATCGTCTACTGAAACAATTACTCTATAATGGTATTCACCTTCTGCACTTTCAAGAGGAGCAGTGGTAAAAGTATTGGAATTTGCCCCCGTACCATCGGTTACATTTTCCCAACTTCCTCCCGGCAAACTGTCCTGCCACTGAAATGAATAATCGATAGGATTTCCAGGCATCCCCGGTTCTGTCTCAACAATCATGGTGTATTCTGCCTGATCGCAGACCTCGTCACCATCCGGCTGCCCAGTGATTCTGGGAGAATACACTCCGGCCACGGCTGAAGTCATAGCGTCGCATCCTTGCCCGGACTGGGTTACCTGAACCCTGTAAAACTGATTGTCTGTCAATGGTCCAACAACAAGAGAATCTCCATTGGCTCCTGAAATGTCGCTCCAGGAACCGGTGCCGGATGATGAATTTTGCCATTGATATGAAAATACCCCCGTTCCACCATCTGCCACAACCCTAAGGGTATCTGTTTCACCAAGGCAAAGATTGGATGAATCCGGATGTACTACAATTTCAGGATCGTCTACAACAACTACCTGTTTGAGATCAGATGTATCACTGACACATCCATCTCCAGTTGCACTGACTATTACCCGGTAAAAATATTCACCGGTTGCTAGGGAGCCAATAAAAAATTCAAAAATAGTACCTCCTGAAACAGTTGTGACAGAATCCCAACTACCCCCAGGCAAACTATCCTGCAATTGATATTGTAAAAATGGGGTTCCCCCGGTGGCTTCAATTAAAATACCTACTACTCCTCCTTCACAAATAGTATCTGTTGGTTGAGGTTGGAAAGTGATTTCAGGGTCATTCACCACTGTAACAGTGGCGCAGTTGGATGTGTCGTTAATACAAACACCATCGTCGGAAACAATTACCCGGTAGGAAGTAGTGTCTGACAAGGGAGGTGTAGTATACATGGGAGAATTTGTCGCTCCAACAGCAGCTACCCAGATTGGGGCGCTGCAATCACCTGTGCTCTGTTGCCATTCATAAGAGTAATTTCCATTTCCACCCGACGGGGAAGCATTAAAAGTATGAGTTCCATCTATACAAATTTCCTCTCCTACAATTACACCTGCGTCTAAAGGTGCATAATTGAGTATAGATACCGTATCTGAATTTTGATCACAAGCGGGACCATTGGAAATAATCCAGGCGAATTCCCATTCAGCCTCAACATTAGGATTGACCCCGGTTACGGTAGTCGTATTGCTGGTAGGGTCAGTGATTGTTATACCACTTGGACCCGAAATTCTCAACCAGGTACCCTCTCCGACATCCGGGTCGTTACCTATAAGAGTAAAAGAACTGGCCCCGCAAAGCGTATCATTGCTTCCGGCATTTGATTCTGAGGGTTGTTCCCAGACATGAATTTGGCGGGTATCCTCTTCAAAACAATCTCCAATAGATAATACCCACCTTAAACTATATATCGCAGGTGATCCAACCACCGTAAAGCCACCAACATTGGTATTAGGATCATTGGCGTCATCAAACTCCAACTCAGCGGGATTTCCATCCACATTTTCCCAGGTCCCTATCTCTGATCCCGAAGGCGAATTGGCTGACAAATTTAGCACCAAAGAATCTCCTGGATCCGGTGCGCAACCCACCAGATTAGTTATAAAGATTTGGGCGAGATTAGGTTGTTCATCAATTTGAATCATTACATCGTCGAATTCATCGGGGCACCCCTGACTACTGGAGGTAAACCTAAAAGTATAGGTTCCAGGTATGGTTCCAATAACCTGTGTAGTGTTATTTGTAGGATCAATAATAAATGGCATGGTAGGTCCTGATAAAAACGACCAGGTTCCAATGGCTAAATCATATAAATTTACGGTTAAAAAAACACTTTGCTGGTCTCCGGAAATCAGTGTTTGGCCAGCCTCCAACATCTCTGTGTTAAGAATTCCATCAAAACTTCCATTGGTTAAAAAATAAGGTGAAAACAAGGTGTCAATCTCAAACAGCTCGCAACTTTGGAATGCCTCGGCAAGATTGTCAGTAAGACTTATATTAGTTAGGTCAGAATTACCAGAATTGGTCAGGATGAATTTATAGGAAATACTTACACTTCCATCAATATTTTCAATAGTACTAATTTCTTGCTTCATCAAATCCAACATGGGCATCTCTTCAAGATTAATGCTAGCCCCGTCGGAACCGAATAAGGTAGTGTCCGAGGTCGGCATACCTGAGAATGTAGCTGAATTTGTATAGGGACTGTTGCCAATAAGATCGCAGTTATTGTCATAAATCCTAATGGTGAGATTTACAGTTTGTTGATCTCCGGCACCTAGAGATTGTCCCGCCACTAACATTTCAGTATTACTGTCTCCATCATAATCGCCATTTATAACCAGACCTGTAGAGGTAAAGCTAATAATTTCGAAGCTGTCACATGGACTGAAGGCAGATAATAAATCATCCGTCAAGCTCAGACTGTCCAAATCAACATTGCCGGTGTTTTCTAATAAAAAATCAAAAGAAATACTAACACTTCCATCCAGATTAAAAACAGTACTTGTTTCGCTCTTGGTAAATGCTATTCCGGGCATTTCCACCCCCTCTGTATCTACCGTGTCAGTTGCCATCATAATACTGTCGGATGGAGAAACACCAGTTAAATTTGCAACATTTGTAAATGGTCTGATAGAGTCAAAGTCACATCCGTCATCGTAAATTGTTATAGTTAAAAATACACTTTGCTGATCGTCCGCATTAATGCTTTGTCCAGATACCAGTAGCTGGGTATCCATTTTCCCGTCAAAATTGGCATTAACTGAGAAAAATGGTGAAGAAAGATCATCCACAACAATACTGTCACAAGGAGCAAAGGCAGCTTCCAGGTCGTCGGTAAGATTTAAACTATCGATATCAGCATTGCCGGAATTCGTTAGAATAAACTCATAGGATATCGTAACCACAGTATCTGCCACTTCTACCGTACTAATCTCCCGCTTTTCCAATAACAGCTCGGGCATTTCTACCAAATCTACAATTATAGAATCAATCGTATTTATAGAACCAGCCGAAAGGGAAGCTAAATTAGTGTAAGGGCTATTGTTTAACAAATCACAACCATTATCAAAAATTCGAATTGTCAGGTCTATGGTTTCCTGAACTCCCGGGTTCAACATTTGAATTGTATCCAATAACTGAACGTCAGAAACACCATCAAAATCACTGTTAATCAATAAATTAGAAGAGAAAAGAGATACAACCTCTATGCTGTCACAAGGCGAAAATGCAGTTGATAAATCATCTGATAGCGAAACCAAATTTATGGGGACATTTCCAGAATTGATTATTTCAAATTCAAAAGAAATACTGACACTTCCATCAATATGAAAAACCGTGTTCATTAACCGTTTATCAATCACCACTTCCGGAGATTCCTGTGCTACCAAATCAACCATATCAGAAACAATCACAGTGCTGTCCGAAAAATTACTTCCACTGGCGGTAGCTATATTTGAAAAAGGATCAGTAGCAGAAAGGTCGAAACAACTAGTGAGGGGAGCTGCAATGAGAAAAAGCGGATCAAATTGGCAAATTAAATTACTGGTGCTGCTTAAGTCAGGCACCTGTGTCGGCCTAGATACGAATATAGTCATAGTGTCCCTGAATACACAATTTCCCTCTGTGGTTACCCATTCAAAAATATGCGTACCATAATCCAGATCGGATACAATAGTTTTGGGATCGGAAGGGTCGGCAAAATCGGGATTTGCTAATGAGAATACCACAAACCATTCGCCGATTCCTGTATCAATCGGTGCTGCATCCAATTGCACTTCAAAAGAATCACACACAAACTGATCATCTCCCGCTAGGGCCGGATCTGGAATCTGTTCAATTTGAACAACCATAGTATCAGAAGTGGGAGGGCATATGGTATCCCCACTGGATATGGTCCAGACAAAGGTGTATTCTCCGGGTTCATCCATATCTATAACCGTTGTGTTGAATAATATAGGGTTTAAAATTTCTGCATCGGCACCACCCGGTTGATCTATCAGCGTCCAGTTTCCCACTCCATTGACAGGGTCATTCCCCATTAAGGTCACCTGATTGTCACAAACCTGCAGGATATCCGGTCCGGCATCGGCGGTATCGGGTGCCACCCAGTTGTCTATTGTGATTTGGTCACCGTTGGATGCCCCGCAACCATCGTTCACCACAGTCCACTGAAGTATATACACTCCCGGTTCTGCATTTTCAAAAATGGTTTCGGGGGAGTCTGGATCCACAAAATTTCCGGACAAACCAGCCGGGTTGGTGGTAACAACGGACCACTCCCCCACTCCAATTACAGGAGGGGTAGCACTCAGAAAGAAACTGTCCTGATCGCAGAGCTCCTGATCATCTCCGGCTACTGCGGGGGATGGATCTCCAAACAATTGGACCGAAGTGGTATCCGTGGACTGGCAGATAGAATCACCTGCCCCCGCTGAAATAGAGTATACAAACAAATAAGGATCGCCGGATACCAGTCCGGAAGCAGTAGCTGAATTGGCCGAGGTACTGTCCAATGTAGGTACATTGGGTCCTGAGCCGGCAACATAACTCCAGCTTCCCGTACTGGCCGTATTTCCAACAAGGTTGACGGCATTTATACTGTCGCAGTACTCCTGCGAATCACCCGCATTGGCAATTGGAACTACTTCTACAACCACGGTATCTCTCAAAACCGGGCAAAATTCACCTCCCCTGCTATTCCATCCAAAGCGATAAGTTCCCATCAACAAACCTGAGGCCGTTGCATTGGGTGCATTAATAGGAGAAATGGTGGGAATATTCGGGCCACTCACGGTAGTCCAAATTCCATTGGATACAGCATTCCCATTTAAGGTGACGGAATTTAGGCCACATACTCCCAATGTGTCTTCTGATACCATTGCAGAATCGGCAGGTTGAGATGCAACCACTATCATGTCATCAGATAAAGGTGCGCAACCATCCAATGAAACCGTCCATCTAAAAGTATACGCCACACCAAAATCAAGATTGGTAACCGCAGTGTTGGGGTCTGAAGGGTCGTCAATTACTGGGCCCACAGGACCAAATGCCTGTGTCCACATGCCATCACCTACCAATGGGGTGTTTGCATTCAGACTAACTGAATCTCCACAAACAGTTTGGTCCATTCCGGCATCCGGGGGTGTTATCTCATCGGAAAGTGTTACAATTACAGTGTCCCTTGTTGCAGCGCAAAAGGGATCTGTCTCAATCCTCCATTCAAAAAAATAGGAAGTGTCATTAGAAAAGCCCGATATTTCTGTTTCCGGATCGTTTTCATCTACTATTGTTACCATAGGGCCGGAAACTTGCGTCCAGGTCCCTGTCCCTGAGCCGGGGGGATTTGCATTCATTGTAATAGAGGTGGTGTCGTTGGGCAAGCAAAAATCAAATCCGGCATCTGCCTGGATCGGACCCTCTATATTATTGGCAAAAATCACCACCTCATCACTTATAGACCCGCAACCATTAAATATTGTCCATGTAAATGTATATGAGGTATTGGGTTGAAGGCCATTGACTACTGTATTGAATAAAGTACTGTCTGTAAATTCAACACCGGCCTCAGGAACTACAGTCCAAACACCAACCTCATTCAGTCCGGGTTCATTTCCTTCGAGTTGGATGGGAGTTCCGTAACAAACCGTTTGGTCCGGGCCTGCATCGACAAAAAATGGTATGGTATCGGCAACTCTCACAATCACATCGTCCTGATTGGGAGGACAAAACAAACCATCCGTAACAATCCACCTGAAAGTATACTGACCGGGTTCTAAATTAGAAATTGGTGAATCTTCATCATTGGGGTCCTGAATGATTGCATCAGTAGGGCCCTCGACCTGAGACCATGTTCCTACCCCCACACCTCCACCATCAAGCGGATCATTGCCGGCGAGTTCGGTAGAAAACACATTACAAGCCAGTAATTGATCAGTCCCGGCATTAGCAAGATTTGCGAGACCTGATGAGATGATGGTAGCCTGGTCAGTGGCGGCAGTGCACGCATTGCCCTCAACAGATCTATTTCTCATTTCAAGTGTATATGTTCCGGAAGGGGAGAAGCCAGGGATTGAAAAAGGTGAACTCCCAACTGTAGACCATGAAGTTGGTGAACTAATATCGGGTCCATCGATTAATCTCCATTCCACAATATTCCCTCCGGTTGCAGTAAAACTCACATCAGCCACTGTTTCCCCACATGGCAAAATCACGTCAGATGCAATATCAATGGTTGGTGGATCTGCATAACTCACTCTAGCAGTGGAAGAATCTGAACATCCAATCACAGGGTTACTAATAATATAGCGGAAAGTATAGGAACTCGTTCCATCCAAACCACTGACTGTAGTTATGGGTTGGTTGGGATTTCCAAAAACAACAGACCCACAAGGCCCACTAATACACTCCCACAACACGACTTCATTAACTAACTGAGGTTGGTTTCCCTGTAGTACGGTTTGGGTTCTTCCATCGCAAAAAACACGGCTTCCGCCTACAATAATGGCACCGGTAACCTCACCAACAGGCTCAGGAACTTCTATTGTCACCAAATCGGTTCCCGAAGCACAAGTACCTGTCACCGTCCACCTCAGGACATAGGTTCCTTCAATCAAATTACTTAAACTCGAGGTAGGGCTATTTATATTCCCAAAGGTCGGCAAATTGGGTCCACTCACCACACTCCATGTGCCCAATTGTCCGCAGCCCGGTCCCCCAAAACCCGCAGAACTTGCTGCCAAAGTAGTAGATGTAGTAAGGGTAAAACACTCATCCAGTACCTGATCAGGACCGGCATCGACCACGGAAGTACCCCCGCAGTTTGTAACAGTTATTTCATCAAAAGCTTCACATCCCGTAAGGTCATTGATGACCGTCCAACGAAGGGTGGTAATGCCTCCGGCACCTTGCAATAGGGTGATTTCAGTATTTGGATCGTTGACATCAACTATGCTTACACCATTATTGGTTCCCTCTACTGTCCAGATTCCTGTCTCATCGGTTTCCACTGAAGAGGCGTTTAAAAAGTAAGATCCGGGACATCCCGATACATTTGGACCTGCATCTGTTGTGGGCGTCTCATTCACAAGATAGGTCACATCGTCGAAAACCCGGCTTCCATCCACGCACCTTGCCACCAATCTGAATTGATAAGTATTCCCCCCCTGCGCTCCAGTTATGGAAGTTGTCTCACTCAAGGGGTCATCAATGATCACAGTTGGCCCTCCAATTTGAGACCATTGAAGGGAACCTGCTTGTGGCAACCCCTGGAGATTGCCAAACAACTGAATGTTTTCAGTCGTACACCACTCCCTGAAAATACCGGCATTCACGGTACAGTTTTGAGAGTTCGCGTCATTGAACAAGAAAACAAAGGCAAGTCCAACAAATAAGACTCGGATGAAAGACAAGTAGAATTGCTTCATAACTTAATATTGGGATTAAAATGAATAAATCGGCTCCCCTTTTCCCAAGCGAATCCGCTTTTCAAAGCCAATCATTTAGAAATCTAAAGACTGGCAAGAAAATTTTCAAACACGCAACTTTTGGTTATAAGGGTAAGACGGGATTCATTGCAGTGGCAAATATAGCCACTATTTGGGATTCATGATAACAATATTAGTGCCAATTTATAATAAATTACTGCCATTTTCAAAACACATTTTTATTTTTAAATACAATAAAAACTGACCTTTAGTGAGTTAATCAATTTGTTGAAAAGGTGTATTCAAATAAATTATACAAAAAAACCACTTTTTCATTGGAGGAGAAAAGTTCTTAGAATTTTTGCCATTGGGTTTTCCTACAAATAAAACCTACCGTCGAAGCAATTCAAATGGACTAACACCTCAGAGGTACCACCTGGTGAAATTCAATTCTTTTTATCCCGGATTTCTCAAATTTTTCATGGCCGCAGCATGCAATCCAATACGCATTGAATTAATACACAGGTTTTGAAGGCTAAACACCCTGCCTTTTTATCCTTTGCCATTTATGGTAATAGAGTGAAGTACGATTTATGTTCCATGCATGCGACCTCGGATCAAAAAAGGGACCTCCTCACCACAAGGAAGTCCCTGGCCTAAATCACACAAACTTACAATGTGCGTCTTAATCTTATCACCTGAATCGTATCAATACAAAAGTAGGCCGGTTTATTGTTTAAGCAGGCCAATTTCACGTCTAAAAGATTCAATTTTGCGCCAAATAAACCTCCATTTGTGCCAGGTGACCAAAAATAAACTTCAGCAAAAAAGAAGGAGCAAAATCAACCCCCGCAAAAATTTATAAAATTTCAAACATGCTAACCTGGCTCGCATCTTACTTCTGCACTGCAAATCGGTGCATCAGCACTCCTTCCTCAAAGTAAATTCTGGCAAACATCATCCCGGTGTTAAGTTGCCCTCTATTGATTTGATATTGGTGGCTCCCAATCCCCGCATTCTGGTAGATAAGTCTTCCTGACAGGTCAAACACCTCAATTCCAGTCATTGGTGCCTGATCACTGGAAGTCAGATAAACTGTTCCTGCGGAGGGATTGGGAAAGAGATTAAATCCAACATCGGTCGGTGACAATTCATTGACCTGCGTAGTCTCATCCAAATCAAATGCCAGAAAAGCCCGCGGTACAATGTACCCAATAATTGTATCAATATAAGTCTGTGCCTTTTCAGCACTCATATCCTGATTGTTGAGCCAACTAATCACGTGGAAGTTGCATTGTTCTATGGGCAAACCATCCGGGCAATTGGGGTGCTCTTGCTGAGACCAAAACGCTTCATCCCACCATTCCCAGGGCGCATTTTCCGGTGCAGGTTCTTGGTTTAGAGGATTGGTCCATATTGGGCGGATAAGTGGATACAAACCTTCCAGTCCGTCATTCAGTTCATTGGCTGCCTGGGAAAAAACATCATTAAGTTCAGCATCGATAAATATATCATTGAGTCCCAACTCATTCGCTTTCTGTTGCACCAAATAAGAGCCCTGCACTTCTACGATCAAATCACCGGTAGTAGGTACGATCAAAACATCTTCCAAATAAGGTGCGAAGGGATCAGTAGGTACGTGAAAGGAAATCATAGGGGGGTTGTTTTCACTAATCCATGAGGTATCTCCAATGGCACCACCCATATTGATGGTGAGCTTGACATCAGATGGAATAGGATTACCATCGTCGTAAGTTACATGATTGGCCATACTTGCTTGGGCATCTGAGGTCCCAAAGGGATCTCCATGAAATTGCGGAATCACATAGGGGTCCGGATTTCCATCTCCGGTCAGGTCAGGTCCGAAAAACTTCGGGATCAAAATATCCTCGTATTGATCCAGAGTAGCGGCCCCAAAGGAAATATACCCTCCAGTACCCTGACCGATGTAGGCCATTTTGTCGGGGTCAATTCCAAATTGGTTTCCATTGTCAACCACATCTTTTCGCAGAAAACGAACCGCTGTGCGCGCATCCTGTATGCCTCTGTATGCTGCATTCAACAGGGTTCCAATTCGGTCGTCCAAATTCCCAATGGGATTCCAGCCCTTTCTGTATTGCACAACAGCAACCACATAGCCCAATTGAGTCAACCTGGAAGCTATTTCTACTACCGTGGAATCATTTCTCGTTCCGGCAACTGAACCATTTAGAGGGCGTGGCAGAAAGTTTCCGGTATGAAAGTAGAGAAATACCGGCCGGTTGGTGGTCGTATCTCCGGCAGGGGTGTAAATATCCATTTCGAGATCGATGGGCTCAGGCGCTCCGCTGAAGACTGAAATATTGGTCGCATAAACCAGCGTTTCCACCTCATAATCATCGAAAATGGGTTCCAAGTATCGCTCCTGTGCCTGCAAAGCCGACAGAGAAAAGGCAATTAAAAATGTCATTAAGTAAAGATTCTTCATAATTGGCAGATTTAATTTATTAAAGTTTTTATTTTTTAAAGTCATAGAGGAGGCTTACATACGCCATCCTTCCAATCCGGGGCCCACCATATGTATGGAATACCTTGTTGTTCAACACATTTGATGCTCCAATCTTAAGAGCGGTATTGTAGTTTGTAAAACCGGCACTGACCTGCGCATCCAATAAACCATAAGACTCTATGGGGCCGGTAAACTGAGGCGAACCCTCAAACAAAAAACCCTCAGTCCAACTGTAATTTACGCCAAAACCTAAATCCAGATTGCGGCCTCCAGGAATACCCCTTCCGTTGAAACCAATATTAAATTTGTGCTCCGGTGTGTTAAAGGCAGGCACTATCGGATCATCTACATCGGTATTCAGCCTGTTCCAGGAATAATTTCCGGATACACTGTAGTAGCTACCAACATAGTAATTCGCACCGACAGAAAATCCCTGCGTGGTAACTCGCTCAACAGAGTTAGCGGCATATCGGAACACCTGAATGCGCTCCGGCAAATTGCTCCCTTCATCAAATGTAGCATCAATCCCAATATTGAATCCCAAAAAGTCAGTATAGACGCTGAAATAGTAATTGGCATCGACGTAAAGCCGATCGAATAAAGTCGTTCTGTAACCGGATTCTACCGTGCGTACCTGCTCAGGCCTCACCGGATCTATATCAAAAAACTCCAAATCGTTTTGATTCAGACTCCTGCGAAAATCATTGAATGACTCTACAGTGATCAAGTCCTTAACCCCATCGAGGTTGCCGGAGAGAATGGCAGGTCCCACATCCAACCTCAGATACTGGTCCGTGAGGGTCGGGTTTCTGATGGCAGAGGACAGTGAAACCCTGAAAAAACTACCTTGGTCTATTTCCCAAACAGCAGACAAGGCCGGAGAAAAGAGGTAGTCAAAATTTTCGTTCTTGTCCATTCGCAAAGTTGCATTCACCGTAAGGTTGTCCTCGAAAAACCTTCTGGTGGCGCCTGCATATATACCGTATTCAAAATTGGTTACTTCCTCTCCATTGGGCCCATCGTCAAATATTGTCCCCCTGGATTCAGGCGTGTAATACCTTATATTGGCTCCAACCACCAACTCATTGACAAATTCCGGCCTAAACTTGTACTCACCATGGAGGTGATAAAGTGCACTTCGATCAAAAAAACGGGTTCCATTAAGAGAGTCGTTGTTCAATCTGGTAGTGATATCATCAAAAGCCTCATCGAATCGGTCAGTTCCGGGTTCAAAAAAGTCTGTACCTCCGCCCTGCCCGGCCTTGTCCGCTATTTCTCCGGCAAGTTGATGCCACACTGCCAGTGAATCCCTGTAATCAACCAACCACTGTTCTGCGGCTTCCCGGTCAAAAGAGGTTTCTAGTGGGTTGGTGGAGATTATTTCCAATTGAGGATAACCGAGGTCATTCATCCAACGTCTCGGGCCGTTAGAGCCGGTCCAAAAGTTGGAGTAATCCCTGGCCCACTGCTGATTTCTCTTTGCTCTGTCTTGCAGTCGAAGAGCCGTGAAATACGGATCGTAAGAATCTCCTGCATCGGTTAGCGTATAGTAGCCCCTTATGAAATACCGGTCTCGCTGACTGAATTCCAACACCGATTGAAAAAACTGAATATTCTTGAGACTAAATCTGTTATCACCCTGATAAACAGTGGTTCCACGGCTGTAGCTGTTCGCCCATTTTAAGACGGGTGAATCCAATTCCCTCGAAGGGTTGGTCCTGAGATAAAGCCCCATGTTGGCTTTGAAATTGCGGGTGTCGTAATCCACCAGGTCTTTTTCTCGATATCCCCTTCGATGCCACTGTCCCAGTCCTGCAAAGGGACTGGACAACTGCGCATCGGTGAGATCCATATTGGGCCTGTATTCATCACCGTAAATGTTGACTGCATCGTAACCACCGGGATTGGTCCGATCTGCCTGGGATTCAAAGACGGGCTCGTAATTGTCTGCGACCCAGTCATCGGCAGACAAATAGGACAAATTAACTTTGTAGGCTAAAAAGTCTTCTCCGTCCTCATTTGTAAAAGCATCTGCCCAGCGAACCGCAGTTTCCAACATATTTCGCTCCCCGCCTTTTACCATTGCGCTGAGCCCCTTGTGGACAAATGGGTTCTTCGTTTCCATTCTAATGACCCCATTAAAGGCACTCGGCCCGTAAAGAGCAGAATTTGCCCCGTGAATAACTTCCACCCTTTGCAAATCCAGTTCAGAAGATCCGAGGAAATTACCGAGGGAAAAATTCAAGCCGGGAGCCTGATTGTCCACTCCATCGATCAACTGAAGAGAACGCACCGGGCTGGTACTATTAAACCCGCGGGTGTTTATTACCGTAAATCCAAAACTCACCGTTGTGGTTTCTACACCTGTTAAAGCTCCCAATCCTTCATAAAAATTAGAGGCAGGGGTTTGTCTTATTCCGATGGCATCAAGTGTACTGACTGTTTGTGGGGATTCGCGCTGACGATCCAAAATCCGGCTTCCCCTTATCTCGACTGTTTCGATTATCGAAGCGTCATCCTCGAGGTAAATCCGTAGCGGGCCAAAATCTTCAATCTCCAATTCTTTCTGCTGGTAACCAATGTAGCTGATTTGCAAAGTGAGGGGCGCATCCATATTGGTTGTGAAAGAAAATACACCATCCCAATCAGTATTAACACCCGTGGTGGTACCGGCTATCCGCACATTAGCCCCGATCAATTCACTCCCATCGGTGGCACTAAATACCACCCCTCTAATCGTATTTTGTCCTTCGAGTGAACTGCTGAAGCTCAAAAATTGCAACAGAAACACAAAGCTGAACAACCAAAAAACAATCCCTTTGCCCATTTAGTTATACCCTTTTACACTTAAAATATCTTAACAACAGATACTCTTACAGAACGGAAAAAATGGCACTTAAAGAGCTCAAACAATTCACTAAGGTAGTCATTATTCAAATTATCCTGCTAACTGCGGCAGGATTTTATCCAAATTTTTTTTCGACCATCTCTGCACAGGAAGCAGAGATTAAAGGAACGGTATATGATGCCAATACCCGTGACCCTGTATTTTTTGCCAATGTCTTTGCGGAACCTACCCAGATGGGCACAACCACCGATGAAGATGGAAACTTTGAGTTGACCGGCCTCGAACCCGGTGTTTACGATCTGCGAATATCCTTTGTAGGATACCGAACCAAAATTATTTCTGAGCTGCAGCTGTCATCCGCCAGACCGCTTGAAATCGAAATTGAACTGGTGCCCGCCGGCGAAGATCTGAAAGAGGTCGTCGTTCAGGCATCCCCATTTAGAAGAACTGAAGAAAGCCCACTCAGCCTGCGCAACATCGGATCTACTGAAATTAGAAGAAGTCCCGGCGGAAACAGAGACATCTCCCGCGTGGTGCAATCATTACCCGGAGTTACCGCTCCCTCCTCTTTTAGAAATGATCTCATCATTAGAGGAGGCGCACCCAATGAAAACAGGTTTTATCTCGACGACATAGAAGTGCCCAACATCAATCACTTTGCTACCCAGGGTGCTTCGGGTGGGCCTGCCAGCATTATCAACATCGACTTTATAAGGGAGGTGGACTTTTACTCCGGGGCCTTCCCCGCAAACAGGGGAAATGCACTCAGTTCTGTTTTTGGCTTCAGACTCATCAGAGGGAGAAGTGATAAGCTGGGCGGAACCATGACTGTGGGAGCATCAGACCTCGGCGTCTCGCTGGAAGGGCCAATCTCCGAAAACACTACCTTTATTGCATCGGCCAGAAGGTCTTATCTTCAATTTTTGTTCAGGGTGCTGGACCTGCCTTTCCTCCCTATCTACAACGATTTTCAGCTCAAGGTCACACACCGCTTTGATTCCGGGGATGAATTGTATTTCAGCGGAATTGGAGCCATCGACAATTTTGAACTCAATCTGAATGCAGATGATTCAGAGGAGACCAGATTTCTGTTGGAAAACCTGCCCGTTAATGAGCAGTGGACCTATACCAATGGGTTGGTTTACCGCCACTTTAGAGACAATGGCTCGATGATTTTTGTACTGAGTAGAAATATGCTCAACAATGAAGCGACCAAATACCGGGATAATATGACAGATGATGAGGACGAACTCACGCTCCGCTATCAATCAAGAGAAATTGAGAACAAGTTCAGGTTTGAGCACACCTTCAGGATGGACGATTACAAATTTGTGTATGGTGTCGGTACCGAGTACATCCGCTACACTAACTCCACTTTCAATAGGATTTTCACTGCATCCGGGGCCGAAACCGTGGATTTTGAAAGCGACATCAACTTTTTTAAATATTACGGCTTCGGCCAATTGAGCAGGGAATTTCTCAATGGGCGTCTCATTACGTCCGCGGGGTTCAGACTGGATGGAAACTCCTTTTCATCGGATTTCTCGAATCCCATCGAGCAAATTTCACCCAGAATATCGGCATCCTATTTTTTCCGGCTGGATTGGGCTGTGAATATGAGTGCGGGTATTTACTACCAGCTTCCGCCCTACACCATACTGGGGTACATGCAGAATGGCCGCCTTGTCAACAAGGACAATGGTATAAAATTCGTCAGATCCACCCATATTACCCTTGGGCTGGAACACCTGTTGGGAGAGCGTTCGAGAATATCGCTTGAAGGCTACTTGAAAAATTACTCCAACTATCCCCTCCTGCTCAGAGACCAGGTATCACTGGCCAATTTCGGAGGAGATTTCGGAGTGGTCGGTAATGAACCGGCCAGCCCGGATACTGAGGGGCGCACTTACGGCCTTGAACTTTTATTCCAGCAGCGACTCAGTAGAGGTTTCTACGGAATTGGGGCATACACTCTGGGAGTTAGTGAATTCACCAGCCCGGCAGGCGGTGAGGGTTTCTTTCCATCGGCCTGGGATGCCACCCACATTATCAGCCTCACAGGTGGGAAGCAATTTGGCAAAAACTGGGAAGTGGGAGTGCGATGGAGATACCAATCGGGATTGCCTCGAACCCCTTTTTCACCGGACTCCGATCTGGTACTCAACTGGGACCGCCGGGGGCAGGGATTGCTCGATTTCAGCAGAATCAACAGCAGGAGGAACGACCCCTTCAATAGAATTGACATCCGCATCGATAAACAGTGGTTTTTTGAAAATTGGGGATTGAATATTTACCTGGATGTTCAAAATGTGCTGGCCTCTGCAGAAAGCAATCCACAACTCATACTCGACCGGCCGTTGGATTCAGACGGAAGACCAATGGGATCGGGCATTGTCAAAAACCCCGATGCCCCCATTGAAGAACAGAGGTACCAATTGAAGGAAATCGATACCGGAAGTGGCAATCCATTGCCCACTTTGGGAATAGTCCTCTCATTTTGACCCAAAAGCAGAGGCTTTTTTTGCCAATTGGCTCAAAAGCGAAAGTTTGAACAATGCGAAGAATGGCAGCCAGGGGCTGGAACTCCTTAAATTGCCAAGAATAACTTTGTGAAAAGCCACGAACAACCATCGAACCAACCACTCAAGCCGAAGCTTCCTCAGTTTAAAGAAACATTTCAATAAAGGAGTGGGCGAATGAAGTTTCCCCGAATCATGAAGTTTCCAAAGGTTAACAACAGCCTCAGAGGTGTTTCTTAAAAATTTTTCCGTGCTATTGAGTCCGCGGTGAAGGACCGGATTGTCAATGTGCAGTATAGAAACACCACCCACTTTCAGCACCTCTGCCCACATCAAATCCTCGTAACCGTAAGTTCTGATACTTTCGTCCAGCTTGAAGCGAGAAAAAACCTCCCGGCTCACCAGAAAGTTGTTTGTCTTAAAACTCCTGAAGGGATCCTTGTTCCTAACACCCGAATCCAGCGCTTCCTTTTTCTTTCCGTAATTCCAATGCAGTGCAAAATCCCTGCCCGGAAAATCAGCCTGATATACGGTCCCTCCATAAACAACCTCTGCCCGGTTGGTTGACTCAATGTATTTTTTGAGAAAATTCCCCTTAACCAGTCCACTGTCGCAATCCAGAAATAAGAACCAGTCACCACTCGCCCACTCTGCCAATTCATTTCTCGTAACAGACCTACCGCGGTTCTCCCGGTAATGGAACTCAAAACCTAAATTTCGGGCCAGTGATTTATTTTCGGTGGTGTATTCTGCAGACCCATCATCTAAACACAAGACCTCCCAATCCCAATCGAGTTCCACCAATTGCTCATTCAATTCATTGAAGAGCCTTTGCAGATTCCAATTGTAAACAGGGATGAGAACAGATAGCTTCAAAATATCAATTTGCGCAAATATAACAAAGACCCAAATGCTTACAATGGCGGCAATACGAGCAAAATGATTCACTGAGGGGTGTTTTTCCCAAAAAAAATTTGCAGAATTGTCCAAATTAACTTAATATTGGGTATAATAATGACCATCCGTCTTTTGAGAACAAAGACCGGATAAAAGCATTAAACTATTGATGGAGCCAATGTGTGGGGAAGGCAAGCCATCAATAAAATACCGAAATTTCCCCAGTGTAAAGCACTTAGGATCAATGGAAAATGGGCAATTTCGCAATATTTATGGCGATGGCCCAAACACGGAAACATTATTTAGTAAAAGAAAAAAAGTGAACATGGGAAAATTACTCAAAATTCACCCTGAAAACCCACAGGGTAGAAAAATCTCACAAGTTTGTGAATCACTGGAAAATGGCGGAATAGTCATTTACCCTACGGACAGCGTCTATGCAATCGGATGCGACATTGAGAGACAGGATATGGTTGAAAAGATTTACCAGTTTAAAAAGCTCGACCCGGCTATCGCCAATATGACCTTCCTGTGTAAGGACATCAGTCAGGTTTCTGAGTACGCTTTCCAGATCAACAACGAGGTATTCAGAATGATGAAGAGAAATACTCCAGGCCCATTTACCTTTATCATCCAGGCCAACAATCAGGTCCCCAGAATCTTTAAAAACAGACGCAAAACGATAGGAGTGCGCATCCCTTCCAATAAAATTGTGCTGGATATCGTCGAAACCCTCGGCAGACCCCTGTTGAGTACCTCCTTAAAGAATAACAGTGACGATGTTATGGAGTACTACACCGACCCCTCTTACATCTTTGAAAAATACGGAAACCAATTTGATATTGTGATTGACGGTGGCATCGGAAAGACAGAACCCTCCACCATTATCGATTGCACTCAGGAAATCCCCGAGATCATTCGGGAAGGCCACGAAGAACTCAGATAAATACATATTCCCGGTGGCTCTTTCGGTCACCGGGACTCTTTCAATTCCCCTAAAAGCGCGAATTTTAAAGCTATCAGACCAGACCATTTTTTAAACAACATGAATAAAAAAGACAATATCATTACACTACATTTCCAACTCAGTGAACAGGAACAGTTCCTGGATGTTAAAAATCATGTATATCAATCAATTACAGCAACAATTATTCGTACAGGCATCGATAGTTTTGTATCTTTGCGCGATTATTTAAAAACACAGTAAACAATGCAAGCAGTAGAAAAACAACTGGATTACAAAGTAAAAGATATCAATCTGGCCGATTGGGGCCGGATGGAAATCGAACTGGCAGAGGCTGAAATGCCCGGGCTCATGGCCCTAAGAGAAGAATTTGGCCAGTCAAAACCCCTCAAAGGTGCCCGCATAGCCGGTTGCCTGCATATGACCATTCAAACGGCCGTCCTTATAGAAACACTCGTAGAACTCGGAGCCGAAGTTACCTGGTCCTCGTGCAATATATTTTCAACCCAGGACCACGCCGCGGCGGCCATTGCCAAAGCAGGCATTCCTGTATTTGCGTGGAAAGGTCTGACGGAGGAGGAATACGACTGGTGCATCCAGCAGACGCTATTTGGCTTCGAAGGTGGAAAGCCACTCAATATGATATTGGATGACGGTGGTGACCTCACCAATATGGTACTTGACAATTATCCTGAGCTCGCAAAGAATATCAGGGGAATCACAGAAGAAACCACCACAGGAGTTTTGAGGCTGTACGAAAGGGAAAAAAATGGAACCCTTCCAATGCCCGCAATTAATGTCAATGACTCCGTCACCAAATCGAAATTTGACAACAAATACGGTTGTAAAGAATCTGCTGTGGATGCAATCCGAAGAGCAACTGACATCATGATGGCAGGAAAAGTTGCAGTAGTCGCAGGTTACGGAGACGTCGGCAAAGGAACAGCTGCATCGCTCAGAGGTGCAGGCTGCAGAGTTATCGTTACCGAGATAGATCCCATCTGTGCGCTTCAAGCAGCAATGGACGGATATGAAGTCAAAAAAATGACCTCCGCGATTCCCAGAGCCAATATTGTAATCACCGCAACGGGTAACAAGGACATTATTTCTGATGAGCACTTCAAATTGATGAATGATAAGACCATTGTCTGTAACATCGGTCACTTTGACAACGAGATTAACATGGCGTGGCTCAATAAAAATTACGGTCACACCAAAAAGGAAATTAAAGCTCAGGTGGACAAGTACAATGTAGATGGAAACGACATCATCGTGCTGGCAGAAGGTCGCCTGGTCAACCTCGGTTGCGCCACCGGTCACCCGTCATTCGTGATGTCCAATTCCTTTACCAACCAAACCCTGGCGCAACTAGAGCTTTGGAACGACGCCGAAAAATACGAGAAGAAGGTGTATGTGCTACCCAAAAAACTGGATGAAAAGGTAGCCAAACTGCATCTCGAAAAAATCGGTGTAGATTTGGAAGAGCTTACGGATGAACAAGCCAGATACATTGGCGTAAATAAAGAAGGACCTTATAAATCAGATGCCTACAGGTATTGATTTTCAGGGCTAAGCAATAGAAACTTTTATAGAAGGGTCGCCATTTTGGTGGCCCTTTTTTTTGCCACCATATTAATTCCTTTTACCCATCCCGATGTTTTAAATCTTTCTATGTCGAAGAAATGAACCAGTTCGCAGAAATTCTACATCCTCCACCAATCATATAATAATCTCTTAAAGTATTTGCGTTTAGGCTACAGAGAGAAACAAAGCATATAGATTGCATTAAATATTTTTTTAGATAAGTCTAATAATTTTTTTTCGCAAGCCTATATTTTATACCTTTGCGGATGAATATTATTTAAATCAAAATGGATATGGAAAATAAATTACACATGAACAAGCGGACTAAACAGTTGAATCACCTTTTCGCAACCATTCTATTCACCATACTGGTTATCACAGGATTGCAGTCACAGGATTTGCAGGGAGTGGTTTACGATGCCAATCGGGGAGAAACCCTGGTCGGTGTGAATGTAATGGTAGTAGATAAAAACCGCGGAACTACAACAGGTCTTGACGGAAGTTTTGAGATAAAGGATTTGAGGGAGGGCACCTACACCATACGCTTTACTTACATCGGTTATGAATCCTTTGAGATCACGCACGAACACAGCCCGGAGACAGCCAACCTGGGCAATCTGCAGATGCAGTCAACAGACCTTCAACTACAGGAAATCATCATTTCGGCCACACCGGTCGGATCAGGTGTACGCTATCAGGCAGCTCAGAGCTATAGCGGAGAATTATTGCGCCAAAAATCAGACATGAGCCTGGGTGTTATGTTGGATGGTGAACCCGGGCTATCCATGCGCTCATTTGGACCCGCACCTTCGCGACCGGTCATTCGAGGTTTTGATGGAGAGCGAGTATTGGTACTTGAAAATGGCGAGAGAATGGGCGACCTGTCTGGGACTGCGCACGATCACGTAGTTGCATTGGACCCCCTGGCAGCAGACCGCATTGAAATAGTTCGGGGTCCGGCCAGTTTACTTTACGGAAGCAGTGCCATTGGTGGCGTCGTTAATATGATGACCGGAGATATACCCACTTACTGGGATTCGGGCCTGGAAGGGCGTCTGAGTTTTCAGGGTGCCTCTGGAAACGATATGTTTGGTGGTTTTGGAAAATTGACCCACGGCTGGGACAACAGCGCCATCACCGGCCGATTTTCCTATCGAACGGCCGGAGAAATGAGAACCCCCGAGGGAAGATTGCCGGGGACCGAAATGGAGAATTTTGAAGGAGCACTTGGTTTTTCACTCCAGGGGAATGGGTATAACGGTGGCATTGCCTTAATGGGAATGGACATGGTGTACGGCATACCGGAAGAAATTGATGACCCCGATGAAAGTGTGGAGATAAGACTCAATAAACAAATGGGACAGGCGAGGTTGACCGCAGATCTCGGAGGCTTTTTTGAAGAGGTGGAATTCAGGTTTCAGGGGGGTAGATTTTTCCAACAGGAAGTGGAAATAGAGCGTGAAGCAGACGGAACTGTGGATGAAGACGTAGAAATAGAATTTACCCAGTGGTCTATGAGTTCTACAGTTACCTTTATGCACCGGCCCATCGGTATATTGGATCGTGGTGCACTGGGAATGAACCTGTACGGAAGGACCCTTGAGGTGGGAGGCGAAGAGGCCTTTACACCGGGTGATGACAACCTGCAGTTTGCACTTTTCACATTCCAGGAAATACCACTTTCCACTAGATTGAGGCTTCAGGCCGGTTTGCGAGGAGAGACCTACAGCCAAAGCACACGTACCAATGAGTTTTTCCCGGACATAGACGAATCGCGATCCGGATTTAATTTCTCTGCCTCCACGGGACTGAATTTCAGACCCAACGACAATATTGAGGCCGGTTTTCAATTGGCCAGAGCCTATCGAAACCCCTCTCTTGAAGAGTTGTATGCAAATGGGCCACATATCGGTGCCGGTGCTTTTGAAATAGGGGATAAAAACCTCGACACGGAAGTGAGCTACGGCAGCGACTTGTTTGTCAGCTTTTTCACAGAAAACCTGCATATTGAAGTCGCCGGTTTTTTCAATCACATAGAGGACTACATCATTTTTCAAAATACCGGTCAAATTGACGAAGACTCAGATTTTCCCATTTTTGAATACCTGGCGGATGAAGCGCGAATGATGGGTGGAGAACTCAACCTCTCATGGCAGATCACGCCCGAGTGGTCACTTTCCAGCGGTGTTGATTATGTCAGAGGAGACCGGAGAGGGGAAGTGAGCGAACCGCTGCCCTTTATTCCTCCCGTAAGATGGCGCAATGGACTCCGCTACGACAACCAGTCCTTCTGGTTAGGTGCCGACGTTCGGGTCGTCAGTGGCCAGAGCAGGGTTTCCACAGAGGAAAACCCAACGGGTGGATATACCCTCTACGGCCTTGAGGGTGGCTATCGCTTTGACGAAGATGGCAGGCACAGTGTGGTACTTAAAGGGCAAAATATCTTTGACAAGTCCTACCGGGATCACCTGTCAAGAGTGCGAGAGAGAAACAATCCAATGCCCGGTCGAAACATTTCCCTGGCTTATCACTTTACATTCTGATGCCACAGATATAAAAAAGGCACTTTCGCACTTACATGCTGAAAAAAATTCTCATACTGCCCATCAAATTCTACCAGGCTGCCATTTCACCTGTAATAGGACCGCATTGTCGCTACTCCCCTACTTGTTCTCACTACATGATCGATGCGATAAACGAATGGGGCCCTTTCAGGGGATTGTGGCTTGGAATTAAGCGAATAGGCAGATGTCATCCCTGGGGAGGACACGGACACGATCCGGTTCCGAAAAATCCGGCAAAGCAATTAAAGAACACCTGCAAAAAAAGGGACACAAATCACCGGAAAAAGCAGGAAAAAGTATAAAGCTCCTAAAGCTGTTTTCATTATTGACAAATTGTGAATGAAAAGCCCGGCTCCTCGTTAAAGGTCCGGGCTTTTTTATTCCTGGGGTAATACATTCTCATCCCAACCTCAAGATTAACAAAAATACGGTATTAGCCCAAAAAAAATTTAACGATGGCACGTCACGAGTGCCCCCTTTTTTCTAAAGAAAAAAGTTCAACCGGAAGCCAGCAGCGGTCTGAATACACCGGAACCAACAAAGCAACCTCATAACTTTTACCATTTCGAATCCCGGATAACTCATTCCTTCAAAGATAATAGGAGGTATTGGTTATCACAGCAACCTTACTATTCCAATCGGAAATTGAGCATCTACATAGACAATTGTTTTACAATAATTTACAATTGAGCTAACACTTAATATAAAAACTCAATATTTATTTCTTTAACCATCTGTTAAATTCCGGTTACTTCGCAATCAAGAATCAGAGGACAATAATCAAGCAAATAAGCTATTGTCTCTCTTCAAAGTAAGAGAAAGCCATGTGATAAAGTAAATATTTCTTAACCATAGGGTGCTGAAATTCATACAAAGCATTCAAGCTGCGGATAATCTCAGCATCAAAAAATCATTAATCATATGACAAAATCAATACTCATTTTGACAACAGTGCTGGGTTTGGCGCTGTTTTTCACCCAATCGCCTCTTAAGGCTATGAATGACCCTGACAGCGGAGGAAGCAATTTTATGAACAGCCTCTTTTCTTCTAAGGATTACGGAAGCAATAAGGCTACACTGGAGGGTGGCAATGCAGCAGCGGATGAAATCAATCGTGACACCTCTTGGCTCTCCGTAGGAGGGGCATTCCGCACCAACTACATATACACCGACTACGAAACAGGGACTTCCCCGCTTGGAACAGACTCTAGAAACGAGTGGACCTGGGATACCTGGCGTATTAATGTAGATGCTTATAATCAAGGGCTTCAACTGTCTTTTGAGTACCGGTTTTACCCGACCTTCAACACCCATTTCATAAAATACGGGTGATTGGATACCGCTTTGATCCACAGAACAACCTTCAGCTGGGAATCGTGCAGGTACCATTTGGCTTGCTCACCTACGCATCTCACAGTTGGTGGTTTCAACTTCCCTACTACGTAGGTCTTGAAGACGATCATCAGATGGGTTTCAACTACACCAGAGAGAGTGATGACTGGACCCTCAATCTCGCATACTTTTTACATGCAGAACCGCGGGGAACTTCAGAGGCGAGCTTTGGTCCTTTTTCTGCAGCGCGCTACTCTTACGATGTGGTTCCCAATGAAGGGAACACCAACATTGAGCGACACCAAATCAATCTTCGAGCAGCCAGAAATATTGGAGCCGGAGAACTTGGAATCTCCCTTCAAACCCATCAAGTGTACAATCAGGTGACCGAGCATACGGGAAACCAATATGCCGTAGCAGGCCATTTTGAAGGCACCTGGGGGAACTGGGGCCTCAAAGCACAGGCTCTTTACTACAATTTTGACGATGTTAGAGATGATGCCGACAATGAATTAAAGTACGTTCAGATGGGAGCCTATGGCTTCGGAACTTACGATGTTGCGGCAGAAGCAGCTATGTATTCCATTGGCTTATCGTACAACTTCCCGGTAGAATGGGGACCTATCAGCAACATTCAGGTGTACAACGATTATACATTGATGCAAAAATTCAATGAGTTGGACTTCGAGGAAACCGATTTTAAAATCTCTCAACAAAATGTATTGGGAGCATTGGTCACGGCAGGGTCTATCTACGCCTATTTTGATATAGCGATGGGCTCCAACCACCCCTGGATAACAGATGCGTTTGGAGGAAATGCACTGGGAACCGGGAGAGGTGAAGATTTCACCCAGCCTGTTTCTGAAGACAATTCACTAGACGATGATCCGGGATGGAATACCAGATTTAACATCAACCTTGGCTACTACTTTTAATCAAACAATCACCTAATTATTATGAAGAATAAATACTTTCAAATTCACGGACCTGTCTTCTGGCCATCTGTCACCTTGATAATCGCATTTATAGTTATCACGCTGGCAGTTGGCGACCCAATGGAGGAGGTCTTTTCAAACATTCAAACCTTTATTACAGACACCACAGGATGGTTTTTTGTAATTTCCGTTAATGCATTTATAGTCTTCTGCTTCTATTTGGGCTTCAGTAAATACGGCTCAATTCGGCTGGGTGGCAAAGATGCTGAACCTGATTTCTCAACCGGTTCCTGGTTCGCCATGTTGTTTAGCGCCGGTATGGGAATTGGCCTGCTTTTTTGGGGTGTGGCAGAACCGGTTTTCCACTACTCCGCCCCTGTAGAGAGTGAAGCATACACTGTGGCCGGGGCTCAGGAAGCTATGACGCTATCCTTTCTCCACTGGGGATTTCACGCCTGGGCGATATATGCTGTGGTTGCCCTTTCACTTGCATTTTTTGCTTTCAATCGAAAAATGCCATTGACCATAAGATCTGTTTTTCACCCCTTGCTTGGGGATCGTATTTACGGCTGGATGGGTGATGTGATTGATATCCTTGCTGTCCTCGCAACGGCATTTGGACTGGCAACTTCACTTGGACTTGGTGTAAGTCAGGTAGCAGCCGGTCTTGCCTACATTTTCCCTGTGTTTGAACACACCACCACTTTCGAAGTAGTCTTGCTTGCCCTTATTACACTGGCAGCAACTGTTTCTGTAATACTCGGAATTGACAAAGGAGTCAAAGTATTAAGTGAGTGGAATATCAGATTGGCAGCTCTTTTACTGGTTTTCGTGATCATATTGGGGCCTACCCTCTTTTTCCTCAGTTCTCTGATTGAAAATACGGGCAACTACATGAGTGATGTGGTCGCCTTGTCATTCTGGACAGAGGCATATGGAGATACCGGATGGCAAGGTGGTTGGACCATCTTTTATTGGGCATGGTGGATATCATGGTCGCCATTTGTCGGAATGTTTATCGCGAGGGTTTCACGAGGTCGCACCATCAGAGAATTCATTTTCGGAGTGCTATTGGTACCCACCCTCCTTACTTTTGTTTGGCTGACAGCCATGGGTGGTTCTGCTATATTTTTTGACCTGCAAGCTGACGATGGAAACGTACTTGCCGGAGCAGTTACTCAAGATGTCTCCACGGCCCTTTTCGTCTTTCTGGAGGAATTTCCACTGACTATGCTTGGTTCCATACTGGGGATAATCCTGGTTGCCAGCTTTTTTGTAACTTCCTCTGACTCCGGGTCCCTGGTAATTGACAGTATTACTGCAGGAGGGAAATTAGATGGCCCTGTTGCACAAAGGGTTTTTTGGGCAACGGCCGAGGGTGCCATAGCTGCTGTACTACTGATCGGTGGTGGACTGGCAGCACTTCAAACCGCAGCCATCACCACAGGACTTCCCTTCCTGATCATTCTCCTGGTCATGTGTTATTCTCTTCAAAAAGGATTGATAAAAGAATATGCCAAGAACCAGGTACTAGAGAAAGACGTGGATCAGAAAAAATACGAAGAAAGGTTGTTTGAGTTTATTTCTAAGAAAATTGACAAAAAAGACAAATCATGAAAAAGTTAGATCACATAGCATTGTTTGCGGACTTGTCTAAAATGGACAACCTGCTGCTTAATTATATAAAATTACTGGACGACAATTTCAACTTCAGTAAGCTCACGGTGATTCACTACGTTGCTCTCGATGCTTATTCTATAGAGTTGCAAGAGGTTATTCCCGAGCTGGGTGAACCCCTTGAGGAGGTTCTCAGGAAAGAACTCCAGCAAAACATAAAAAATGTTTTTGGAGGACCGAGGGATACAATAGATGTACATATTGAATCCGGAGGCAGTATAGGAAAATTGGTGGATTATGTGGACAGCATGAAATTTGATCTGGTAATTATGGGGAAAAAGGCTCATTATGCGGGATCCGGAAGCCTGGGAGGAAAGGTGGTACGCTTGTGCAATGCCAACTTTATGTTCATCCCGGAAAATTCCAGACCCAACATTCAAAAAATCGCTGTGGCACTGGATTTCTCCAAATACTCCGAAAAGGTAATGGAAATGGCTTTGGAGGTGTCAGGAAAAACCGGGGCAGAAATTATGCCCCTATCCGTACTAAAAGCTGCTGTACGTTACTTTCCCTACATCCGTGAAAGGGTAGCTGTTGAGAAATCTCTTAAGGAAAACCATCAAAAATCCTACCGGAAACTTCAGAATAAGCTCGATTTTGACGCCAATCTCGAATTTTTGATACCTGATCAGGACCAGCACATTGGCAAACTTATCTATGATCATGCGCTTACGAACAGCGCAGATATGATAATCATGGGCAACAAGGGAAAGGCCGACAATGAAGCCCTTTTGATGGGTAGTGTCACAGAGCGGCTCATTGCAACTGACAAGGTTCTTCCGGTTTTGATTGTAAAATAATCACCGGTAGTAGCAGAATAATGACAAAAACCAGACCTAAATCGAAGCTGGCGAGTCGGGAAATGGATAGAAGTATCAATCTTTGCTCTCCCACTCGCCAACTTCTTTATTCTAAACACCTCTTCAATTATAAAACACTGGAAATCAACCGCCAAACAAAGAGATACAACCCACAAGCGTAAGGTTGGCCTCTTTATGCGGTAAAATGCCATGGCCCCTGTACCACATTCTAATCCGGAAACTATGTAACAACTTGTATTCTAACATTGCTGTGTTGCACAACTCGATATCATTGGTGGGTTCTCATTATACTGGAATTAAGATGATCAAAAAACACTCACCAGGGCGCACAAAAAAAGCCCGAAGCTATTAGCTCCTGGCCTTCTATTTTTTGAAGCACATGGAAAATACCAGATACAATCCTGAAGATCACCATTGCGCTACTGTGCTACATGATTTTTGCAAAACCAACAAATCGCGGCTATTTCGGGTGCGCTCAATATGGTGTGTTCAGTTTACTGAAGGACGATGTTCTTCTCCTCCATCATCTTGCGAATATTGATCAATGCATAGCGCATTCTACCCAGTGCGGTATTGATGCTCACATTGGTCAGGTTGGCAATTTCCTTAAAGCTCATATCGGCATAATGCCTCAGAATGACCACTTCTCTTTGTTCGGCGGGCAACATATCGACCAACTTTCTCACCTTTTGGTGGGTTTGGCTCTTCATCATCTCCTCCTCCATATTTTCATCCTTCAGCTCAAGCACATCGAAGATATCAAAAGTCTCTGTCGGACTGACTTTGGTTCTTCTCTTTGAACGGCGGAAGTGATCGACACAGAGGTTGTAGGAAATACGCATGGCCCACTGGAGGAATTTACCCTCGTGGTTGTACTTTCCACGTCTTAGCGTGCGAATAATTTTGATAAAAACCTCCTGGAAAATATCTTCTGCCAGGTCCCTATCTTTTACGAAAAGATAGATGGAGGTGTAGATTTTTTCCTTGTGGCGGTTAAGGAGAGTTTCGAAGGCATAGTCATTACCTTCAAGATACTTTTGGATAAGTTCTTTGTCACTTAGCGGAGTCAAATTCATGACGCGATTCATTTTGGTGAACAATACAATCTTTAAAAAGTAGATATTCCGCTATAGACAAAAGATTTTAATTAATAATGCTATCAAAAACAATGCTAAGATAGGGCGGCGAGAGTAAATTGTCTTGTAACCACAAGACATTAACATTTATTTAACTTCCTTGTGCTCTGCCCTGTTATGTTTCCCAACGGCATAAGTGCCCGGTAAGTTCCAAATGTTAAAAATGTTTTCTGTACAACACCAGACTGTCCATGAGAATCTCCCAGGCCCTTTCTTTGTGCAGTACATCTTCTACCACCACCTCTTTTGATTCCAGTTTTTTGTAGTCTTCAAAAAACCTCCGCATTTGCTTCATGGAGTGTGGAGGCAGTTGGTGGATATCGTCGATGTGGTTGACACTCATATCGTTTTCAGCTACTGCGATAATCTTATCATCCGCTTCACCCTGATCCTGCATGCGCATAACCCCGATAACTTTAGCCGAAACCAGGGTCAGGGGCGGTATTTCTATAGATGAAAAAACAAGTATATCAATCGGATCTTTATCATCGCAATAAGTCCTCGGTATGAATCCGTAATTTGCCGGGTAGTGAACTGCGGAAAACAGCACCCTGTCCAACTTTATCATACCGGTCTTTTTGTCCAGTTCAAATTTCCCCTTGCTCCCTTTGGGTATCTCGATAATGGCGTCCACGTATTGGGGTAAACGGTCTCCGGGTGAAAGGTCGTGCCAGGCATGTTTCATGGTAAAAAGTGTTGATTATCTATTGGCGTGCAAAAGTAATCTTTTATTCCCACAGTCAGGCAAAAACGGGTAAATTTTCGAGAAAACCTCACTCCATCACCATCAATCGCTCCACGGCAAAGTTACCCTGTCTATCGCGCAACTGTACCACATATACACCGGTGGCAAGGCCGCTCAAATCGAGTTTGTACTCCTGTGAACCGGGCTGAATGGCACCGCTGTAAACCTTATGACCCGATATATCGTAAAGGGTGACCTCTTCCGGGCTGATCTCGCTCCAACCTATCACCGCGTACTGGTGGGCGGGATTTGGATAGAGATACAACTGCCCCTTTGCATCCTCCGGCACAAACCTGGTGTGGGTCAGGGTGGTATCGCAAGCGGGATAGCCAGAATCGAGGCGATAGTTTGGATGATAGGGAAGTGCAAAGGTATTACTACCAGGCAATTGAATACTATGCTGTTGAAAGTCACAGGCCTCCCCTTTGAGATTGGGATAGTTAATGGTGTGAAGGTAGGAAACGGCATTGGTTGCGCTCATGTAAATGCGGCAGTCCGGTCCCAATTGTTGAATAAAAAAAGTGGTTTCAGTACCAAAGTTGTCATCCACATACCCATCGTACTCAGCTATATGTACTATTGATTCGCTTATATCACTTGCTTCCAGATCGTACTGATAGAGGTTATTTCGGGTATTGATATACAAAAACCGCCCGTTGGGACTGATGGCAGCTCCTCCCCCACTGGAAGACTCGCCCACTACAAAATTATCACTTTCAGGATGAGGCAAATGACGCAAATTGGCCAACTCACCATTTTCTCTGTTGAAGTCTAACAAAAACGTACCCAGGGTGTCTTCCGGGGACCACTTTACAAACAGGTCTCCATTGGGACTGACAGCCGATTGTCCCCCACCTCCTATTCGATTTCCAGGTACAAAATGGGAATAATCAGCCAGATACACCACAGTGGTATCCAATCCATCCGGTCCCAATCGCATGGATCGGTAGTTGTTTTTGTGATGAGCAGGCGGGACGATCAGCCACCAATAATTGGGTTGAATATCCCTCACAGCAACCATACCTTCCAATCCCACCAGGTCATCGACCAATATTTCCATGTCCTCTACCTCATAATTGCCACCTTCGGTTTGCACCACTCTTGTAAGTTGCAAATCAAAAGCTACTAAATCACCGGGAGCTTCAAAATTTGTGTCATCCGTTTCCTCAAATCTGTGATTAATTATAAAAAACAGGGAGTCGGCATTGTCCATGGGAAGCGCCAGCAAACTCTGAATCCAACTTCCGTAAGCATTCTGATGTACTTGTAAATTACATTGCCGGTTGTACATAAGCCCATCCACCAACTGCTCGCCCCCGCTAATTTCATTGCCCTCATGATCGAATAATGAACAACCGTTGGAAAAAAATATCAGCTCTCCTTCCGAATTCGCCATGGAAAGGGTTGCCACATTACCAGTGGTGCCGATTATAGAAGTTCTTATAGTATCAGGGGGGAAGTTGTGGAATGAAATCTTATTGATTGCAAAGTCGGGAAGATTCCATCCCTGACCATTGTAGCCTATCAACCACTCATAATCGTACTTGTACTGACAGTCTCCATGAATAGGGGAAAGAGAAATAATCATTGCAACTAAAAAACCGGAAATGAACCGGGACTTGACTTTAGAAAAAACTCTTAACGCTTTCATCGATTGGCATTTTGTATTATTATTAAATTACTCAGATCAAGAACCTTATAGCCTACATCAGCAGCCTTTTTATAATTCTGCACTAGAGAGGGTTTTATCAAGCCCTATTTTTCATCCTCCGTAAAAATACACCATATAATTACATCTTCAAAGCATTTTTCAGGATTTCAACCTTTTTTTTGAAAAGTCAGGCGTTTTTTATAAGATTTTGGAGAAAAAGGGGGCGGATTGATACAATTTATCATCATTTTTTGAAAAATCCTGGTAATCACATATATCAATAATCTAAAGGCCCTGGGGCGGATTTACTTTCCAAACACAATTCTCAGACACCTAAAATTAAACTCAGGTTGTTTTTTGTCGTCAAAAAGGGGGTACTCGTCCAAAAGCAGATGGTTAAATAGGGAAACCGGTTTACATTTGACACTGGATTTGATTCCCCCATTACGGGATTTCTTCATACATATATTGATTGCCATGCATTTATTTAAATTACTGCTCACTACCTCACTTTTTGGACTTATGGTTTTTTCTGACGCAAATGCCCAAGATCGGTTGACTTTGGCCGGCGAGCTACAAAACCAGGACGAGGAGCCATTGGAATGGGCCTCAATAGTACTTTTCAATCCGCTGGACTCCACCATGACGGCATTTGGCTATTCGGATGAAGATGGAAGCTTTGAAGTTCAAAACCTGGACCGCGCTGACTACCTGGTAAAAATTGGTTATGTGGGCTTGCGGGACTTCGAGGAACACATTTCTCTGCAAAATCACTATGACATGGGACTTATTACCATGACGCCTGCAGATGCCACTGAGGGAGTTGAGGTCACAGCTACCCGCATCCCCATTCTGGTGCAGCGCGACACAGTTGTTTATGATGCCCGTGCTTTCAATCTCGCGCAAAATGCCACCGTGGAGGACCTCCTTCGGAGATTGCCGGGGGTCGAAGTGGATGCCGATGGAAATATCAGCGCCATGGGCCAAGATGTGCAAAATGTACTGGTTGATGGCAGGCGGTTTTTCGGTGGTGATGCGCGAATTGCTACCCGAAACCTGCAGGCTGATGCAGTAGAAAGGGTGCAGGTTTACGACAAAAAATCGGATGAGGCAGAATTTACCGGCATTGACGACGGAACCCGCGAAAAAACCATTAATCTCGAGCTTAAGGAAGACCGAAAAGGGGGTGGTTTTGGCTACGTGAGTGGGGCTTACGGCACCGACGATCGCTTTGACGGCAAATTGAGCTACAACCAATTTGACGAAAAAAGACAAGTTTCGGTTCTTGCGGGAAGCAACAACATCAATGAAATGGGGTTCTCCTGGCAAGACTACTTCCAGTTTTCCGGTGGCATGCAACAAATGATGTCAGGTGGAGGAGGTGGCATGCGCGGCTTTGGTGGTTCAACTCCATCCATTATAAACACCGGAACCCAACCGGGGTTTTTGACCTCAGTAAGTGGTGGAGCGCAGTTTTCTCAGCGCTATGGTAGTGATAACGAAATAAATGCGTCTTACTTCTTTGGTCTCGCCGACAGGACCAATGAACGGGTTTTAAACAGGGACAATTTCCTCCCGGGTGATCGTGTGCTGAGAACGACCGAAGAAGTGGTTACCGAATCAAAAAATTACGACCACCGGCTCAATCTTCGCTGGGAGCATTCTCTGGCCGAAAGAACTGCACTGCGCTTCAATTCTGACATCAACTACACCACCAGGGATGAATTCAGAACCTCAGATGTGGACAATACCAACACAGCGGAGAAGATCAGCAACCTGAGTGAACAGGAATTCGAGGGCGACGGAACCAATATCGACTGGAGCGGAAGCGCCACTATCCGGCACCGTTTTGAAAAACGCGGGCGGATACTCGCAGCAACCCTGGGTGGCGGTTACAGCAAAAACGAACAACTGGGTTTTCTAAACGCCTTTAATCAGGTTTTTGTGGACGATGAAGGTATATCTACAGAAGACATAAAAGAAAATTTGGACCAGGAGAATAAAAGCTACAACTACAACACCGATCTGCAATTCACTGAACCCGTAGCAGAAAATCACTTTACTACTTTGCAGTATAGACATCGCAACAATGTGCGTCGAAATGTCCGGGAGGTTATCGATCTGTCGGACGAAGAAAATCCGGTGATTGACCCGGCCCTATCCAGCGCCTATGATGCCGATTTCAGGTTTCACCGCATGGGCCTTTCACACAGGATTATAGATGGCAATTCCAACATCAACTTTGGAATAGACTTTCAGTATTCCACACTGGAGGGAGAAGTGGCTGCCACCAACAATGAAGTGAGCCGTAATTTCTCCTACTTCCTGCCCAGAGCCTCCTTCAACCACGAATTCCATAGGGGTAAAAATATGAATGCCAATTACAGCACTTCGGTGAGAGAACCCTCCGTAATCGAACTTCAGCCAGTTATTGATAATTCTGATCCGCTGAATCTCTACGAGGGAAATCCGGAACTGGAGCCCCAGTACACCCACAGACTCAATTTCCGGTACACCACCTTCAACATGATGACATTCAGAAATTTCTTTGTCTTTGGAAATGTGTCCTACACCAACAATCGCATCCGGGAGTCCATCACTTTCGACGACCAGTTGAGAAGAATACGCAAACCGGAAAATGTATCAGATGATTGGAGCGCCACACTTTTTGTCAATCACGGTAGGCCACTCGGGAATTTTGGTCTGAGGGGAAACCTCAGGATCGGGAGTACCTACAACTGGGGCAATGCCTTTATCAATGGCATTGAAAGTGCCACCAGGACTTTTGTGCCGAGCGCCAACCTCAGGTTGGATTACGAACTGAACAATTGGCTGACGGTTTCTGCAGGTACAAGCATGAGCCATTCCCAAACCCGATATAGAATAGAGGAGAGTCTGAATCAATCCTTCCAGGCATATTCTCACAATATCGATCTAAGGACCAATTTTGCCGATAACAAATGGCAGATCGAAACCCGTATGGACCTCTCTCAATATCGCAGCGATGACGGATTGTTCGACGATGACATACCTATCTGGAATGCTTCCATTTCCCGCTTTTTTATGGAGGACAACCGCATCCAGGTCAAGTTCATCGGGCGGGATTTGTTGGACAGAAACATAGGTTTTAACAGGACTGCTGACCTTAACTTCATACAGGAAGACAGAACCCTCTCACTCGGTCGCTTTTTCATGCTGGAATTCAGGTACAATATCAATGTTGCTGCCAATCCCAATGCGCAAAGTGGGGGCATGTTTAGAATGTTCAGCCGAATGATGCAATAAAAAAATACTAGCAATGACGAAGAAAATAACGCTGCTATGTGCAGTAATGGCACTTGCTATCGCCACCACAGCCCAGATCACTGAGGGCTCCATAATTTACGAAGTGAAGATCAACCTCCATCAGATGTTGCCCGAAGAAATGGAGGGCATGAAGGCCAGTATTCCGGAATTCCAGAATGTTCAGCGCGAACTGCTCTTCAATCGGGAAGCATCGCTTTTCAGAGAATACGAGGAGGAACCGGGTACCGGAAGAGGCTGGTTTAGAATGGGTGCCGCAGAAACTCACCACCAGCACATTCGAAATGGAATCTACACTGTAAAACGCGGCGTACTTAACGAGGAATACCTCATCAAGTCGGAGGTGAAAAGACACCCCTGGAATTTAACCGGCCGTACTGAAATGATCGCAGGAAGGATATGTCAACTCGCCTGGAGAATGGATGAAAAAGACAGTACAATGATCGAAGTCTGGTACACTCCGGAAATACCCGTACCAGTGGGCCCGGATGAGTTTTTTGGCCTCCCAGGGGCCGTGCTCATGGCTGTAATTAACTACAACGAACGTATTTACATTGCCACAGAAATCCGGGAGGAAGAGGTCCCAGCTTCAAGAATCCAACCACCAGCAGGAGGAACCGAAGTCACCCCCGAGGAATTTGAAGAAATTTCGGAGGAAATGATGGAACAATTCCGGTCTAGAATGGGAGGAAGGAGACGGTAGGATGGTATTTCATTGTTGGTAGATGGTCAATGGCCCACCAAAGCTTTGAGGGCAGGCTGTTTTAGAATACCGTATTGATTATTTGAACAGGGTACTGTTGCAAATTTTTCCAATAATGAATAATGTTGCTACCTCAATCGGGCTACCTCTCAATGGAGGGGCGGAGCAGCCCACCTGAATCATTAAATCAAGTGCGCCAAAAGGCAACAACCATCAGCAGGCTTTAAACATCTACGTTGGCGTACCGGGCATTTTTTTCGATAAAAGCGCGGCGAGGGGGTACCTCGTCTCCCATCAGCATAGAGAAAATGCGGTCAGCTTCTTTGGCATCGTCGATGGAAACGCGGTTCAAAAAGCGGGTATCGGGATCCATGGTCGTCTCCCAGAGCTGCTCGGCATTCATCTCACCGAGACCCTTGTACCGCTGTAATTTCACCGAACTTTCCTTTCCGTCTTTGGAAAGGCGAGCCACAGCCTCTTTTCGCTCATCCTCGGTCCAGCAGTACTGGAATTCCTTTCCCCTTCTTACGAGGTAAAGTGGCGGAGCGGCAATGTACACATATCCCTGCTCTACCAGCGTCCTCATAAAGCGGAAGAAGAAAGTGAGAATCAGGGTGACAATGTGACTTCCGTCCACATCCGCATCACACATGATGATGATCTTGTGGTACCTGAGCTTATCGATATTGAGTACGCGCTCCCCTTCATTGGACTCCTCGATAGAGACACCGAGGGCGGTGAAGATATTTTTGATCTCTTCATTCTCGTAAATTTTGTGCTCGAGGGCTTTTTCGACATTCAGTATTTTTCCACGCAGTGGCATAATGGCCTGGAAGTGTCTGTCTCGCCCCTGCTTGGCGGTACCACCTGCAGAGTCACCCTCCACCAGGTAAATCTCGCACTCCTGCGGGTCTTTGGAAGCGCAATCTGCCAGTTTTCCGGGCAATCCGGTTCCGGTCAATACATTTTTACGCTGAACCATCTCCCGGGCTTTCCTGGCAGCTTGTCGAGCTGTGGCTGCCAGCACCACTTTTTCCACTATTTGTTTGGCACTCTTCGGATTTTCTTCCAGGTAGTGACCCAAAATATCTCCCACCGTCCTACTGACGATACCGGTAACCTCCGAGTTACCGAGTTCCCCCTTGGTCTGTCCTTTAAACTGAGGGTCTGGAACCTTGACGGATACCACTGCTGTGAGTCCCTCTCTGAAATCTTCACTCGAGGGTTTTACTTTTTTAAACAGGTTGTTGTCCTCGCCGTACTTTTTCAAAAGGCGACTAACTGCCATTTTAAAACCATTGACGTGGGTACCGCCCTCGCGGGTTGTTATATTGTTGACAAAGGAGTAGATATTCTCAGAGAAGCCCGTGTTGTACTGCATGGCAACTTCCACTTCCACATTGTCTTCCTTGCCCTCGACAAAAATCGGTTTTTCGATCAGAGGTGTTCGCGACTCATCCAGATACTGAACAAATTCAGCCAAACCTCCCTCGGAGACAAAACTATCGGACACGTAGCCCTCACCGTTTTTTTGCCTTTCATCGACTATAGTCAATTCAAGCCCCTTGTTGAGAAAGGACAATTCCCTCAGACGATTGGCCAAAGCTTCGTACTTGAAGTCGATCTCCGGAAAAATCTCAGGGTCAGGGTGAAAGGTAATTACTGTACCGCGCTTATCAGTTTCACCCACTTGCTTTACGGGCTCAACCGGAACACCCTGACGATATTCCTGTACCCATTTTTTCCCTTCCCGGTGCACTTCTGCACGCATTAGATCGGACAGTGCATTCACACAGGAAACACCGACCCCGTGCAATCCACCGGACACCTTGTAAGTGTCCTTGTCGAACTTACCACCCGCGTGAAGCACAGTCATGACCACTTCGAGAGCAGATTTTCCTAGTTTTTCGTGCTCACCCACCGGGATACCGCGACCGTCATCGACTACGGTGATGCTGTTGTCCTTGTGAATGATCATATCAATCCTGGTGCAGTGTCCTGCAAGGTGTTCATCTATGGAGTTGTCAACCACTTCCCAAACCAGGTGATGCAGTCCCTTGAGGTCCGTACTTCCGATGTACATACCGGGGCGCATTCGCACTGCTTCGAGTCCTTCGAGGGCCTGAATATTACTGGCCTCATAGGAGGGGGGGATATTTGTTTCGCTCATTTTTTTTTCTCTGTTTAAAAGATGTGCAAAGATACGAAAATTTATTGGTCCCGCATCCCCTTTTTCCGCTTTTATTGACCCTCAAAAACAAGGGGTTGAATCAATCGAATCGTTTTCAGCAGAAGGCGGAATGGCCTTAATTTCAATGCTTTATTCTCCCAAATAATTTTATCCTTAAATACAGGATTTTTTTACCATAACTAATGTTCGACACCAACCTCCAAATAACTTATTTTGGTAACCTTATAGTGATTTTCTCATTGCCTTTATTATTGTCTGGTTCAAGTTCATTGTTTCCGGACATGTAATATGTCTTTCCTTTCCTTACTTTTTGTCTTGATCCACCAAAGGATTGGAGACAAGCACAAAAAGTAACAATCCCTAAAGCTTTGGGGACAAGGCCCAATCCCCCAACGCTTTGGTGGGCCGGCTTTAAATACCTTTCATCAATTTTGGTAAAGCATTTTGTTCCGGTTGGCCTAAGCTTTAATGGAAATCTCCCTTTGTCTGAATCACGGAATTAATGGATTAGACGGATTACACGGATTTATCTTTATATCTGATTTCTAAGGAGTTTAGGTCTCCGTGTGCTCCGTTCCCCTGTGGTGGACCAATGGGTTGATGGCTATTATGGACTTTATAGGAGGTTAAAACCGTACGGCCAAAATTACCCATCAGACCAAACTGCAAATGACCAATATTCCCGGAATGACTAAATTTGCGTAAATGCTGTGGGTGGCACTTTATTCGGTGGAGAATAAAGGCCATCGCAAATCAGCACCAGAAAAAAGCAATAACGCAATGGAGGCAGAATTCGAGGTGAAGGATGTGAAAGAGCTCGGAAAAATCGCGGGGACGATACTCAATGAACTGGGGGATCCCGGTCCGGTGGCAATTTTTGGGGACCTCGGGGCCGGCAAAACCACCCTTGTAAAAGCCCTTTGCACCGAACTCGGTGTTACCGAACCGGTCAGCAGCCCTACATTCTCGCTACACAACATCTACCTGGATGCCAATGGAAGAGAGGTATTTCACATGGACCTCTACCGGCTGAAAGACGAAGACGAACTCATCCAGGCCGGCATCGCCGAATCCCTCGAGCACGACTACTGGGTTTTTATCGAGTGGCCGGAGCTGGCAGAGCCATTTCTTCAGGCGACTCATAAAACCATAAAGATCACCAACATTGAGGGTGGTATCAGAAAAATCCGTATCTTGTAATTTTGTAGCACGACTAAATAGAGAAAAATGGCAGTCGATCCCAACAATCCCAAAGGAACTCAGGCCCAACCCGGTGGCACTTTTCAAACCCAGCCCGAAACATTGGAAGTCGTGCACCCGGAACAAAAACTATTCATCGGGGTGCCCCGCGAACAGATTATGCAGGAAAACAGGGTTGCACTGGTTCCCTCAGCAGTATCA
The DNA here is from genome assembly GCA_007695035.1 of Saprospirales bacterium. Lineage (GTDB taxonomy): Bacteria > Bacteroidota > Bacteroidia > Chitinophagales > Saprospiraceae > PWJY01. Next base: position 14,305 of record REEO01000044.1, on the reverse strand, counting down.
GCACTGGTGGCGAATGGACACCGTGTTTTGGTGGAGAAAAATGCCGGGTTGAGCTCCAATTTTTCGGACAGGGATTACTCCGAGGCCGGTGCGGAGATCTGCGCGGACAAAAAGGAGGTTTTTAAAGCGCGTTTTCTAGTGAAAGTGGCCCCCTGCACCAAAGACGAACTCGAATTGCTGCACGCCCAACAGATCATCTTCAGCCCACTTCAAATCCCTCTAATCGACAAGGAGTACATCACTACGCTGATCGAAAAAAAAGTCATCGCCATCGCCATGGAATACCTCATGGATAGTGACGGCTCATTCCCCATTGTAGGCATGATGAGTGAAATGGCAGGCCTCAATGCGGTGCTAACCGCTGCCGAACTCCTGACCCACAAAGCGGGAGGCAACGGGGTCTTACTGGGTGGGGTTTCCGGGGTGCCACCGGCCAGGGTGATTATTCTCGGAGCAGGAGTGGTCGGCGAGTACGCGACCCGCGCTGCAACCGGGCTTGGTGCTGAGGTCCGTGTTTTTGACAACAATATCTACAAACTGGTCAGAATCCAGCGTAGGACCGGCAGGCAACTCCACACCTCTGCCTTGAATCCAGTCCACCTTCAAAAGGAGATTTCAACCGCCGATGTGGTGATCGGAGCCATTCACTCCAAAACGGGTCGCTCGCCGGTGGTCGTCACTGAGGACATGGTAGCCAATATGAAAAAGGGGGCGGTAATCATCGACGTAAGCATAGACCAGGGGGGGTGTATTGAAACATCCAGGGTGACCAGCCACGAAAAACCGGTTTTTGAAAAATACGGCGTCATCCACTACTGCGTACCCAACATCGCCTCCAACATCCCGAGAACAGCCTCCATTGCAATCAGCAATATCCTGACCCCCATTTTATTGAAAACAGGGGATACCCATTCCCTGGAAAACCTCTTCTCCTCTGACAAAGGACTGCGACATGGGGTATACATTTACAAGGGATTGCTCACTCACAAGTACCTGAGCCAGGTTTTTGGCCTGAAGTATTTCAATCTTGAATTTATGAACACCTCGAGTTGGTGATGCAAAAAACAATGAAGACTGCCCGGCGTTCAATTGCCATGAGTACTGCAAAATCTGTCAAAAAGACCTACGCTGTTAAAGAGGCGTTTTACACCCTCCAGGGCGAGGGGCACCACAGTGGCCGTCCTGCTGTATTCCTGAGATTCTCAGGTTGCAATCTCTGGTCCGGTCTCGAAAAAGACAGACACAAAGCCATCTGTCAATTTTGCGATACGGATTTTTGGGGTACGGATGGAGAAAATGGTGGAAAATACCCCGCAGCAGAACTGGCTGACCTGGTTGCAGGACTTTGGCCCGATGCGAACGACCACGCTAAATTCATAGTCTGCACCGGTGGCGAACCCATGTTGCAAATTGACCCCGCACTCATTAAAGAACTGCACGACCGTAACTTTGAAATTGCCGTGGAGACCAACGGTACCATCGAAGTGCCTCCGGGCATTGACTGGATATGTGTCAGCCCCAAAGCCGGCTCTGAACTCGTCCAGAAATCAGGCCACGAACTTAAATTGGTTCACCCTCAAAACAAACTGCACCCAGGACATTTTGAGTCCTGGGAATTCAACCACTTTTACCTCCAGCCGATGGACGGCCCGGAATTGAAGAAAAACACAGCCCTTTGCCTGGATTTCTGCAAAAAAAATCCGCACTGGAAACTGAGTATTCAAACACATAAATTATTGGGGATTCCATGAATCCTGTTGTCAAATTCCTATGACTATCAGACACTGACAACTTTATTAACGGTGAGAAACCAATTTTTCTTAACGTCAAATTCATAAAGGCCTACCCCCCTCTCCCCAATGCATAGGGGACAAGAAAGCGTTGAGGAGTGGGGCCGGTTAAAAATGTCTTTTATCAATTTTGGTGGTGGATTTAATTCTGGTTGGCCTTCGCATAAAAGCCAATCCCATTTTGTCTGAATTACGGATTATGACGGATTAAAAGGATTCCACGGATTTATCTTTAGACCTGTTTTCTAAGGATATTAGCCCGGATTATTCATGAGGGTTTCGTCATGAAAGGCTAGATCACAATAGAAATGGGGGCTTGAGAAGATTTTCTCCCGGAGGCGTAGCCCAAGTTACGGTGAGGACAGAAAATCAAGCAAGTGACCATTTATGAGGTGATGTAGCCTTGTAATAGAAACTTTCATGAATAATCCGGGTTAGGTCTCCGTGTCCTCCGTTCCACTGTGGTGGACCAATTGCTAGTTTTGAATTGGTGAGTCTGTGATTTGGTGAATTATTGTTAGTGTACTACCTCGATGTAGTCGGCAGATTTTTTATTCCCGGGAATTGTTTGTTCTTTAGGATTTTTTTGAAGAAAAGATTTCTTTGCGCCTTCACGGCTTTGGCAGAACCTAAAATCCTATACTTCCGAATCTCCCAAAAATTTTTAATCTTACCGAAATCACAGAATTCCCGCCAGAACCCCTAAATCGCAATGCATAATTCGTCATTCGTAATTGATTAATGGACTTCTTCAAAAAACTACACACAAAAACCAGCTCCTGGATTTTTTACCGCGACACGATACGCACAGCGTTACATATCTATGGCTTGTAGGCTTTGCAATTGATGGATTTGAAATATTGATTTTTCGAAAGCGGAGATACACCATCGGTTTGATAATGGGAAAAACCGGGGAGGTTTTCTCGTGATGTTCAATCATTCAGCAAGCTGCGCACCGGCTTAAACAGCCGCTTTACGTCCAACCAAAAGGCAAAGAAGAGGTAAATGATGACGGGAGACCCCAGGGTGAGGAAAGAGAGGTAAATGAAGTAGATGCGAACCTTTGAACTGGCAATTCCAATTTTTCTGCCGATGTACGCACACACACCAAAGGCCGAGCGGTGAATAATATCCTTGGGATTCATAAACAGGCGGTATTTATTTTACATTGAGCAATAGACTTTTACCTAAAACAATTTCATCAACAAGCCCATAACCAAAAAGGTTCCAAACCCGGGCCTGCAGAATCAAACAAAAACCCCCAACCCGAGAAAGAAACGGTATTCGCAGGTCATCTCCTGTCCGAATTCAACCATTCCCACAGTGAATTTCAATAATTAAGCTTTGACTTGAATTTGCCAATCCCGCCCCATCCCGGAACACGGCAAAATTCCCAAAAGAAAAATACTTCAAAATCTACAACCCTGAAAATTGTATTTACACCTGACTACAAGGCACATACAGCTAGTAAAACACCAAAGTTTTGGGGTACACAACTCCAAACTCACAACTTCCGCATTCTCCGCGTGGAATCCTATACAAGATTAAAAACCCATCGATTCTCATAATTAACGGAAAATCATTGAATTACTGAATACAGCCTTCCTCCCCTTTGCGTGAAACCACATACCACAAGGCCAGACCTTAAAAAAAGCGGCCAGAGTGCACCGAAGCAGTATGCACTGGACAAAAAACCTATAAAATCAACAATCTCTCCAAATTGATATACTGCCGCCCATATCAAGGTTGCACTGGAAATAGTCACTCACCAAATCACAGACTCACCAATTCACAACTGAAAAAGGCCACAGGCTCTCATCAAGCCATCAACCATAAGCCATCGGCCAAATAACCGTCACCAGACTCACCAAACCACAACTAGGCTGCCCCCTACGCTTTGGGGTAAAAGGCCATCAGCCATTCACCAATCAAAAACTTTCCCCCCACCCGGTTTAAATTACGGATAAAATTAATTAGTTTTGCACTGTAAAACAGGGGTGGTACACATCGCTGATTAATTGTCTAATTGAAGAGATCCGCAGCAATGAGAGTAACAGGTTTAGTAATTTTTGTAATGGTCATCTTTTCGGCCTGTTCCATATTTAAGGTCAGTGGTGGAGAGGAGGTGGTTGAGTCGGATTGCACTGAGCGAGCCACGGTGAAGTCCTTTTCCAATGTGCCGGGTTGCCAGTTTTTGATAGAGCTGGAGGACGGCACCAAGCTGCAATCAATAGAGGGTTTGAGGGGCTACGGTCCCGTCTCGGATGGCGCTGTGGTGATGATTGACTACGAAGTACAGGAGGGCACCAGGAGCTTGTGCCGCGAAACAGATCTTGTTGTATCTATAAGTTGTATGGATGTGCTGACCTTTCCCGAGGAGGAATGCGCAGACAAAACCACGGTTTTTAATCGAAATTGGTTTCGAAATGCAAAAACCTTCTCCAATGCGACAGCATTGAGGTACCATCATACTGACAGCGTAAATTACTTCAGCTTTGAGGGGGACCGTCCAATGTTGTTTAATTGTTATGGAAAAATGGAGTGCACGCGTCTCAATTACGATCCGGGTTCGCGCTGCGATGTTTTATTGAATACTATGGAAACAGCCCGGATAATCTGGGCGGAAAACAAATAAAGCCATGTCGAGGAATATTCCCGGGTCGAGCTACGATGACATGCCGGAGGAGGACCGGACCTTAGAGCGGGCATTGCGTCCCGTCACCCTGAAGGAGTTTCAGGGTCAGCCCAAAATAGTTGAAAACCTCGGAGTTTTTATCGAGGCCGCCAACATGAGAAATGAGGCACTGGACCACGTTCTGCTTCACGGGCCTCCGGGTTTGGGAAAAACCACCCTCTCTTTTATCATTGCGGAGGAACTGGGCGCCTCTCTCAAACAATCTTCGGGCCCTGTTTTGGAAAAACCGGGTGACCTGGCCGGTCTGCTCACCAATTTGGAAGAGGGCGATGTACTTTTCATTGATGAAATCCACCGTTTGAACAATGTGGTGGAAGAGTATCTCTACAGCGCCATGGAGGACTACTGCATCGACATTATGATTGACAGCGGGCCCAATGCGCGAAGCATTCAGATTAATTTAAGCCCATTCACGCTGATTGGAGCGACCACGCGAATGGGGCTCCTGACGGCTCCTATGCGCGCAAGATTTGGAATCACCTGCCACCTCGATTACTACCAGGTGCCCACCCTCATAGGAATTATCAACCGATCGGCCCGGCTGCTGAATGTGCCAATAGATGCCGAGGGCGCTGCGGAGATAGCCAGAAGAAGCCGGGGTACGCCGAGAATTGCCAATGCCCTGCTCAGAAGGGTTAGGGATTTTGCGCAGGTGAAGGGACCCGGCAGGATAGACAAAAAGATTGCGGTTTTTGCTTTGGAAGCACTCAATGTGGATGAACTTGGACTGGATGAAATGGACAACCGAATTTTATCCGCCATTATTCATAAATTCGACGGAGGACCGGTGGGTATATCCACCATTGCCACCGCAGTGGGTGAAGAAGCCGGCACAATAGAAGAGGTCCACGAGCCATTTTTAATTATGGAGGGCTTTATTCAGCGCACTGCCCGCGGGCGAGAGGCCACTCCCAAAGCTTACGACCACCTCGGGACCACCCCGCCTACCGCTCAGAATACTTTGTTTTAGATTTTGGGTACGCTTTCGTTTTGGCAGGCCTCTTAGTAGGGAAGTTCAAATAGATATTGGTCGTTGTCATTTGAAAAATCTCATCTAACGAGATATCCATTCCAAACTGGCACGAAAAAGGGGCTGCGAGTCGCAGATTGACCGGCAGCCCTGTGGTAAATTCAATCGCAACAGCGTTTAATTGCCGTTGGTTTATCTCATTTCTTCAATCTCAGCAATAGTTTCAGCATTCATGCGCGGGTAGCCCTCATTGCCCCATTCTCTGGCTCCTTCAGTGGAGCGATTGAGTGAATTAATCGCATCATCGTAGTGACCTAGTTCTTTTTGAATCAAAGCCTTGGTTCTCAAAACCCAAAAACGCTCGCCGTCAATTTCGATGCTTGTCTGAATCCAATCGAGTGCTTGTTCCAGGTCTTTACCTTCCTCGAAAAAATAAGCAGCGGCTACATAGTAATCTCTACCGGATGGGCCTGCCATCACACGCTCGATGTTTGCCATCACCTTTGAGTCGGTGTCCAGCATAAATGGAATGGCCACAGCGGTATTTTCCCACATTAGGAGAATCTCCGCTGAATTATTCCGCAGGTTATTGACCGTAATGGTCATAGTCTCGAGGGTGAAGTCCATTTCCTGAGGTTCAACAGTGATCCTGAGTATATCATCCTCGTGGTCTCTTCCACCCGGGCTGTTGTGCGACAGGTCGGTGTGGAAAATAAACTCCCACTCAGCCTGTCCGGGAATGGAAAAGAGAGAGTAAGTGCCTGCCTCCAGGGTATTGCCCATGATATCCACATCGTCGGAAAAAGTGATCTTGGTGGATGAGTTGGCACCGGTTCTCCACTCCTGATCAAAAGGCACAAGGCCTCCAAAGATATCTCTGTCTTTAATGCTCGGGCGATTGTAGTCGATGTGAACCTGACTGAGTCCCACATCAAAGGAAACCTTTGTATTCGGGCTTGCCGCAGGGGTCTGCAATTGTGCGACCGCGCCCGTTGTCCAAAGAATTGCGAAGGACGCTATCAATGCGATTTGTATTATGTTTTTCATTGTAAAAATTTTTAGGTGACCATATGATGAAATAAAGCGCGAATATAACAATTGTTTAAGAACTCACGCAATTTTCAGTCAAAAAATATGTCGTACTGATTGCTCGACTTCCGCGCTTCCTTTCGCTTGTGCTTCTCCGGTTGACGGAGTTCTGCCTCGGGATCGCTTGGGCTGTCGATCAAATTTTGTTTGTCTTCTCCGAGCAGCAGGGAGTCTCCCTGTTTTTCCCATTTTTCGAGCAATTCCAGACCGCGCTCTTCGAATACGCCGTTTTGGAGATCAATGGAGGACATAAAATTATCGGACAACTCCATAAATTGCTCCATTTCCCCCACTTTTCCGGCCACATCATCGGCCACCGCTTCCAGCGCTCTGTCAAAAACCACTCGCTTGTCCGTATTGCCGTAAATCATGTTCATGGCAGATTGCATGGCAGAGTGCCCGGCGTGAATAGCTGCGCGCTCCTGCTCCTTTACATGGACCTGGTCGCTGACGTCCTCCACCAGGATTTCAGAATTTTCATACATTTTCACCAGTACCCGGTAGAGGACTTCCATCTTCCTGTATAGGTCCTCCAGCTTCATATTGGAGTCTTTTAAACGGCCTGCCTTACGGGATTTGAGGATCATAGCAGAGCGCTCGTTTTTTTCTTTGGCTTCGTTGGCGAGATTGAGGTTGGAAGCAATGGCCTTGTTGTTCTTGTGGATTTGCTCATGCAAAAGATGCATCTGGCCCCTCAGCTTGTTAATCTGACGGTTCATTTTTTTGAGGTTTTCCCTCAGATCAGACACATAGTTTTGGAGCATTTTGATGGGGTCTATCTGGATAAAAAGGCCCGTCAACCACCGCATTAAATTCTGATACATGTACCAGACGAAAATCCGCATTTTAGTGTCGAACATCAGGTAGGTTGCCGCGGCGAGCACCAGTAACATTAAGCTGAGAGCAAGAATATTCTGCGTCAGGGCAATGAGGAACGGCAAAAAGGTCCATAGGAGGTAACCGCCTCCGAGCAACACCAAAATGAGCACTACCATTCCGGTCACCCCTTCGGGTCTCTTCCAAAAACTCTTAAAATTTTCTGCCGGTACGGACATGGTATTATCAGTCTAGGTACTTTTTCAAACTCTCAATATCTGCCCTTATTTTCTTCTTCAAAAACTCCAGGGAGGCGCTAAAGTCTGCTGAGGTGCGCTCAATTCGCTCACGGTTTCCTTGCAGCTCGTCCTTTTCCTCTCCAATATCCCCTTCCAACTGGCGGATTTCCTCCTCCAGCTTTTCTATTTCCGTCTGTTTCTCAAAAATCTGATCCCTGAGTTTGCGGATATTCTCCTTCCGCAATTCAATCCGGTTTTGCTTTTGGGTTTCCAAAGACTGATTGAACTTCTCCTTCTCCCGTTCCAGCACCTCTATAAAAGACGAGGCCGATTTAACCAGCGAGTCCCTGTCCACCCCCTGGTTTTTTGCGATGGCGTAAGCGGTCTTAAACTGCGTGGGTTCATCAAAATCGAGGTGATTCAGAGATTTGAGGTTGTTTTTGAAGTGCAGGTAGTCAAAATCCTCTTCACGGACATCCTGCATGGCATTGATTAAAATGCCGATAAAATCGGGGTTGGGCTCTCCCCTACCGGCAAACTCACTTTCCTCCTTTTTCTGCTCTTTTTTTTGCTCCTTTTCGGGCTTTTCACCTTTTTCCATATCGACCTTTTCAACCTTTTCAACCGGTTGCTCTTCCCTGATGGGTTCCTCAATTTCAGTAATGAACAGCGACTTGATTTTCTTCAACATAAGCAATCCACTCTCAATCGGTTGTCAAAATTACTTCAAAATATACAAACGAAGCACAAATGGGGGTATTCTTTAGACAAACCTTTCATAATAATTGCCCAAAGGGTTGAAAATTTAGGTTCTGCACTTATCCACCTTTACGAATTGCACCGCATACAACTAATTAAGTCCTTAAGTTTCGCAATTGGTATCTGTCTAATTACCAATAATTAAGGACTATATTGGTATATTAATGAAAGCTATAAATCCTCGCAATTAATTACCTAATAAATATGTTCGTCTAATTCTAATCAAAGCTTGTCTCTGGTTTAATTGTAACGGATTGCAAATCAATCTCTCTTACTTTTTGTCTTGATCCGCCCCCCTCCCCAATGCATAGGGGACAAGAAAGCTTTGGTGGCGGTCCATTATCAACTTTCCGAATTTTGTACTTTTCGAACTTTGTACTTTCCATACTTTGTAATCTATGCTTCAAAGTGCGTAACTTCAGTTTAGTCTAAGCTACTGACCAAAATTTTGAAAAATAATCAACCATTATTAATATCTTAGCCCCTGCATTAAAATGCGAACTATGAAGAAAATACTGATTGCCAACCGGGGAGAAATTGCCTCGCGCATCATTCGCACAGCTTCACAGATGGGGATTGGCACTGTTGCTATTTTTAGCGAGGCAGACAGGGGAATGCCATATGTAAGGCAAGCGGATGAAGCCATATGCATAGGTCCTCCCCAGAGTTCTGCCTCTTACCTGAATATAGACAGGATAATTGAAGCAGCATTGGAGAGTGGTGCCGACGCCATCCATCCCGGTTATGGATTTTTAAGTGAGAATGGACGATTTTCCGATGCGGTTAAAGAAGCGGGCCTTACCTTCATTGGACCCTCCGGACAAACCATCGACATGATGGGGGATAAACTGGCTGCCAGAAAAATAGCGACCAGGGCGGGGGTACCCCTTGTTCCGGGAACAGAATCAGCAGTAACGGATACGCAGGTGGCACTGGATTTTGCGCGAGAAATAGGATTCCCGGTCATCATAAAAGCAGCTGCCGGAGGTGGAGGAAAGGGAATGCGTATAGTGCGAGATGAAAAGGACTTTACCAGTCAAATGGAAAGGGCCACCAGTGAAGCACTCAACGCATTTGGCAACGGAGCGGTATTTGTAGAAAAATACATCGAAAACCCCAAGCACATCGAAATACAAATTTTGGCAGATAGACATGGCAATGCGGTTAGCCTCCTTGAAAGAGAGTGCTCCATTCAGCGCCGCCACCAAAAGGTGATCGAAGAAGCACCGAGTGCCGTGGTTGACAATGAGTTGAGAAAAGCCATGGGTGCCGATGCTGTTAGATTGGCTGAATTCTGCAAGTACGAAAGTGCGGGCACGGTAGAGTACATTATGGATGAAGACCGCAATTACTATTTTTTGGAAATGAATACACGCCTACAGGTCGAACACCCTGTGACAGAATTGGTGACCAATATCGACCTGGTGGCCTGGCAAATCCGGATTGCGAGAAACGAAAAGATAAACTTCCGCCAACATCAGGTTGAAGCCAATGGTCACGCGCTGGAACTCAGGGTATATGCCGAGGACCCATACAACGACTTCCTGCCGTCCACTGGCCGTCTGGAAGAATATCAACCACCTGCCGGACTTCACATCAGAGTGGACGACGGTTACGAACGGGGATTGGATGTACCGGTTTATTACGACCCCATGCTGTCAAAATTGATAATCTGGGGAAGAAACAGAGATGAGGCCATCGCCCGGATGCTGCACTCCATTGACCACTATCTAGTCGAAGGAGTAGCCACTACCCTTTCATTTGGAAAATTTGCCATCGACCACGAAGTCTTCCGAAACGGTACTTTTACCACTCGCTTTGTGGAGCAGTATTTCAAGCTGGATGAACTGCGGCAAGCCGATGAAAAAAGGGCCTTTGGGGCTGGCTTAATAGCACTCAATCACTATAAAAAATCCATTAAAACATACAGGCCGGTAATCAGGAAAAAATAATGCCGGTGGAACTTTTGCTTCCGTCCCTTTTAATTCATCATATCATTGCTAACACCAAATCCAACACGAAATGAAGCCAATCAAACTACAGGTTTCTTCTGAAATTGCGCCTCTGAGGGGGGTGATCATTCACCGTCCGGAAATCGGTATTTCAAGGATTAGCCCAAAAAAGGCCAAAGACCTGCTTTTTGACGACATAGTTTATTTGCCCAAAATGCAACAGGAGCACGATGTGTTCGCTGATGTATTGCGTTTTTTTACGGGTGAAGAAAATGTTTTTTTCGTAGAAAACCTCCTTCAAGAAGCAGTTGAAAATCAAAACCAGCAAATTGAAAAATTCGTAAAAACCGTACTGGAATACGAGGAAGCTCCAAATTCTTTTTTGCCAATGCTTATGGAACTGGATATTAAAGAGCTGGCTGAAACTTTGATATCAGGGTATCACATTAAACGGGAGCGGTACCTTTTTGACCCCATCCCCAATTTTATATTCACCCGCGATATAGCGGTGACCATCAACAGACATGTACTCATTACCAAAGCGGCAAGGGCAGCAAGATTCAGGGAAAACCTGCTCACTCGTTTTATTTTCAGGCACCACCCGGGATTCAAACATCTCAATGAAGAGGACCGAATCATCAATCTCAACATACCCGATGAGTTCCCTCCATCTCCAGAAGGTGATCCGGTATCCATAGAAGGGGGTGATGTGATGATAATCAACAAAAATTACCTGCTGATTGGAAACAGCGAGCGAACCACGGAATACTCCATAGAGTCCCTGAAAAATGTACTTTTTGAAAAAGGGGTGATAGACAATGTGGTGCAGATTAACATCCCTTTCGAACGCTCATATATGCACATTGATACCCTTTTTACGCAAGTGGATGAAAACTGCCTGGTGGGATTCAAACCAATAGTTCAGGATGGCAAGAGATCGAGCGTTAAGGTGCACCGGAAAAACGGCGAAATTGCAGAATACCACAATGTGGTGGAGTTTTTTAGGAAAGAAATATCTGCGGACATGCAATTCATCCCGGCAGGCATGGGGCAATCTCCCTTTCAGGAGCGCGAACAATGGACTGATGGATGCAATTTGGTCTCCGTCAAACCAGGCGTGGCCATCACCTACGAGAGAAACCCCCTGACTGAAAAAGCCTTTAGGGAACACGGTTATGAAATCATGCACGCCGATGAACTGCTGAGAAAGGCCAAAGAGGGACTCAAACCAGATGAGGTCAAAAAAACCATTATTACCATAGATTCAGGGGAGCTATCAAGGGCGAGAGGTGGCTCACATTGTATGACCTGCCCGCTTTTAAGAGAATAAATTATGTTTACACACGAAACGAGAAAACGAGTCAGGTACGGCGAGACAGACAGGATGGGACTGCTGTACTACGGAAATTACGCCCAGTACTACGAGATTGGAAGGGTGGAAATGATACGCAGCCTCGGTCTCACCTACAAGGATATTGAGGATAAATTGGGTGTATTGATGCCCGTGGTGACCCTGTACAGCAGATTCATCAAACCGGCATACTACGACGAGGATTTGCGGATTAAAACCACCATTTCTGAATTCCCGGTGCGAACCATAGTATTCCACACCGAAATTCTAAGGGCAAACGGGGAACTGATAAACAAAGGAGAGGTTAAACTTGTATTCGTAACCGCAGAGAATTTCAAACGGGTGGATACACCGGTGGAGATTCGAAATAAACTCAAGCCGTGGTTTGAAAAAGTGGATTGAAAGCTTGTTGGAAAAATACCGTGTGTATGGGCGCATACGGCTGACGATAATAAGGGCAAAAAACACCAGTCTGCCTTTTTTCGACGGAGTGCCCATATACGATGTACTGTTTTTTATCCACCGGGAGATAAAGCGGGACGACATCATTACCAGGGCCAACTCCATGGCCTATAGCTTTTTCCTCGCTCTTTTCCCCTTTCTGTTGGTACTTTTATCCCTTATTTATTACCTCCCCCTGGATTTCGATATAGATGCCTATATAGAAACCTTGCCGGAGGTGGTACCTGAAGAGGCCCGGGATATGATTAGAGACACCTTGTTTGATGTATTGGAGGTGCCGCGGGGAGGGCTACTTTCCATAGGTTTTATTCTGGCGCTTTTCTTTTCCTCAAATGGGATGAAAGTCATGATGAAAGGATTTGACAAGGCGCACGAAGATGCATTTGTTAGCCGACCCTTTTGGAAAAATCAGCTTATGGCGATTTTCCTCACCCTGATGGTGGGAGTCCTCTTTTTCGCATCCCTTGTACTCATCGTTTTTGGCAACCTCCTGATCGATCTGATATTTACAGACTGGATAGGATGGATATATCAACTCATGATCCATGTCATCAAATGGGTGGGTGTTATTGTCCTATACTTCGGCATCATTTCAGCAATCTACTACTTTGGCCCTTCTCTCAAAACCAGATTTAGATTTTTCTCACCGGGCGCCACTCTGGCCGCAGGACTGAGCCTTTTGACTTCACTTCTCTTTTCACTCTACGTGGATAATTTTGCGCAGTACTCGGAAATTTACGGATCCATAGGAGCTTTTCTGATCATCCTTATCTGGCTGCAACTAAACTGCATGATCTTGCTGCTGGGATTTGAGCTTAACGCCAGCATCCGGGTTAACAAGTTGAAAAATAATGATGTGAATAACCACAAAAAAAGTCAGTAGTTGTACTGCCTCAAAATAGAGCTGAACATTCTAATGCCCTTTTCAATCAATTCATCGGGAAAGTCGTAATCGGGATTGTGAAGGTCGGGGGTGTTTTCTCCAGCGCCCAGCCCGAACATGGCGCCCTTGTATTTGCTGGAGAGTCGTCCAAAGTCCTCGCCCCATCTAAAAGGCCGGTCCACCTCTATCGTTTTGAGGTTGTTTTCTTTGGCTGCACTTAGAATGGAGTCCACCGACTTTTCACCGTTTACATTGGAAATAAATTCCTGTATCCACTTTATTTTGCAGTCCAATCCATCTCTTTTGGCAAGTTCTCTGGCTTTGTCTCGCATTTTCCGCGCCACAGTGCGCATGCGCTCAGTCGTCCACGCCCGAATGGTAAAATGCACCTCGCCATTTCCGGCAGATGTCCCGTAGGCATGTTTTCCAAGGGTGGCAAAAATAGGAGTCACTAGCTTAAAATCCTCATCGGCAGGTTCATTGTGGGTGAGTTTATTGCTTTCCAACAGCAACTCAGCTATGGCAGTAGCAGGATTGATTCCGTTATCCGGTTGTCCTGCATGAGCGGTTTTTCCCCTGAATTTGACAACCATACTAATTACCGCTGCAGTAAATGTACCAGTTCGGTGTACGATGGAATGCATGGGAAAACGCGGTAGATTGTGCAATGCAAAAACTATGTCAGGCTCAATTTTCTGAAATTTTCTATCGTCCAACATCCACTGGGCCCCTTCCCCCGTTTCTTCGGCAGGTTGAAAAAGCAGAATGACTCTTCCTTTTTGGGGCTTATTTTTGGTGAGCCAGTCACCCACTCCACAGAGGATAGTAGAGTGTCCATCGTGACCGCATTTGTGACTTACTCCTTCCACCTTTGATCGGTGTTTAAACTTATTAGATTCCTGAATGGGGAGTGCATCCAGGTCAGCACGCAACAGCACAGAAGGGCCTTTTTTGCCCGAATCAAAAATGGCAGCCAGGCCGTACTTGTTGAACTCTACTATTTTTGTGGGTTCTAGTTTTTGCAGGTACTTGAGGACCCGCTTAGAAGTCTCCTCTTCCTCCCCGGAAATTTCAGGATAGCGATGGAGTTCCCTTCTAAACTCAATCAGGGCTTCTATATCTGGAAAATTTTTACACATCTGGTCAACATTTAGTAATTGTTACAAATGGATATCGCAAAGGTTTACCCTGTGATTTTCACAGTATTGCATAAAAAAAGCCAGACCTGCTAAGACCTGGCTTTCTAGTCGGGATGACAGGATTTGAACCTGCGACCACTCGCCCCCCAGACGAGTACTC
>REEO01000004.1 GCA_007695035.1 Saprospirales bacterium | reverse complement strand
AATCAATTTTTTAACCACTTTTTTTCTTATCTTTGCTTAGGTGAGGGGACTTTTTGGAGTGGATTTATATATTATCAGTGTACATATTGAATTTGTAATGTAAAAGATAGATTACCAGTGTAAGTGAATAGGTTTGATTAACAATGTGTTATTGATACTGGAACCACCAAATGAAAAGGGAGAATACCAATTATTTCTCTTTCCGTTTTTTCCAGGTTTGAAAAAATTTCTTTTGAGTGGGTCTGTTTTTCGGGACTTCTTTCAATGGTTTTGTTTCTCGTGTGGTATTTCGCATGTCTTCAGGCAATTGTTGGTAAATTTTGGTGCCTTCGGTTTTCCACCTGATCATTTCATCGCTTACCGATTTTATTCTTTTGGCTGGATTGCCCACCATGAGGCTGCGGTCAGGCACCTTTTCGCCTGCTTTAATAAAGCTAAGTGCTCCAATTATACAATCCTGTCCTATCACCGCTTCATCCATTACTACTGCGTTCATACCCACCAGACTGTTTTTCCCAATTTCAGCACCGTGGATGACCGCGCCGTGGCCAATATGAGCGGATTCTCGAAGAATAACAGAGACTCCGGGAAACATGTGTATTGTACAATTTTCCTGGACATTGCATCCATCCTCGATTATTATTTCGCCCCAGTCGCCTCTTATTGCAGCCCCTGGTGCTATATAGACATTTTTGCCAATGGTTACATTTCCAGTGACGGCTGCCAGTTGATGTATGTAAGCAGTAGGGTGAACTACAGGGACAAATCCATCAAAAGAATAGATCATGATTTTGGCTTAATGTTCGTGAGATCCATATTGCATAAATTAATCTCTTCCTTGCAAAATAGCGAGCAATCGCAAAATTTCAATGTATAACCATACCAATGTGATCATCAGTCCAAGGGAGACAAACCATTCCATATATTTGGGTGCGCCTTGTTCTTCTCCTTTGTCAAAATTGTCAAAATCCAAAAGCAGGTTCAAAGAGGCAATGCCTATTACGAGCAGACTGAACCCAATGGCCAGCCAGCCGCCCTCATGGATCATAGGCACACTAACCCCAAAAAGTGAAAGTACAAAGCTGATTGCGTAAATGATTACTACTGAAAACGTGGCCATGATCACTCCAGCTCGAAACTTACTGGTCACTTTTATTATTCCGGATTTGTAGATTACCAACATCACAAAAAGAATGGTTAAAGTGAGTGTAACCGCGTGAAATACGATTCCGCCGTATGCTGTTGCAAACATGGCTGAAATGGCACCGACTGAGAGCCCCTTAAACAAAGAGTATAGGGGTGCAGCAATTGGGCTTGTTTGTGGTTTGAAAACTGCTACCAATACGGTGATAAGGCCGGCAATCATCCCTCCGAAAAGTATAATGGGATTGGCGTAAATCCAACCCATGGCAGCAGAACCGAGGAGCAACATAAAGAGAATTAATGACTTGTTGATGGCCCCGGACCTGGTCATTGTTTCCGACCTGTCAAGTGCACCGGCTGCGGAAGCTTGTTGTTGAAAAACAGAGTCGCTGAGTACCGGATTGGATGATTTAACCAGGGATTTAATTTGCATAGACGGTTTTAATTATCAATAGATTAAAAAGTAAGTGGTATTCTGTCTTAGACCCACAAATATACGAAAGTTTAATGGTCTTTTTTGTTTGGATTATGGGCCAAAAATTGGTTATCACGCTTTTTCCAATATGACCGCATAGCCCTGTCCCACGCCGACGCACATAGTACACAGTGCATATTTTTTTCCGGTCAGTTCCAATTCGAGAGCAGCGGAGTAGGTGATCCTGGCTCCGGAAACTCCGAGTGGGTGACCCAGGGCAATTGCACCTCCGTTTGGGTTGATTCTCGGGTCGTCGTCGGCCAGTCCCATTTCCCTGGTGCAGGCCAGTGATTGCCCCGCAAATGCTTCATTGAGTTCAATAACATCCATTTGGTCCAAGGTAAGTCCGGTCTTCTCAAGCACCTTTTGAGTGGCAAATACTGGCCCGATGCCCATAATCCGAGGCTCTACACCTGCAACTGCCGAGCCGACTATACGAGCCTTTGGTTTGAGGTCGTATTTTTCAACCGCATTTTCTGAGGCTACCAGAACTGCTGCAGCTCCATCGTTCAAACCGGAAGCATTTCCGGCTGTAACAGTACCTCCCTGATCTGCAGGTTTGAAAGCAGGCCTGAGTTTTGCCAGAATCTCTGTAGTGGTCTTTGGTTTTATGAATTCGTCATCCTCAAAAAGAAGAGGGTCCATTTTTCTCCTTGGAATACTCACCGGGGTTATTTCTTTGGCAAGTCTTCCACGTTCTCTGGCTTTTGCCGCCTTCATTTGAGAGCGGTAAGCAAAAAGGTCCTGATCCTCCCTTGAGATGTCGTACATTTCAACCAGATTTTCTGCAGTCTTGCCCATCCCCTCAGTACCGTATAATTTTTCCATTTCGGGATTGACAAACCGCCACCCAAAACTAGAGTCGTACAATTTAGCGTCTGAACCAAAGGATTTGGACGTTTTGGAGATAACATATGGGCCCCGAGTCATGTGTTCCACACCGCCTGAAATAAACAGGTCCCCATCCCCAGTATTAATGGCCCTGTAAGCATGGATGATTGCACTCATCCCGGATGCACACAATCGGTTTACCGTTTCCCCGGGCACTGTAAATGGCAATCCCGCCAGTAGCAGAGCCATTCTGGCAATGTTTCGATTGTCTTCTCCTGCTTGATTGGCGCAGCCCAAAATGACATCGTCTATTGCCGTCTGGGAAATTCCGGGATTTCTCTCGATGAGGTTTTTTATGGGCAATGCTGCCAGGTCATCAGTTCTCACTGGGGACAAGGTGCCCCTGAAGTTTCCTATTGGTGTTCTAAGGCCATCTACGATATAAGAGTTTACCATATAATTATTGTTCTTAAGATTTTATCCAGGGTTTCCCGGTTCTGAAAACTGTGCCGTAAAATACGGCGGTGAGATTCCCCGAATCGTTAAAAATTTCAATCAGGTAACGCCCGAATTTTCCTGAAAGTTGAATTTCAGTAGCTTTGGCTGTTACCCATTCACCTTCTTTCAATGGTTTTATAAAGCTGGTCGTGGTCTCAATGGTGACGGACTGAATGCCGTGGGTGTTGGAGGAGAATGCCAGGGCTGAATCCGCCAGGGAAAAGGCAATGCCACCGTGAGCTATTTTAAAACCGTTGGTCATTTCTTCCCTGATCTGCATTTTGAGTTCGACCTTGCCCGGCTCAATGGATATGAATTCAATGCCCAACCATTGACTGAAGGCATCGTTTTCGTACATCATTTTTCTGACAATCAGTTCTTCAGTCGCCATAAAAGGTTCTGTTTTCATGG
>REEO01000005.1 GCA_007695035.1 Saprospirales bacterium | reverse complement strand
CCTCCCGCTAGCGTTCATCCTGAGCCAGGATCAAACTCTCCATAGTAAAATCTTTTGTCGCAGTAAAAACTGCAACAGTCTTTTTGACCATGTTCTGATCCTTCAGGCAAAAACTCATCGAAGCTTCAAATTTTCCTTACCTCTTATCCCCTCGTTTCAAAGATCTTTTGGTCGGTTATCAAAACCACTTTTTCTAACCGACTCGTTTTTTCTAAACCGCTTTTCTTTCAAAGCGGCTGCAAAGGTAATACTTTTTTTCTAACCCACAAAATATTCTGGAAAAAATTTTAAAAAACTTTTTCTGCTCAATGCGGGAATGCAAAGGTACATCCTCACATCGCATACGGCCAAACTTTTTCTGAGATATTTTTTCAACCGTGCAAATTATAAACCATAAACGACTGAACTTTAGTTCCCTGAGGTCAAAAAAAAAATTGAGAATTTATGCAAACCTGGCGCTTATCGCTTCTTGCCTCCTCCTTCATTCTCCTCAGGAATCATATAAACCTATGGGCAGATAAATTGGTTCCCCCAAGTACCCCAAATTTTTTCGCCTCCTGTAAATTCTTCTAAATCAAGCTGAGGTACATCTTACATATACATTCATAACTACTCCTTCAGCTCTCCAGACAGATACACCTTATGGGTAGCCTCCTATTCTTACCGCTATAGGGAGCTGAAGATGATTGCAGCTCTACCGGTCACCTGGTTTCTTCTCTTATGGCCCTGATCAATTCTTTAGCTGAAAATTATTGAGTGACCATTTTTTAATACTTTTACATCCATTGTTAGTATGTGCTCTCCGGTTATTGTGGTATGGCATTGAGAAACCGCGTGGACCTTTTCTTCCGGAGGTAATTCCATTCAAAAAAGCCCTGCCAAAAACAAGGGGAAATATCATCTGAAAATCACGAATCACGGTTTTATGCGGACCATAAAAGTTACCTGCGCCATTATTGAGGTCGAAAATAAGGTTTTGGCCGTACAAAGAAGTGAAGATATGAACCTGCCCTTTAAGTGGGAGTTCCCCGGTGGAAAAATCGAAGCGGGAGAGACACCCCAGAAAAGCATTGTCAGGGAAATAAAGGAGGAGCTGAACCTGGAAATTGAATTGGTACAAGCCCTCAAACCGGTGGTACACGACTACCCCAATCAAAGAGTCCAACTTATCCCCTTCATTGCCAAAATGGTCGGTGGAACTTTGAAGTTGCTTGAACACAAGCAATACCAGTTGTTGGAGCGGAATCAATTGCGGGACCTGGACTGGGCAGAGGCGGATATTCCGGTTGTTAAACAGTACGAAAAGCTATGAATTAGGGTACTCAAGTTTTGTAGTTGGTATATACCTAATTAGCAATAAATAATTTAAAGCTACAAAATCCCATGATGAATGACCCATGGATATCTTAGTCTTATTCAAATTATAATTTGCTCAAAGAATTAATTATTGTCAATTCTAAATCAACCCCTATTACCTTTTGCCTTGATCAACCAAAGGATTGGGTACAATTACAAAAAGTAACTATCCACCCCCAAAGCTTTGGGGCGGTTAATAAACAGGGGGTACCCATATTTTTAGAGATTTAAATTTCTTGGTCGTGAGATATAATAAATGAGTCCACTTTCCGAACTTCCTTCTTTCCATACTTTACTTAACCTTCAAAGTTGGAAACTTCAGTCGGGGTATTTACCAGGAACTGATCACCGGGATTGTTTCCAAAGAACTAAACGAGATCGACAGGAGTCATTTTTTTCGGGCAAAGGAACCACCGTTTTCTTAAACATTCCCCCTTTTCTTCTGAAGCCTGCTACCTCTTATTTTCGATGCGATTCGCGATAAAATTCATACCTTGGCGTTGATTTACCATAATTTTAAAGAACCATGGCAACAAAATATCATCCTGAACCCTATTGGTCAGAAGTTGGAAAGCGAATACGAGAGCGTGAGGACGGTAAAAATGTAATTGCCGGAGATGACGAGCCCTACTACCGCTATAAGCGCAACCGATTTCTCCAAATGTTGAATAAGGTGGATTTTTCAGGAAAAAAAGTACTGGAAATAGGGTGTGGGCCGGGTGGAAACCTAATGGAAGTACTGAAGAAAAATCCGGCGAGACTAACCGGGGTCGATATATCTAAAGAAATGGTCGCACTGGCCGGGGAAAAGCTTGGGGATAAAGCAGATATTCACAAAGTTTCCGGCACCGAGCTGCCCTTTGAGGATCAAACATTTGATGTGGTCTTTACAGCTACAGTGCTTCAACACAATACCGATGAAGACATGCTCTTAAAATTGATGGGGGAACTTTCGAGGGTTGGCAAAAACAGGGTTTACCTTTTTGAGAGAATTGATCCAAAAATAATGGGTGATGAGTTGTGCCTGGGAAGGACTGTCTCTTATTATGCAGATATCATGGCAAAAAACGGATACCGCCTGGAGTCGGTTGACAATATCAATATACGTGTGAGTTACTACCTCTGCGGAGCCATCCGTAAGCTGCTCAATCCCAAAAATCGCAAAGAGGGTGAGTCTCTGAATAAAATGTCGATATTCCTTCAGAATGCAAGTCTGCCCTTCACCCGGGTACTTGACAAAATTTTCAAATCGAAAAGGGATTTGGCTGAACTCGAATTTGTCCGGGAAAGGGAATAACTGATTCGACAAAAACACTGCAAATCCATTACAACATCAAACATGATTTATGCCATTTCGGGACTGCTTTTTTTCGGGATTTTCTACAGCATCAGAAAATTCCCGGTTCCGTACTCCCCTTCCAATAAGAGCGGGGCGACCCAAAAAGTTGACCTCGCCCTAAGAACAGCGGGGATTTGGCTGAGCCTTTCCATTTACGCCAACTTTGGGTATTCAGTCTTTGAAGAACACGGTATGAATTATTTTTCGGCCATGGCCACAGTGACAGCGGGCTGTTTTGTTCCCAAAATTGTTTTGGACTATGCAGTTTGGCGCGTGAGCAGGCAGTGGGCAGTGCATTTAGCCCGTCATTTTTCCTGGTTGGTACTCTTGCTTCTGTTTTTTGCGCTGCCGGACATGTTGCCTATTTGGGAAACCCCACTCCAGTGGATTTACATGGTGGCGGGGGTGGGGCTCTGGCTATTGATCTACCTGAGGCTTTTTCACAAACCCTGGCTTTGGAATTGATGGAAATGGCCATTTCCCGGTCTGGGTTCTTGAATTTCTCGGGGGTAGAATCAGAAATTGCAATCCCCACTCCTCAACTGAATCGCCAAACACCTATCAATCAATGTTTTATGTGAAAAGGTAGTGCGTCAGCAAAATTACAACTATTTCATTTGCAACTATTTACGCATCCCAACTGTCAAACTCAATAAAGAGTCTACTCCAAAAACCCTTTCGTCATGAGAATGAGCGAAAAATTCGAGATC
>REEO01000088.1 GCA_007695035.1 Saprospirales bacterium | reverse complement strand
CTTCGAAGAGTGTCACCAGGAGAGATGGATTCAGAAGTGCTGTAGGTTCCGATCAAGCTGCCATTGGTTTCGGGGTTGTCTTTAAAAAAGGAAACCTGAACTTCTGCCGGTGCAGAAAGACTGGCATTTCTTTCATTAAACAGTGAAAACTCAACCACAAATTGATCCGTTTCGATATCGTAATCAATGCATTCGATCGCTCCACTTAAATTGGGCACCCTCTGAAGAAAGGTACCCTCCTCATTTAGAAGGGACCCCTGCACATAAAAGTTATTGAATGCCCCATTGGCGTAGGTAGCATTGTTTTTCTGTTGCACTGGTATTATGAGATCATCATCGACATTGAATACGTGGTAGTTGTATTGATTCCAAATCCCACGTGATGGGGCCCAGGCTTGTTGGTCAACGGGAGAGGAGAAAACTGCCATTTTGCCTCTTTGGGTAATAAAATCTGCACAACCAACCACAATTTTTGAAGAGCCGGAATTGTCAATATCCGCCACAATTGGATGCTCAATACCGGTTCCCGAGAAACAACTGAAAACAGCCAGATCTTCAGGTGGGTCAACAGATCCATTGATTATGCGCAAGGCCCTTTCATCCCGGTAAACAATCTCCATTATACCATCCTGATTGAAGTCAAACATAGTCATTCCGGTTTGGCCTGAATTGTCATTGGTGTTTATAGACCAAATCATTTCCAGGGATTCAGTACCATCGTATTTATAGGTTATTAACCTCAATGATCGCGTTATACCAATAGATGGCTGTCCACTTCCATCGATGTCTCCAATAAAAGGTGGGCCAACATAATCTCTACAGCAATTCCCATTTCCATTTTCTGGAGAGGCACTTGCGATAAAAGTCAATTCACCGGCATTCAATTGGTAAACATATAATCTGCCAAAGGGGAAAACACCCTGAGAAGCCACTACAACGTCCAGGTGATTGTCTCCAGTGATGTCTGCGACCGAAGTAAATCCGTCGTGAAACTCACCATCTAGTTCAATATTAAATGGAGTCATAGTATTTCCCTGCATTCCATTGGTGTTCACAATATTTAACTCATAAATGGTATAGCCGGCAGCCAATTCCAGGGTGGAAATATCTCCATTCAGGTTAGCTGCAATTCCTATGGCTAATGAACCACTTAAAGATGATTCGTCAGAAATCCCTCTTCCATTATTCCCACCTTCTGCCAATTTCACCCCGGTTTGGGCGTTGAAAATTTCATTGTAGATGTAAACCTCTGGTATTCCATCCTGATTAAAATCGGCCAGTGCTACATTCCCGCCATATCCGAAGGTAACGTTTACCCCAAATTTTTGGTCGGATATCCATTTTACAGAACCATCCAGATTGTAGCAAATAAGCCTGCCCCTCAATTCAGAGGGATTGGAACCATGATCAGCAGCGGCCACGATAATCTCAGGCGTGCCGTCCCTATCGACATCAGCTATTGCGAAACTGTTGGGGGTGGACCAACCGTACATTGCAGTTTGAATATAAAATTTTGTCTCCCCGGTTCGGGAATCCAGGATATGGATGCCGCTGGTAAGTCGGGGGTTAGCCCTGAAATTCTCTGTGCCGGCCATTATTATTTCAGGAATACAATCCCCGTCCATATCAGCCACCAAAGGCGAATGATAAATTGCAGTGTTTTCCACACTTTCAAATCTTTCTTCAATAGCAAATTCAACTACCGGAAAGGGTTGCACTGAATAGCACAAACTGGAGTCCAATTGATTGCATAGACCCGATCTGGATTGGCGCATAATGCCCGAAAAATGATCTTCTACACCTACCTTTTCTTCCTCTTCAGGGTTTATTGCAGGGGTATTCATTTTTTGATCTGCTTTTATTTGAAGGTTCTGTCCCAAAAGATGATTGGCAAAAATAACAGTAAAGTTGATTAAAATCGCAGCAAGCATAATTAAGCCGGACTTAAAGCTCTTTTCCAGTATAGGTTTCATTTGTTTATGTTCCCTTTAGTCTACAACCTTTCCATTCAGAAATCTGTCAATCCTAAACCCAAACATAAAAAAAAGTGTGACTGCATTTTTTAACATTGCTGTGAAAAGGTCTGTTGGAGGAATGAAAGGGGGAATTATATCCATGAAAAGCATCTAGCATACGTTCTAAAATACATTTCATACTCTGGAAAAGACCGTTCACACCCTCAGAGAAGCCTTTTAATACACAGGGGGATACTTCTGTGATTAACTTTTTCTATATTGGTGCCTCAATAGCCATTCAAGAAAAATAATGAAGCCTACGCTCATTTGCATCTTTTTGCTGATTTCACTCTGCATCACACTGGATGCTCAGCGGCCGGTAGAGATAAGCTATACGCAAAATGATGGGCTGAATACCAATCAGGTGATTTTCCTTCAACTAGATGTTGAGGGAAGGTTATGGGTGGCTTATTCTCTGTTTGACCGGTTTAGTCGATTCGATGGTCTGCAATGGGAGCACTGGGATCTGATGGAAGAGGGAATAAGTGGAAATTATCTCCTGTATTTCTCTGATGAACACGGGGTTTGGTTTCAAGGGAGTGGCGCAGAATCAGATTACCTCCTCCTGTATTCGGATGAAAATGGATGGCAAAAATTTAATAAACAGGGGCTCCTATCTTTATATATTCCCGAATCCGCTCAACTCAAATTAATTGACCCCAATACAGGGCAGTTGTACAATTTTTTTCCTGACAGTTCAGAAAAAATAGTTCCCGACTACTTTAGCCTCCAAATTCCCGAAGAAAGGATTTTTGAATTGGCGGGCTCTAGCTTTGTCGATGGAGATACTTTGGGTTTGAGGTTGGTACATCCCGATCCAACCATGTACCTCATTGAGTGCTATAATCTGAAGTCCGGAGCATTAATCGATGTTATTGAAGCCCCCAATAAATTTCAGCTATTATCAAAAAAACTGTTCCTCGATATTGAATCCAGCCGGATATTGCAATATAATAAAGGCAACTTCACCCCAATTGAACTAATTTGTAAAGATGGAAAAAGTTATACTCCCATACGTGGAATTGGTATAAAAACCACCCATTATATAAATCGTGCCCTGAGAGTAAGAGAGGAAATTAGTGCCGGAAACTATATTTATCATTCCGTTATCCTGAATGAAGATTTGGAGGTGGAAATGTTCATGGAAAACATCCATCGTTCCGCTAACAACTCAGTAGTATTACTCCCCAATGGAGACCAGGTCTATGCGTCCGGTGCGGGAGCAATCCATCGCAAAAATGGTATACTGCATCTGTCTGACCATGACCCTAATATGGTTGCAGGTCTGCATATGATTGCTGAAGATGGGGATGGCAACATCTGGTTTGGCGGCTACGAGGGGGAGGGAGGATTTGCCTGGTTTGACGGCAATGAGATCAGAGTTCCCGAGGATTCAAAACTGCAGATAGGTCGAATGCTAACGGGCGCATACAGTGACAAAGAAGGTAGAGTTTACTTTTTTGAGGAGGGTAATGAAGGGATACATGCCATAGACAATGGCAAGAAGAAAACGGCTTATACCTGGGACTTTTTTCGAACCGGTTATTTCCTGAAAGAACTCAGCAACGGAAAAATTGGGGTCGGTGCTAACAGAATTGGTTTTATGAAATTCGACCCTGAAAATCCATCTGATTATCAATTAGTTGGAGAAGAGGAAGGACTCGATTTCTTCAATATTCTGTGTTTTGATGAAGACAAAAATGGTCGTATCTGGATGGGTAGAACTTCCAAAGGGGTGGCGGCCTATTGCTTTGACAATCAATTGCTCGGAAAGTGGAACCGCAACAATGTGGAACCGCTGAGCGATGGGGCGATGAGCCTGATAATTGACAGCACTCAACAACTCTGGACAGGGGGAAACAAAGGCTTGTACTTCCTCAAAGACCCGCACCTCTACGATTTGGAAAATGGTAACTTATTTGACGATTGGATCAAAATAGCCTTGCCGGGGCCTGAAAGTCAATTCATCATTAGCCTTCTTGAAGTAGATCAGTATTTAATCGCAGGCTCTGATTACGCCATTCACTTTATCCCAAAAGATCAGGATTTTGAAAATCCGGACAACCCGCTTATACACAGCTTGAGTTTCGAAAGCGATATTCCCGGTATGGCAGCCGAACAGAACGCCATCCTAAAAGATAGCCGGGGCTATGTCTGGATAGGTACCCTGGAGGGAGCCCTGCGTTTTGATTTGGATCAATTGGAGTTCGATCTGACGGACACAGAAGTGGAACTGGCAGCGGCAATGGCAGGCAACGAAAAAATTGATTTGACAAGGGAGGAATTGTTGTTGCCGACGGGAAGGAGAAGTCTGAGATTGGATTGGAGGGCAAAGGGCAATGTGCTGCTCAATGACAATGTGTACTACCGCATTTCACTTTTTGATAAAAATGGTGATCCATTCTATCAGGCGGACTCAAAACCCATGTCCACCCTGATAAACTATCTCCCTCCCGGCAGGTATCTTCTCCGCCTGGAGGCCATCAAAAACAATCAGGTCAACCACCAATTGGAAAAGATGGTGCTGGTACCTTTCCTGTGGTTTGAAAATCCCTGGCACATATTTTTCCTCACTATGATTGGAGCTTCTATTCTCGGATTGCTTGTGGCAATGAGATACAAGCAGCAGCGACTTCACGCAGAAAAAGTAGCCATGATGGAGAAAAACGAAGTGCAAATGGACCAGTTGCGCGTAAAAGCTCTGTCCAATTACTTCAATCCCCATTTTATCAACAATGTACTGCACTGGATACAGTCCAAATACCGCAAAGACCCTGAAACCACTGGAATGATCGGTAAACTGGCTGAAAATGTGCAATTTTTGTTTCACAATACCCTTTCAGATAAAAAAGCTCATCCGCTGAGCAAAGAATTGACTATAGTGGACAATTACATCGCCATTGCTCTTACCCGGTTTGGAGATATCTTTGAGTACCGCAAAAGCATTAAGCTTGATCCTTCGACTCTGGAAGAGGTGAAAATTCCCAGCCTGTTGATCCAGATTCACGTGGAAAATGCCATTGAAAAGGGAATTCGGGGAGGTAGCCGATATGGATTTTTGGAGCTCGTGCTGCACGAAGATGAAGATTGGGTATACATCGAAGTTTGCGACAATGGAATCGGCAGACAGACCAAAAAAGAAACCCCCAAAATGGAGCGAAAATCCAGTACCCGGGTCATGGAGGAAATCATTCAACTTTTGAATAAAAACAATTCCAAACCCATTGAAATTTCTTATGAAGACAACTGGATCTCTGCTGACAATAGGACAGTGAAACCCCACGGCACCAAAGTTTTTGTAATACTTCCAAAAAACTACCACTATGGATAACAATACAGCATACAAAACGCTGGTAGTAGAAGATGAAAAAATGGCGAGAACTGAACTGATCAACGCCCTCAAGGAAGACGGAAAATTTGAAGTGGTCGGTGAAGCGGCCAATGTCTCTCAAGCCTATGAACTCATCGTATCCACTCCGGCCAATGTAGTTTTTCTTGACATTGGGTTGCCGGGTGGAAATGCTTTCTACTTGCTGAGTGAGTTGAAAAAGAGGTCTGTGGATATTCCTCCAGTGATCGTCGTTACCGCCAATACCGAATACGAGTATGCCAAGAAGTTATTGAATGAATACAATCAGGAGATCATTTATATCCTGAATAAGCCATTTTGGTCAGCCTGGATTCAACACTACCACAATATTCTGGATTCCCTCCTCGCAAGAGCTCAGGAATTGCGGGATTTTGAAAAACTGGAAGTAAACCGATTCGTAAACATCAGTTCCGGGAAAAAGTCCTATTTGATCGACCCGGCAGAAATCGTGTACATACAAACCGGCCCCAAGGGAAAGGGAAAAACGCAGGTCATTCTAAAGTCCAATGCAACCCTTGAATGCAGTCTGTCTCTGGCTCAGTTGTTACTGCATTTGCCATCCTCATTTTTCCAGATCAATCGCTTTGAAGCCATCAATCTCAACTGCATTTCCATGATTGACCACGGAAACCGGGAGCTCGTGTTGCAAAACGGCCAGTACTGCTCTATCGGAAGCGCTTTTTACAACCAGTTTTTAAAGCTTACAAGGGGGTATTAGGTAAAGGACCACTTTTTTTCAGAAAATGGAATGTGGAGGACTGCAAAAGGATCTCTTGCTAATACTTTTCTCCCCCCATTTGCAACGATTTAGATTTTCCCGGGCTTGCAATTATTGAAAGCGGCAAAGATGTTCTTTAATCTATATCATTGGATCATGTGAAACTGTCAGATGAAAAAATCGACAGATGGGAAAATACTTTACAACCTGCTCATTTTTAATATTACTCTGGATATCAGGGGCGGGTATTTCAGCGCAATCCATGAGTGATACCGTTAAGGAATCCTATATTGACTTTCATGTATTTTCTACATTTCAGGAAATTGCCTATGGTCACTTACATGATTACATATCGGCCATACCAAAAGAACCCGCTTCGTTCCGGATTCTCAGACTGGATTTCCTCTCAGACGACCTCTTATTTATTGATTCGGTAAAATTTAAATACAACGATTCAGGGAATGAAATCCACAGAGAGCGATTTAGGTAAACCGATGGAGTCTGGTCGAGTTATTTGCGGTCGGAATTTGAATATGATGACCAATCCAATTTATTGGTGCAGACCGGTGAATCATTTGAGAATGGAAACTGGCAATATACTTCCAGGAGGCTCTATGACTATGACTAAAACGGCAACCTTATTTCTAAGGCTTACCAGCTAGTCAATTACTACACAGGCCATTTGGAAGAGCGGACTATTCAAACCTATGAGTACGACGAAAATAACAATAAGATAAAATTCCTGAGACAAAGGGTAGATACAGGTCGGATTACAGTGAATTCAGAAAAGCGCATCTCTACCTACGATTCTCTGAATAACAAAGTAGAGGTAGTTGAGAGGGATTGGATTGATAATAAATGGCAGAATTCATGGAGACACGCATTTGAATACAATGATGATAGCTACCTCACTTTGAGATCTATAGAACGATGGGTTAACCAGAGCTGGAAAATGCATAATATTGATAGCATAGAATATGAAAACCAGTGGAACGAACCTTCGGAAATCCACTCTTACTGGTTCGATGATCAATCGGAAATGTACCCAAACAGATTTTTAGGGCTGATCTATGATCAGACCGGAATGCTGGATACGGCCTATTATGGAACCAGGAAGGAGGGTACTAATGACTTCAGAATTACAGAGAAAATTTTTCTGGAATTGGATGAGGAAAACAATAAAGCTACTATAAACTACATGCATAAATCCGCTCAACTACAGGGATTCGTGTTGTTCAACACTCATGAATTCGATTTCTCGGACGATGGTAATTTAAAGTTTTACATGTTCTCAAGACCAATTTTTGATGGATTAAAATACCGGGTTGAATACTTCTAGGATTCCGATGAAGAGATAACCAATTTGCAGGAAATAGAATCCGGCTCACTCGCCGTTTTCCCCAACCCTGCAACAGATTACATTAATTCGAGGGTCGGGGAGATAAATGGTCCGCAGAAGGTGTATCTGACAAATACATTGGGGCAAAAGCAATTGATTGCTGAAGTACAGAATGGTGAGGAGGAAGTAAATATAGACTTGAGGGATGTATCACCGGGCTTTTATTACCTCCATCTACACACCCAGAATCAAGGTTACTTTTCAACCCCTCTCATTATTCAGAAGTGATGGCATTTCAACCTCTGGCGATTCAAATACCTTTAAAACAATATCACCGGCCAATACATGAACGGACTGGACATGCGCCCCCATGATGGGTAGAAATGTGTATTACTGGCAGTATAGGTTTTTGAAGGATGGCGTTGAACTCCTCGATGGAATGATGTCATTTTGTGGTGACGGATTGAGGATCGCACAGAGTCCCAATGCCTTGCGTTTTCACCTGATCGCAGGTTACATTCAGAGCCATATCGCGAGTGCTGGTGTGGCACCACTCTGAATTTCTAAACCCAAATTTGCTTCAATGGGACTATTGGTTGGTGGATTTTTTCTCACCTTACAAACCCAGCGACACGAAGGTTGAAACCATCTGGTTGAATATTGACCCTGAGCCAGTTACAAACATGGGAGGTTCAAAACTTAGCACCTCACCGGTCAGACCCCACCACCCTCATCAAAAACTATACTGCAGGTTCAGGCCGTATTCAAAGCCATCCATTCCACTGAAATCGTCCAGTAGCAGAATTTGTCCGAAGGCCCTGACCGAAAAGCGGTCCGTGGGTTGATAGTCCCAGTTAAGGCCTGTGGGAAAAAACTGTTGACTGGACTCAAATTGGAGGCCCTGACTGTTGCTACCATCGGGCAATGCGATCAAATCCCGTCGCCAGCCACTGGTTAGCTGCATACCGGAAAACGGCAGTAGGGAATCCATGGAAAAATTGATGGCGGGATTTATGGTGTTGCCTCCAATTCGCATTTGCCCGGAAATGGCTGGATCAACGACGTACCCACTGAACCGGGCGTATCCCAGCACCACTTCAAACGGACTATCGGCAATTTCCCAGGCCAGGTAAAAGGCTGTGCTGCGATCCTGTATCACATGCGCATCTGATGAAAAGGGCAATTCGGGTATCCCCCGGCTACCATCTGACAGTGATCCCGGGAAATTGTGGCCTACTCCCACCTTGAGTGGTGATAAAAAGAAGTCATCCGTATCATCTACTTCGAGTACCACAGTAATTGCATCAGATTCACAGCCGAGGTCATCCACGAGTTGGATTTCGTACTCTCCCGGACTGAGCTCGGGAATTTCGTACTCACCCTCAGCCGGGAATTCGAAAGCTTCATCATTCACAAAAACCACATAGGGGGGCTCTCCACCGGAAATATTGATGGCAATCGAACCATCCGTGGCATCCGGTTGACTCGGAGCGACCACATCGACCACTTCAAGCTGTGGCAAGTCTGGTTCCGGGATATTTATTACCACCTCTTGAAGACAATCTCCATCGATATCATTCGGATCACTAAAAGAAAAGACCCATTGTCCGGGAGTCAAATCAAAAATATCGTTTAAATCCATGGTTCCAACCGGCACCAATGCATCGAACAAAATCCCGTCGGGCCGCTCTGCCCAAACAATCAACTCAGAGGACTTTAGGTTTTCCAACAACACCTCCAAAACCATCTCATCCACACAATTCCCGGGGTCGATATCGTAGGACTTCAAATAATCTCCATCTTCCCACTCCAATATCTCCACGGAAAAACTGTCCACACAGCCTGTACCGGGGTCTGTGATAACCAGCCCATAAGTCCCTGGCGCTAAATCCAGAATGAAATTTTCGGTATCGCCCGTACTCCACAGGAATTCCAGGTCATCATTTTCGGGACTCACATCCGCAATGGCGAAACCGTCCTCCAGTCCGCAATTGGCCGGTCCAACATCAAATTCCACCTCGTAATCCTCACAGGGAACATCGTCCAACATAAATTCAATTATGGCGGTTTTTTCAACTCCGCAGGTGTCCCTTACGGTGACCGTTACGGTAAAATCCATCTCTTCCAGGATGGTATAGTTTACATTCCCTGCTTCATCAATATCCACTTCCTGGTCGTCCCCACCTTCAAACTCTATTACCACCATTCCGGTGCCCTCTGCAGCCACCTCCAGGTAATTGAATGTGGCTCCATCGCCTACATAGGTTTCCACTGTGTAATCTTCCAACTCAAAGTGCAGGTCTTCCACGGGTATCTCATAACTCTCTTCAAAACTGCATTCCTCCTCGTTCCCCTCCATCCAAATTGTCACTTCCACTGTATCCTGAAGGTCCACATCATCCACTAAATCACTCAGAGAAAACGAAGGGGAAGGAATATCGGCTACCAAATCGAATCCCTCACCCACAGCCTGCATCTGAAGTTGTCCATCAAGGGTGTAATTTCCGGGGTCAATTTCAAAATTCAAATCACCGGATTCCAGACAGTTGGCGAAAATTACCTCTGCGCTGAACTCAATATCAAAAGGATTTTCAATTTCCGCGGGAAAATCCTGGCTACATGCATCATCCTCGATGTCCACCACCGAGAACACATATTCTCCAGTTTCCAAATTTTTCACACTGTCACCCACCTCTTCACCATCCAGCAAAAACTCATAAGTGCTCTCCAGTCCCGAAGCATCAAAATAAATCGCTCCATCTGAAAGTCCACAGGAAGCATCAACTACAGTCAGTAATCCACTCAGAATCTCACAGTCTGATTCAGCTACCTCAATAAAAATTCGACCGCTTTCTTCAGCCATACAGGGAGAAAGAACAGTAAAAATCAAAGTGGCCACACCGGTAAAATCCTCAGAGACTTCAATGTCGATAGAACCGTCTGAATCGAATGAAACACTCCCGATGGCCGGATCGAAATCCCAGTCCACAACCTCGCAATCCTCGCAATCAAAAAAGTCAAAAATCACCAATCCAATACTTTCTCCCGGTTGGGCAGTTAATTCTATGTCCTCCACCTCAATCGGGGGTATGATTACATTTACAAAGACAGAGGCTTCTTCACTCAGTCCCCCGGCATTCACTACAGTGTACCGGATTTCAAAGCTCTCATAGGCATCTGGGGAGATAATGAGTTCATCCCCGTCTTGTTCAACCCAGTTGTTGTCCACCTCAAAACCATCGAGGCTCAATCCATCGCCCTCGTCATTCTCCAGTGGGAAGACACTACCGCCCTCTCCACAGGTCACCATAATTTCCACATCATTGGCCACAGGAGGTTCCCCGGGAGGCAACACCTCAATGGTCAGATTTGCAGTGGATTCCGCAGTGCAATCGTCCTCAAAGTGAATGGTGTAAAGGAGGTTGACCGTACCAGAATATCCCTCCTCAAAAGTGATGTCAACAGGTCCTTCAGGAGAATAATCCAGGGAAGCCAAGCCCTCTGCACTGGAAACACTCATCAATTCACAATCTGTACAGTCAAAATAATTGAAAACATTGGTTGATAAGTCCTCACCCTGATTGAGTTCGTAGCTAATATCCGGAATATCAATTTGAGTAAGGATTATCCGCACAAAAACTGTTCCCTCATCGGTCTCCCCATCCGCATCGCTGACAGTGTACGTTATTGAAAAATTTTCCCTGGCATCCGCTGATACAATAAGTAGGTTGCCACTCTGAGTCACCAGGTCTGCAGGAGCTTCAAAGCTCTCCAGGGTAAGGTCTTCTCCGAGATCATTTATGAGCGGATCCACCTGCCCTTCCCTTCCACAATCAATTTGCACCTGAATATCTCTGGCCTCAAGGTCATCGGGGTCATCGCTCCCATCAGTTAGTATTAAAATACCCGCACCGGTAAGGGCAGCGCCACCCCCCGCATAAACCCACCAGGGTACCACCGACACATCCGGTTTCATTCGCGGTGAAGTGAGGTCAATATTGTCCCAATCGATGGCACTTTCTACCACCTCCAGGTCATTTGTTTCGCCCTCCGAATTATCCTGGCCAAACACCATCATTGGCATTAAGCAGGCAAGGCAGATTGTTAAAAATTGTAAATATATTTTCACCCTTAAACTTTTTATTTTAGTAAAAACAGGAATTTTTCAGACTCATTGGGAATATCGGTCATCGCTGTAAGCCGGCAGTCTCGATAAGAGATTCACTTTTTAGGTAGGTCTCACTCTGCAACATTTGCGGCGGATTTAAAAAGGAGGAAGATTCTCCCTTTTTCATAACTTTTGCCTCGCGACCAACCAGTTCAAAAGCATCCCACAAATTAGATACCTCATCGTCCATATTGGTGTCCTCCGGTTTCTCTTCTTTTTCGCCCAACATATCCACGAGTCGCTGTTTAAAATCATCTTTGGAGTAAGTTTCTCCCAGAAGTGGGGCCATTGTCATCCACACCGTATGTTGTAAAATTGCCCTGCGCTCGTGTTCCCGGTTTTGAGAAAGGGGTGTCACCAGCTCGTCCTCTGCGTGCAGCCTGTCGATGGCCTCCTCAATAGTTATAATGGCGGTGTAGGCAAAATCAGCCAGGCCTTCCGGGTCCCGGTAAAAATCAATTCTGTGGGCCAGGGGTTCTTCCCTGATGGGATTTAAAACCTCTACAGCCGGATCGGAAACCCAGCCCTCATTTTGCGTAGGCCTCCAGTTTTCATCCAGAGTATCCACCCAAATCCAATGCTCATAAGGTGTTCCACGCCTGCCGGAGCTCAAAGGGGGCTTGTTGGGGTCGAGGCAAATGCCTGCTACCGGCACTGTAATGGTGGTTCCCGGAGAAACAGCAACCTCTTTTGTTTCGGTAACCATGTATGCCTGGAATCTACTGTAGCCCGGAATTAGGGCAGGCTGGATGGTCAGGTATTCCGTTCTTCTGTCGCTGTAATTTCTCACTTCTAACATCAGGATATCTCCAATAGTCTGGCCTGTTCCTCGCACGCTGACGGTCAGATTATCGGACAATACGGGGTCCGTGGCGGTAGCCTTTATCTCCTCTGCCTTCAGGAATCCACCTGTCTCATTGTTAGCAAAAACCGCCATTGTGGAAAGCAAAAACAGCCAGACACCTGCCAGGGCAAGTGTTGTCGTGGTCTTTTTCATATAACGCTTTTTTCTTTGGTACACCAATATCGCGGTGAAGATATAACATTGAATCGATTTTGCCAAGACCTTTTGGATCCAATTTTTCGGATGGAATTTTTTTGGGGTGATTATTTGGGATGTGGAGGGTGGGTTATAACCCAGGAAGATCGAAAATCTTGTAGATTTTTTCTTTGGGTCTGGTCTGGGAGATTGTCCGTTGGCCATCGGGCACATGTTCAGCGTTTTTTGTCGCACCCCTAAAGGGTGCAGCTCTTCTTTGTTTCTTCCGCGATGGGTCTACCCATCGCTCTCTTGTATGACCCCGTTGGAGTCTTTTAGGGTGGGTAATAACAATTACAGGTGATTCTAAAAAAAACCTTGAGGTTGTGAAAATGAGCATCGTGGTATTCCTCATTATTTGCGCCAAACCCAAAACCCGCCACCGGTTTTTCCAAAATGCGAATGAACGTTTGGAATTTTTTTACATTCACCGCATGTTTATTTGACCAAAATGGTTATATTGCAAATGGTATGAATTGTGGTATACGGAGGGGGCCTGGTTTGGTAGGAGCCATTATTTTGAAGTGACTGGGCTGGGATGAACTATTGCTAACTGCTTTAAACAACTGATATGAAGTTACTTGTACTTATTGCCTTTTTTGGAATATACGGGCTTGCAGAAGCTGCCCACACATCGATTAATGAACTCGAGGTCGCGGATGCAAAATCAATGGTCCTTGAAAACGCTGACTGGAATGGTCTGCCGGTTTTCGATGGGGACTTACAGTACAGTGCCACCGGAACTGGAAATACCACCGGGCATATTGCGGATTTACAAATAAGAAATATGGGAGAGGAAGACCGTTTAATAAACATTCCTCCCTTCTACATTCCACCCACAGAGGGCTATCAGTCGTACATAGCTCCTTATTCGCGCAGGGTCAATATTCCTGCCAAAAGAGTGGTTGTAATTCCGATAAAAGGATACTGCGCAGATGTAAATACCCCGCCCGTTCCCGATGGAAAAGCGGTTACCGATCCGGCAAGCTGGGTGCGACCTAATATGGAGGTTTTTGATGAAGAGGGACTGGTACCTGATCTGGTCGATGGATTGATTACAAGCGACCAAAGCCGTGTGAAACCGGATGAAGTTTTTATTGGTCATGCCACCGACATGATTGAAGATGGAACCAGGGC
This sequence comes from Saprospirales bacterium, assembly GCA_007695035.1. Taxonomy (GTDB): domain Bacteria; phylum Bacteroidota; class Bacteroidia; order Chitinophagales; family Saprospiraceae; genus PWJY01. The sequence continues at coordinate 3,449 of REEO01000088.1, read as the reverse complement.
GAGAATACCTGGAAACACCCTTCCCCGCGACCTCCAGGATGAGGCATTTGAATCTGTTGAGCCGGGAACTCCATTCACATTGGGAGAGTCGGGTACCGGGCAGAACGATGTACCAGTTGTGCTTATCAATCCCGAAAAAAGACCGCAACTGGCAGCGGATATCTATTACGACGCCATCACCAAAATAGAGGAATCGGTGGATTTTCTCAGAGAAGAGGGGCTCATCAACACTCCTTTTAGCGGTACACCGGACAGGGAGCGCGAAGCCCTGATCCAGCAGACTTTTTGGATATTCACATCCATGATTACAGGGACGAAATATGAATACGGGGACTTTAGAGAAAAACTTAAGGAGCAGTTTGCCGAATTGATAGGCACGGACATGGAAGATGCCCCGGAAGACATGCGCGAACAATTTGAAAGCGGTGCCGAATCCTTTTGGGACTCCTTTAATCTCGTAGGCGAGGAGGCAAAAGTATTTAAGGAGGTAGAAAAAAAGGATGGCATCGGACGATCACCTGATGTCTTTGAAGAGGCAGAACCTACGGAAGAGCCGGAGCCCCCTGTTTTTGAGCCTGCCCCACCCCCCTGTGATTGCGGCGATATCGTAGTTACTCCTATGAAAATAGTAGATGCAACCACAGGCGAGGAAATAACATCAGACAGCCTTTCCACCCTGACTTACGATCTGGAGTTCCACCCACCTGAAATCAGCACTGACTGCCCGGACCACTGCCGTGAATTCACTTATGTCAGAATCGGGGTGGACTCAGATTACACCTATATGCATGGACGCAGAACCATAGGGATGAGAAGCAAACAGCAAATTCGCGTTCACGGACCGGGCAAAAAGACTTTTAACGCCAGATACGGTGCGCGATGCCAGGAAACGATTTGTATTGACGATGCGGGCAGCCGAATTATTCACTTCACTGAAGACAACGACTGCTGCCATGAAATCAGAGCCAATAACAACGGTTTACTCGCTTTTCACCTGGATGGCTTGCGTGTAACGATCCGCGGAAACACCATACATATGACTCCGGACAATGGATCTTCAAAAAGTTTTGAATTTCCCTACCATGTGGAGGCACTTTTCTGCAATGCCCAGCCCGACCGAATCTTCAGTTATTCCGAACGCATATCGGAGCAGCGCACCTCCGAACAAGACGGGGTTACAGAAACTCACAGCAACAAAAGCATCAGCATCGACAACAATCCCGCCGGTGTTTTCGGACCGTATTACTCCATTCTGTTTGGAGCCCAGCAAAATGGAAGTGAATACACCTTCAGTATGTCAGCAAGTCCCGAGGACGATTGTAAAATTTTTGTACAGGTCTGGAAAGACGGGGAGTTGTTGGAGTCGATTAATCAGTATGATTGAGTAAATCTCATTTCCATTTTTTGGCAAGACAATCAGGCTTAGAATCCTCTGCGCAGGAAGTTTATTGGGCCACTTTGGGGTCGGCAAGGCAGGCAGTATAAGCTCAGCAGCAACCATTTAGGAAGGCTTTTTCAAAACCCTCAACAAGAGACTAAAACATTAAATTGCGCCCCTACTCTTCCAATAAAAAGTCCCGGGTGGGCATTTTAGAAAAGTAGAGTTCATTGAAATCCTCGAAGTCGCGAAGTTCTTTGATCAAATTTTTGCAGCGGGCGCTGTTTGGTTTCAGGGCATCTTCAAGCAGTGATTCCATGTCAAAACCCTTTTTTAAATCGGGGTCTGGTGGAATGAAGCGTAAAAAGCTGTAGGGCAGCAAGTAGTCTTCGTTATCCAGGATCAATCGCCGTTGGATTTTCCACGAATAATTCCGCAATTCGTAAATCCTCGCATCCGGGATGAGGCCTTTTTCCACCAGAAAAGCGAACAAATGCGGAAAGCTCCATATTTGGGTTATGTAAAGCAGGTGATCGACCCCACTATCCCCATCGAAGGCAAAGTCCAAGAGGCTGTCATTCTCAAGGTCCAACATGGCGAAATAGTAAAATTTCTTTCGCTTTGGAGCATTGTAAAACAATTGCTCGGCCATTCTCCAGGTGTGAATTGACAGTGCAAAAGGGATTCTAAGCCGGCTTTTGGCATATTTCATAAATGCCACCTGTACAGATCCCAGGTGTTTATCATCTCCTTTAAATGCATTGGACAGAATGGCATCTGGATCGAGTTCCCTTTTTACCGTCGAAAGCATTACCCACATCCTGGTATTCTCATAGAGGCTTTTGCCGCGGTAGGAGTTGTTAAAATAAGAGGTTGGGGATGCTGTTTCACCGCGCTCGAAAGCATTCAGGGATTCCTCAAGCGCCAGGCCAAAACAAGTGTGCTCAATAAATCTTTGGAATTCAACCGATGTTTGATCAAATTTTGCATCTTGTGAAAGTGATATTGCGATATCAGAGACAAACTCATTTTCCAGGTTGGCGAGCAGCCTCAACAGGGCATTAAGGAGCAATGCATGCTGGTCCGGGAAACAGTTATTCGCAAGGTCTTTAACGGCCACTTTCAGCTTTTTAAACTCACCTCTGTGGTTCCAGAGATTAAACAGGTGAGGTAAAGACTGATTGCACAGTAACGTCCATCCCGAATCACGCTTCTTAAAACAACCCAAAGCAAATTGGAGGAGCGGTTCGGTTTTGTCGAAAAGAATAAGACTTTTGCCCGAGAAACCGAGGATCGTGTCCCAATCGAAGGCAACTTCCCCGTGTTTCTCCCAGAGGAAATTAACGCGAGCTGACAACACCCGGTCGGGCAGCCGGGGGTGGATGTGCTTTTCTATACCGTCGGGACCATTCTTCTCCCAGTTTATCTCATTAAATTTTTTCATGGCACTTCAAAATATGGCAAGCAAATTTAATAAATGCAGTTGGTTTGACTAAGAAGTCCGGGGGAAAATTTTCACGAATTAAGAGGCGGATGACGGGTCAAAGTATTAAAGTCTCCAATCCTTTTGGGAGGGAGCATCCAATATCAGTTGTAAAATGGTGAGTCTGTGGGATGGGGGTGGGAATTTTGAGGAAGTCCATGGAAGTTAGCAGCAAAAAGCCCCTACCTGCGATAAAACAGATAAGGGCTTAAGTGGTGGAGGATAAGGGAGTCGAACCCTTGACCTCTAGAATGCAAATCTAGCGCTCTAGCCAGCTGAGCTAATCCCCCAAAAAAGATAATCACCAATGGAGGTGATCAAAATGCCCTGCCGCAGTAATTAAAACGAGGCGGGGATGCGACAAATTGAGTAGTCCCGGGCAGACTTGAACTGCCGACCTCTACATTATCAGTGTAGCGCTCTAACCAGCTGAGCTACGGGACTGAAAACAAAATGTAGAAGAAAAATATATTCAGGAAAATCAAAGAAAAAAGAGCACAGCAAGTGGACGGGAAAATTTTGGAAGAGGTAGTACTCTTAAAAGGAGGTATTCCAGCCGCACCTTCCGGTACGGCTACCTTGTTACGA
>REEO01000087.1 GCA_007695035.1 Saprospirales bacterium | reverse complement strand
CTCGCTGATATAGAGAAGCCATTTCTATGTCTGAAATTTATTTTGGACAGGTGTGAGTTCATTTATGAATGCTAGTGTGAATTTGATCTATGTAACTAATTTTTTTACTTCAGTCCTTGGAGTTGCTGGATTATTTTTTTGGGCTTCAGTTCTTTTTAACAAGCCAATTTACATCCCATATCTCGAAATACTACTTTTTGGGACGATCTATTGGTTTGTGTTTACAGATAAAATAGTTCAGCTTATTCACAAAGAAAAATTAGAGGGTAGTATCATGAAGGTGGAGTATAAGTTTTATTTGTATTACTCCTTGCCCAACCTGCTATCTGGTATAAGTGTGATTTACATAGCCGATGTCCTATTAGGGGCAGGTTTAGGCAGAATCGAGTTAATCCTGAGTGGAATCTTTATAGGTGGGTTTATCCTTTTTTCAAACGCTAAATTGTTTATGAGTTTACTAGGTGGAATGAGGAAGGCAAATGGAGACTGACGACCTTTACTGTTATTTTACCGCGGTTGCAACCACATAGTTGAGATTAGCTACTCGATTTTGGGAGTGGTTCTAAACGGGAAAGGGAGTGGACTCATCTATACGCAGGAATTATTTTCCTTATCTTTAAATAATTTGTTATCTTTGGTAGAAGAAAGCCGAAACCATGAGAAAAATTATCCTGATATTGTTGCTCAAAGGCTTGTGCATATATACAGTTCCTGTTGTGGAAGCCCAGGAAGCCCGGTCCAGTTTAGAGGTTTTGGGAGGTGTTGGAATCTCTGATTTTACTAAAAAATCTAAAACCCAATTCCTTGAAACATTAGATGGGTTTACCAACGATCAAATTGAAATCAGAGAATCCGCTTTTTCTCCCGGACTTTATGCATCTGCAGAGTTTAGATGGATTGGTCACTTCGATAAATTCAGATTCGGTCTGTTTATACCCATATCCCAATATTCAGCCGTTTTCAATTCAACCACTAAGAGAGAATCCCTCGGCTGGACACACAAAAAGGAAAGGGTGGTTATGAAGGAGTATAAGATGGGCTTTGGATTCAATCTTCAGTATTCGGTATTTCGGTGGGACGAGCACCACATTCAGGCACTTGGTTCAATTGGTGTTGAATTCCATCTGGCTGATGCAATGGAGTTCGAACAGGAAATTCGGTTTCACTTAAATGAGGAACCCGCATTTTACTCTTTTACTGAATCATCCCGAAACAAGGGAAGAACACTCCATTTTTGGAATGCCGGGCTGGGTGCTTCCTACGCTTATGAGGCCGGAAGGCTTGTTCCGTTTTCTGAACTGGGATTCCGTTATGTCGGAGAGAAAAGAGACGATGATCTTCCGCGTGAAAACTGGAAGGTGTTTTATTTGAACCTTGGTTTGAAATGGCTGATTTTGTAACCGTGTAAGAAGGGTGTACATGGAAGTACTTCCCAACTATTGAGACCGAAAGATTGAAAATTTTCGACCCAATAGGCGTGAGATTAAATTGCTCTAATCATTCAGTGGTTTATTGAAAATGATACATATGAGAAAAATAGCACTGATTGGCATTATTCTTCCTTTCCTGGTTGTGAGTTGCACAAAGGAAGATGGCGAACTATTCGACAACTCAGCTACTTCTCCGGCTTACTCAAATTCGATACTCGAAGAAGTTTGGTCGACGCAATTGGAATTTTTACCCGGTGAATCTGATTATTTACGCGGAAGTCTTGTGGTTGAAGATTTGCTGTTGCTAAGCACATATAGATCCCTTGTTGCTTTTTCACTTCAAAGTGGTGAACAACTCTGGACCTTTGAAAAACCCTTTGAATTTGTTCTGGGCATTGAAAAGGATGCCACCATCATAGGCGACCAGATTTATTTTATCGATAAAAGCAATTGCCGATCGGGCATTTTGGTTTTGGATAAGAATACAGGCCAGTTAAAGGACAATGTTATTCTACATGAATTGCCTGGAGTTGAAGGGTTTTGCCTTGTGGCTTACCGCGCAGGAAATAAAGTGTATTTCACTACAGAAAAGGCCAATGTGGCACCGGGAGATATTCACAACAGATCTTTTTTCATAAATCGATACGACCTGCAGTCGGAGAATGTGCATCAGTTGTACCACAATGATCTAACTTTCAGCAACAGCATAAAATTAATGCCCGTAATGAACGAAGACCAACAGCGCCTGTACTTACACTACACTACATCTGACAGTGGAAAATATTTTGTCCACCTGGTTGAAGTACTTCTTTCCGGAGATGAGGCGGAGTTGGTTTTTTCAGAGCAGATGGAGGAACAATCTAACTCCCGCATTAACTGGGAGCCATTTGCAGTAAAGGATCAACATTTGATCGCCAATTTTGACAGGGGTAATTCTTATTCTATAAAGGGTTATGACTTGTCCAATGAAGGGGAAGTAATTTGGAAGCAACCTCGTTTACCCGGTGGTCTGTTTTCCGGTTCTACCACTTCTTATATACCCCATATGCACATGGGAGAGCTTTACCTTCGTTCTGACAACAATTTTGAGAAAAGAGAATACCAAACAGGGGCGACCATTTACAGTGAATACCTGTTTGGTTATAGAAAAAGATCAATAGGGTTTTTGCCAGATCAGCCCATTGGATTTGCCACTCAGTCCGGAAACGCCGAAAAGTTGGCTCTTTTTGATCTTCAAACCGGCAATTTCCTGGTGGTATTGGATCTGGAAAAAATTGGAGTGGATGCGGATTATTTCATTAATTCAGCCAGCACATATGACAATGGTAAAAAGCTGGTGGTTTCCACTTCTGAAGGAAGAGTCGTTTCTTTCGATTTGCCGTTTTGAAATGGATGTAGAGCGGAGTGGTACACAGGAGAATTTTTCTTTCAACTCATGTGAAACAGGATAAAACTTCTGGAGTTTCATTTCCTAAAATGAGCCGGGTTAAGCTGAGGTCTCTTGTCCACATAATAGATCGCAACCGAGGATTTTGCCCGGTTTAGGGTAAGGGGTTCTAATACCCCACGAACTAGATGTTTACATTGATGGTGGTTTGAAGAGATCAGAGAATCTCAAAATACAGATATAAGAGGCAACTTTCTTACCTGACTTCTTCAGTCTCTCCTCTACTATTTTTCCTGACTTGTCCAATTTAGTGCGGTCTGAGTATTTTAGTGATAATTTCCTGTAGTTGAGAGGGAATTTCTGCTCTCATATTTATTTCCCGATTGGTGCCCATCGCATTTAGTTTGCACAGGAAGTGACTGCTTATGAAAACCTCGCTCACTTAGACGACCTTCCTCCGGGTGGGTTCTGAGTAGTGGCTTTTCCTATGAAAATCCACGGAGGTAGTGGTGCCCCGCTTCGTATTGCAGCTTACTTGCCTTAATGGCGCGGGATTTTAGAAAAATTGTTTTTAGAACAAAAAGAAAGGAGGTGGAAAATAGACCAATCCCAAATTTTAGCTGATTGAAGAAGAATTGGACCAGGTGATTGCCATTGAATTTTTCAAGTACTCTGAAAGGAGACAGATCCAAAACATCCTCACTCCTGCTCAAAAATACTCTCGTACAAAAGCCCGATATTTCTTGGTGGCTGATAGTTTCTATCGCTGTAGTGGAGTGCCTGGTATTTCAGTGATTCGGAATTGCCGTCGTTCATTTTGAGTTCGATGGTAATGTTACCAAAAATTTGATCAATGGGTTTGGATAGCTTGTTCTTAATAGGTGGTTTGAAGTAGTATCTCAAATAAGTAATTGGGGCATGTCCACCATCAGACCCTTCTTCGGAGGAGTAAAGTTTATAGCCCCAGCTCATGGTCTGGTCTTTGAGGTATTCTGCCAAATATATCCATTTGGACAGGGTTCCGGGGTATTTTTGCGTATGAACCATGAATCCATCTGCACCTCTGCTGCTGAGAAAATCCACCCACTCTTCGTGTTCCTCTGTCTCTATCAGGTATTTGCCGTATTCAGACTTAAGGTCATTTAGAAAATCTGCCAGAATACTTTTATTATCTGACCATTTGAGAAAATCATCGCGATTGACGATATCAGATTCCACTTCACTTTTATATGCTTGCCCGGGTTCTTCCGACTTCTTTTTTCCGGCTCCAAACCATTTTTTTATACGGTCCATTTAGCGGCGTTTTTTCTTTGGAATACAAAACCGGAACCGGTTGATTGTTCAATTACAGGGGATTGAAATAGTCTGAATTACTGGTTTTTGATTGGGAAAAATCCTACCAATATCATACAGAGAAGAAGCCCGATTTTTTTTGTCTGATTTTGCTGCGGAGATTTAGAGATTCTATTTGGGTATTGTTTTAACAGTTGGTTTTTGACTTCTTGAAAAGTAAATTCCGGCCAGTATGAGCAGCATTCCCACCAGGTCAAAAAGGTGAATGTTTTCCCCGTCAACCACACCCCAAAATACGGCAAATAGCGGCACCAAATAACTGACCGAGGAGGCAAAAAGTGCATCGGTTATCTGTACGAGCTTGAAAAATACAATCGATGCTGCTACGGTTCCTACAAATGCGAGGATGGCGAGATACCCAAGTGATGACCAGCCGTGGGGATGTGTTGCCAACACTTCGGTGAAATCGGTGGCAAAGAGCAGTACGAAGACCGGAAAGCCAGTGAGTGAAAAACTCATTGTAGCAATTAGAAAAGGGGAGTGATTTTGGAAGTAGTGCTTGATCAGGTTTCCGTTAAGTGCGTAGCAAATGGTGGCCAGGAGCACCAGTGCTCCGTACCAGACATCGCCACTCTGCTCGCCGTTGTTGCTCTGGACTATGAGAAGTATAGCCCCTGCCAGCCCGATTATCACCCCTGTGAATTTGCGGCGGTAAAAAACCAATCCGAAGAAAAGCAGTCCAAAAAAATAAGTGGCCAGTGGGGTAAAGGAACTGAGAATGCCGGCAGCCGAGCTGCTGATTCGGGTTTGGGCCAAAGCAAACAATATGGCCGGCAGTCCACTGCCCAACAGACCGACAAAAACCAGTCGCCAAATTTCGGTGGCCGATAGTTTAAATAAATACCTGAATGCCAACGGTGCAAATGCCAGACCCGAAAGACCAAATCTCAGCATGGCCACCTGCAGTGGAGAAAAAGCTATCAGGCCTTTTTTTATGAGGATATACGACGACCCCCAGGTAAGTCCCAGGATGAAGAGCAGCGCAAAACCCAGTAAATTTTCTCTCTGGCCCAATCGACATTAATTAAAAGGTGATTGGTCTCTAACAATCCCCATAGCAGACTGTTTTAATCTGCGCAATCAATTTACTCAGCGGGCTGCATCACTCTTTTTTGACTGAATCGCTGTCGTCTTTTTTACTCTTTTCATCTTCTTTCGCATCCTCGTCCTCATTTTCATCCTTTGCCTTGACGGGCAGTTCCCGGATGATATCCTCATCGGGCTTATTGGCTTTGCCAAGGTAGCCGGGAAGGTCCATTCCAGCCATATTGAATAGATCATTCATGGGAGGAACTGATTTGTACAGGCCGCTGATGAACTTGCTGGTAGAGTTGGATTCGCCGTCGTTCTGGTTGCCTCCTTCCCAGACGGTGACCTTGTCGATCTTGATGTTTTTGATGGCGTCCACTTGTGTTTTGACAAGGTCCTCCAGTTTATCTGCAATCATCATTAATACCGCATCGCGTGGACCGCCACCTGAGGCTTTGACAATTTTTTCAAATCCATCGGCCTGCTTGGTGAGCAATTCATACATTCCCCTTGCTTCCGCTTCTTTTTTCATGTAGATGGCATCAGCTTCACCCTTTGCTTTCCTGCGGATGGTTTCTGCCATGGCTTCGGCGTCAATTTCCGCTTTTCGCTTGGCGATTTCGGCCTTGACGATGGTGTCTGCTGCCAGGCTTGCTCGTTCTCTGTCCGCCCTTGATTTTTCAGCTTTTTGCTCTGCCTGGTAGGCAATTTCGAGCGCCCTGGCCTCTTCCACCTTTTCGGAAGCAAGAGCCTGATTGTTGGCTTCCGCTTCTTTCTTACGTCTGTCCGAGTCAGATTTCGCAATACTCACCTGAGACCGGTTTTCGCCTTCGATAGACCTTGCGTTTGCCTCTGCTACCCGCACTCGTTCCTCTTTTTTGGCTTCCGCCTCACCAGATACGGCATCTGCTTCTGCATTGGCCACTTTGACCCGCTGGTCCCTTTTGGCTTCTGCCTCACCGATGGAACCCTCTCTTTCTCTTTCTGCCACGCGTACCCGTGCCTCGTTGATAGCGTGAGCGGCGGCCTCTTTACCGAGCGCCTCGATGTATTTGGACTCATCTTCGATGTCGGTGACATTCACGTTGATAAGGGCAAGTCCGATTTTTTTCAGTTCCGATCCTACATTACTGGTCACATTGGAGAGAAACTTATCGCGGTCGCTGTTTATCTCCTCGATATCCATGGTGGCAACAACCAGCCTCAATTGTCCAAAAATGATGTCCTTGGACAGGTCGGCAATCTCTGTTCTCGATTTTCCCAACAAACGCTCAGCAGCATTGGTCATAATACTGGCATCGTTGGAAACGGCCACAGTGAACCGGGAGGGGACATTCACCCGTATGTTTTGTTTACTCAGTGCACCCCGCAGATTGACATCTATGGAAATGGGAGTCAGGTCGAGAAATTGATAGTCCTGAATAACCGGCCAGACAAAGGCTGCACCACCGGCCAAACACTTGGCCGAGCCCGCCCCTGTTCTTCCATAGATTACCAGGATTTTGTCACTCGGACACCGCTTGTAGCGCGTGACGGCATAGAGTAGCATGAGTAGTACCAGAAAAACAAGACCGGCAATAATAATTAAAGATGATTGTACCATGGCTAAAAATTTTTTATAAAGGTTCTTCTATTTGTTCAATGACTTCGACTACTAAAGTGCCGTCGTCTCTTATTCCAACTACGGAGACCAGCGATCCTGTATTGATGGGTTCTGAATCGACGGAAACAGCTTCCAGTTCTCGGAGAACACCACCTATTATTACATTTACCCGGCCGGGCTCATTTTCACCGCCAATGGGAAGATAAACTTCCCCCTCCTGATAGAGTGCATTGCGGATGTCCCAATTGCCGGTTTCGGTTAAATTATTAAATACATAGAGCAAGTATCCGACAATGTAAAGGGCTGCGAGTCCCGCAAAGAGGGAAAATCCCAATGCGAGTAGCAAACTGCCTCCAGAATTTAATATTAGAAAACCTCCCCATCCGAAAAAAGTAAAAAAGGCTACCACACCGCGGACAGACAGTACAGAGAAATCGCCCACTTCCCCCAGGTCTGTATCCAGGTCACCATCTATGTCCGTATCTGCATCCAGACCGAAGAGGCTGACGATAAAAAGAAGGATGAAAAACACAGACGCTACGGCAGCTATGATAAAAAATACCCTCGGCTCTGTTTCCAGTGCCAGCCACCACTCTTCAAGTCCCGAAAATCCCATAATTATGCGTTTTTCAAGTAATGGTTAATTTATGAGGCTGCTCAATCTTATTCACAAGGCATAAATATAATGGTCTTTTGGTGTTAATTGATTACTACAGGCCATCTTTTTTACAAACTAACCACATTTGCCGACCAACGGCATTTTATCGGGTGAAAATATCGGTTTTTTCCGGTGGAGTTTTACTTTTTGATTACTTTTGTTGCCATCTTTTAAAATGTGAAATTGTATTGGTCCTTATGGAAATAAAGCTCTTCTCCGGCTCCGGTTCTCAATACCTCGCGGATAAAATTATTCACCACTACGGAGGTTCACCCGGAGACATCAAACTCCACAGGTTCAGCGATGGTGAAATGCAGACAGAAATAAGAGAGTCCGTTAGGGGCGCCTACACCTTTCTCATCCAGAGTACTTTTTCTCCCACGGACAATCTGATGGAGTTGCTTTTGATGATCGATACCGCAAAACGGGCCTCTGCCAGCTATATTACAGCGGTGATGCCTTATTTTGGTTATGCGCGACAGGACAGGAAAGACAAAGCCAGGGTGCCGATATCAGCCAAACTCATCGCCAATCTTTTGCAGGCTGCCGGAGCGGACAGAGTAATGACACTCGATTTTCACGCAGATCAAATCCAGGGATTTTTCGACATACCTGTTGACCACTTGAAGAGCAATGCCATATTTGTGCCCTACCTCAGCAAGCGTGATTTGTCCAGGGTGAAATTCGCTTCACCGGATGTCGGCGGTGTTAAAAGAGCCCGTCAATTTGCCAAGTATTTCGGCTGCGATCTGGTGATTTGTGACAAGCGGAGGGAAAGAGCCAATGAGGTGGCTGAGATCATTGTGATTGGAGATGTCAAAGACGCTGAGGTCATCATGGTGGACGACATTGTCGATACAGCGGGTACACTTTGCAAAGCGGCCAAAGCACTCATGGACAAAGGTGCTGCCTCTGTAAAAGCCATCTGCACTCATCCGGTACTTTCCGGAAATGCCTATGAAAACCTCGAGCATTCTGATATAGACGAACTCATTGTCACAGATACCATCCCGCTCAAAAAGAAACTGGACAAAATATCGGTTCTCAGCGTGGCAAAGCTATTTTCAAAAGCCATCAGGAATACTCACGAACACCGCTCTATATCAGCATTGTTCATAGAGTAGATTGTTTCAGATTTACGGCTGGTTGCCTTAATCACCTGAGTCAAAAAATATTTCAATCAAATACTTGGCTATTAATCAGGGATTTTGCCTATCTTTGCAGTCCTTTTTGAAACAGCTAAATTTTAAGGCATGGAAACGGTAGCCATAGAGGCCAAAAAGCGAGAAAACACTGGAAAAAGTGTAGCTAGAAGACTCAGGAAAGAGAAGTTGGTCCCCTGTGTAATTTACGGAGGGGATGAAACACTCTCGGTGGTTTGCAGGGAAAAGGATTTTAAAGACCTTGTTTACAATCCCGCATTCAAACTTGCTGAGCTCACGATAGATGGAAAAACTCACAAGTGCATACTTAAGGATATTCAGTTCCACCCTGTAACGGAACGAATAATGCACGCAGACTTCCTCAAAATGGTGGACGGTGTCAACATTAAGGTGCAAATACCCCTAAGGATCAAAGGGGTTTCCCCGGGTGTGAAGGATGGTGGTAAAATGCAGCAATTGTTGCGTAAGGTTAAGATCAAAACCAACCCCGAATTCCTCGTGGATGAAGTATTTGTGGATGTTTCTGGATTGAAATTGGGATCTGCACTTCGTGTCAGGGACATTGATGTGCCCGAGGGTGTGGAAATCATGAATGCATCGGGAATTCCCATTGTTTCAGTTGAAGTGCCAAGAGCACTCAAGTCTGCAGCATCTAAAGAGGCCAGAGAGGGAGAAGGTAAAGAAGAGGCGGGTGCTGAAGGAGAAGAGGATTCAACTGAGGAGAAAGCTGAGTAATAAAATTACCTATCTGAAATTAATCAACAGGCACAAGGGGCATGGATCGTCAAAAATTCATGCCTTTTTCCTTTTGATACCGCCCCGTTTTATCCCTTTTTTCGTATATTCGACCTTTAAATTCTTACTGAATGGACCAAATGAAAGGGGACAATTACCTCATGAGGGGCCAGCGCCGGAGAATGGTAGAAGACCTCAAAAACAAGGGCATTAAAGACCCGCGTATTCTCGAAGCCTTTGGAAAAGTGCCTCGCCATCTTTTTATATCGAAGGGCTTTGAAGAATGGGCCTATCGTGACCAGGCTTTTCAAATCGATTGTGATCAAACCATCTCCCAGCCTTATACTGTTGCAATTCAAACCGAATTGCTCGAACTGGAACCGGGTTACAAAGTACTAGAAATCGGAACCGGCAGCGGATACCAATCGGCCATTCTCGCAGAACTTGGTGCTGAGGTTTACTCCATTGAAAGATTTTCCAAATTAAAAGATACAGCGATTGACAATCTCGAAAGAGCAGGATATCCCCAGGTGAGTGTTTTTTACGGGGACGGATGGGAGGGCCTTCCCGATCACGGACCATTCGACAGAATACTGGTTACTGCTGCGGCCCACGAAACCCCTGTGAATTTACTCCGTCAATTGAAGATCGGAGGTTTGGCTGTTATCCCTCTGGGCAAGGCAAAAAGTACTCAGAAAATGTACAGGTACAGGAGAAATGAAGATGGCAGTTTTTCCCGAACTTCTCACGGACTTTTCCGATTCGTGCCCATGCTGAAGGGGAAGACCTGATTCCCAGATTGAAGATTAGAACTAATTGTCGAAATATAGGTTTTCAATCCGCCGCATGGGTCCCGGGCATGTTGTTTGGTGGCAGACCATACAGTTTTGGACCAATACCTCAAAATGCCCCTTTAAATTGGCTTGCCCTGCCTGGTGGAAAGCATTGTAAGCCGCTATGTAGGCCTGACCGAAGGCTTTGTAAGACTCGGTTGAAACCTGGGCCGAATCCGTTGGTTCCGCTGTAAACATTTCCTTTGGGTCGTGCTCAAGACTGGCTCTTTTTCCCGCTTCCAGCTCGGCTTTGACGCGGTACATATCATCATACATAAAACGCATCAGTAAAGCGAGTTCTGAATCTTCGTTGGGACTTTGAACACTCGTAGTGACTTTGGTGGTTTCTTCCGGCTTTTCTGCCACACAAGAGAGTAGGATAGTGAAAGAACAGATAGCAAGCGTTAATAACCAAATCTTCATAGGATACCATTTAACTTCCTGACAAAGATAAGAATGGCACTGTAAAAAACGGCATTACCCGCCGGCATTTTTTTTATCATAGTCTTCGCTCTACAGCTAATATAATTCTTTTGCTCGCGAATTGGTTGGTTTATTGGAATTAATGTGTATGTTTGATGTTATTTGTTTTGCATCAATTCAAGTGAATGTAATGTTATCTAAAAGAGTGGCGTTCTTTGTGCCGGGAAGCAGGCGGAATGCAGATGATCATTATAAATTGTAAAGATGAGTAAGAGAACCTACAGCAGAATTATTGGAACTGGGAGTTTTGTCCCGCATATAGTGGTGAAGAATGAAGAGTTTCTGAAGAGGGAGTTTTTGGATGAAAGCGGTGGCAAATACGACAAGACGAACAGTGAGATCGTAGAAAAATTTCAGCAAATCACCACCATCGATGAACGGCGGTATGCCGGGGATGAAATGGTGACCAGCGATCTCGGTTTTGAAGCCGCAAAAGGTGCCATTGAATCGGCGGGTATTTCCGGCGAGGAGTTGGATCACATTATCTTTGCACACAATTTTGGGGATGTAAAAAAGGGCAGCAATCGTTCGGATTTTGTTCCCAGTTTGGCATCTCGTGTTAAGAGCAGACTGGGCATTGAAAACCCGGGGAGTGTTTGCTACGACATTGCATTCGGATGTCCGGGTTGGCTTCAGGCAATGGTTCAGGCAGATTATTTGATTCGTTCGGGTGACTTTAATAAAGTGCTGGTAATCGGTGCCGAAGTTTTGTCAAGGGTGTCTGACCCTTACGACCGCGACAGTATGATATACTCTGATGGAGCGGGAGCCGTGGTCCTCCAGGGAGAAGACAGTGCCGATCCCAAAGGGATTCTCGGGCATGCCGCCCGGTCCGATGCTCATCAGTACTCACAAATGTTGCACATGGGGGCCTCCTATCACACCAATGGTCTCAATGACGGTAATATTTACCTGAAAATGAACGGCCGGAAATTGTATCAATATGCTCTGACTTATGTACCTCAGGCCATTAAAGACTGTCTCGACAAATGCGAAATTCCAATTGGGGATGTATCCAAACTGTTGATTCATCAGGCCAACGGCAAAATGGACGAGGCCATCCTCAAAAGGCTCTATAAACTGTACGGTGAAAAAAATGTCCCGGACTACATTATGCCCATGACCATCTCCTGGCTAGGAAATTCCTCGGTTGCTACAATACCAACACTCCTGGATCTCATATTGCGAGGCGAACTGGAAAATCACCAGTTGGAGGAAGGTCAAATTGTCGTACTTGCTTCCGTGGGTGCCGGAATGAACATCAATGCCCTTGTTTATAGGATGTAGATTAGTTTCGTTGGCCTTTCAAGCGGAAAAACATCTAATTTCCTACGCCTTATGAGACTTAGTATTTGATTGCCAAAAGCATATCGGGGTGTAGATCATTACGCTGAGTCTGCTGCGTTCGGGGCGCAAAGGCCGCTGGTTCAAATCCGGCCACCCCGACTCAGTGGACAGAGAGCCTCATTCCTATTTGATTTTTTCAATAGCTGACTGCTAAACCCTTTCCAGCTTCTGGCATTATGCTATCAGTTTACGACTGAAAAAATTACTTCGAATCATGAGAAAAGGACTACAATACATCTTCACCTGTAAGACCAAGTTGGGTTTCCCGGTTTTTCTACTGTTTCTTTCCTTAAATAACTACGTTTACGCATCTTCTACTTTAGATGCGTCAACGACGGCTAAAGATACCACCCAACCAATTAGTGAAGAGTATTTACCTGAAGTGGAGATAAGGGCCTTTGAGAGTGAGCGCTCGCTATTGCAACAGGCTGCTGGGATAGAGAGTTTGGGCCCGGCAGATTTCGAGGCTTTTGGAAGCAGGAGCTTGAGCAATGCCATCAATTCCAGACCGGGAGTTCGACTTGAACAACGAGCTCCTTCAAGTTACAGAGTTTCAATAAGAGGTAGTTCCCTCCGCGCACCCTTTGGCGTTCGCAATGTAAAGGTTTACTGGAACGATCTCCCCCTGACACTGTCCGATGGCACCACAGCACTCAACATACTGGATGTGGCTGCAACCGATGAAATCGATATCCTGAAGGGGCCGGCGGGGAGTATTTACGGTGCCGGAAATGGAGGCGTATTAAAATTCAGTAATCGCCTTTCAGATGAGGGGTCCCGTTTGACTGCTCAAACTGCCACAGGTTCATTTGACATGTTTCGACTGGGCTTGAAAAAGTCCGGAGCTACCGATGATATGCAATACACGGCAGGGCTTCATCATTTCCAATCCGATGGACATCGCGAACACAGCCGTACGGAACGCACCGTATTTAATTTTTCAGGTAGATGGTTTCCCACAGCCAATCAACCCGTGGGTTTTCATATTCTGTATTCTGATCTTTTTTACCAAATACCTGGTGGTTTGACTTTGGGGCAGTTTGAAGAAGATCCGTACCAGTCTCGTCCCGGCAGTATAGAGCAAAACTCCTCAATCCGGCAGCGTACCCTTTTAACCGGCTTCACCATGGAGCGCAATTTGGGCAACAATATTACCAATTCCAGCTCTGTTTTTCTCTCAAACACGGATTTTGACCACCCTTTTATCCTCGATTACAAAAAAGATTTGGGTACTGATTATGGGGCAAGAACTGTTTTCAGGAAAGATGCAATGTTGGCAGGCCTGCCGTTGAGGTTGGTCCTGGGTGCTGAATTTCAGCAGGGACGAGTAGCGGCCAGGAATTTTGGCAACAAAGAAGGTCTTCGCGACACCATGCGGTTTTCCGACGACATCAGGACCAGAAATTATTTTTTCTATACCCAGGCAGAGGTAGAATTGAATAGTGACTGGTTGTTGACCCTGGGTTTGAGTCGAAATACAGTGGGTTATAAAGTGGATCGCAATGTGGACAATCTGAGCGGAACGCCCTTTTCAGTTTCCAGAAATTTTCAAGCCGAATGGGTGCCGCGGATTGCTGCCTCTTACAAATTCAATGAAACATCATCTATGTTTGCATCAGTTAGTGCGGGATTTTCGCCACCTACATTGGACGAATTTCGCACCAACGAGGGCAGTTTAAATGAAGATTTGGAAGCGGAGCGGGGATTGAATTTCGAATTGGGTTACAGGGGAATAATGCCACAAAGGGGTGTTGAATGGGACCTCTCGACCTTCTACTACCGCTTGTCAGAGTCTATTTCTACCTTTACCAATGAAGAAGGAGTGGTACTGTTCCGAAATTCCGGTGGAACGAATCAGTTCGGCGTGGAATTTTCACTGAACTACCCATTGCTCCGAACTTCCGACAATCAGTTTCTCTCTGGGATTCAATTAAAGCACACTTATACTGGACATTTCTTCTACTTCAGAGATCAGATTTTTGGACAATTTGATTTAAGCGGCAATTACCTAACCGGTGTCGCTCCTCACTCCGCCTTTAATGAGCTCAATTTTGGTTTCTTTGGTTCAGGGAGTCTTCATCTTCAACACCGCTATTCAGACCGTTTGCCGCTGACGGATGAAAATACTGAATTCCAATCCTCCTGGAACATATTTAGTCTGAGGTTTAACTATGGATTCCAGACGGGTTTTGCAGATAAAACTTTTCTTTCAGCCGGAATGGACAATGTATTTGATACAATTTACAGCCTGGGGAATGACCTCAACGCTTTTGGCGGACGATATTATCAGACTGCTGCCGGGAGGAACTGGGATATTTCCCTGCGAATCGAAATATGAATTTGCAACCTATTGGCGATTTTGACTGAAGTTAATTCCAGCTACCTCAGTGGAAAAGCACCTGTCTTTTTTAGCCTATTTCTGACAAAAAATCCGAAACATACTGCCATAATGGCCGCAACTTGTGGCTTTTGAGCAAATGGTTGGAATTTTGCAGGTAGAGAGTTAAAAAAATTACCACCCATGACATTTGAAAATTTCACTGTAAAATCCCAGGAGGCCATTCTCAAGGCCCAGCAAATTGCAAAGGGATACAACCAGCAGACTGTTGATACACCCCATCTTCTCAAAGGAATTATGGAAGAAGGAGAGGATGTGTTTTCCTTTTTACTCGGTAAGATGGGCGTAAACTATCCGACGGTAAAGACTGCTGTGGATAAAGCGATAGAGTCCTATCCTAAAGTGGAAGGAAGCGACAAACAGTATCTCACCAATGATTCCAATCAGGCGCTCAATCGCGCGAGAAACCTAATGAAGGAATTTAAGGATGAGTACATTTCCCTCGAGTTAATCATTCTCGGTATTTTGCAGGGTAACGACAAGGGCTCAGCCATTCTAAAAGATGCGGGAGCCACAGACAAAAAGATGAGGGATTCCATAGTTGAATTGCGAAAGGGAAGCCGGGTCAAAGATCAGCAGGCTGACAATCAGTACAATGCCCTTGATAAATATGCCATCAATCTCAATGAGCAGGCTGAGAGCGGGAAGCTCGATCCCATTATTGGGCGAGATGAAGAGATCCGCAGGGTCATGCATATATTGAGCCGACGGAAAAAGAACAACCCCATATTGATTGGAGATGCCGGTGTCGGAAAAACCGCGATCATTGAGGGGATTGCCTGGCGCATAGTGAAGGGAGATATTCCTGAGAATCTCGGCAACAAAAAAATATACACATTAGACCTCGCCTCTCTTATAGCCGGAGCCAAGTACAAAGGTGAATTTGAGGAGCGGTTGAAAGCCGTAATTAAGGAGGTTACTTCCTCTGATGGCCGGATTATTCTGTTTATAGATGAGATACACACGCTTATCGGTGCCGGTGGTGGAGGGGGAGCCATGGATGCTGCCAATATCCTGAAGCCCGCTTTGGCTCGCGGAGAACTCAGGACCATAGGTGCAACCACCCTTGATGAGTATCAGAAATACTTCGAGAGTGATAAAGCCCTGGAGAGGCGGTTTCAAAAGGTGGTTATCGGTCAGCCCTCAGTGGATGACACCATTACCATTTTGAGGGGATTGCAAGAGCGCTATGAGGTATATCACAAAATCGAGATTTTGGACGAGGCACTCATTGCCGCTGCGGAACTTTCAGACCGCTACATCACTGACCGGCAATTGCCTGACAAGGCCATTGACCTCATCGACGAAGCTGCGGCCAAACTCAGATTGGAATTGGATTCCGTGCCTGAGGTGATCGATGAGTGGGACAGGAAGGTTCGTCAGCTTGAGATTGAAAAAGAGCACTTTAAAAGGGAGAAAAACAAGCGCCAAATTGAAGCCATCAATGAACAGATCGCCAATGCGAGGGAGAAACTGGATGAGCTAAAGGCAGGCTGGAATAATGAGAAGGAAATTGTGGACACCATCCAAAGTATCAGAAAGGATATTGAAGAATTGGAAATTCAGGCACAGCGCGCTGAAAGGGATAGTAATTACGAATTGGTAGCAAAAATCCGCTATGGTGAGCTAAAGGAAAAGGAGGCCATGTTGAGAGTAGCGGAGGAAAAATTGGACGCACTGCCTGAAGAGCGAAGATTTACCAAGGATGAAGTTACTGCCAACGATATCGCAGAGGTTGTTTCTCGATGGACTGGAATTCCCCTGCGTAAGATGCTTCAATCCGAAAAGGAGAAGCTCCTCAATATGGAGGGTGAGATCAACAGGAGATTAATTGGTCAGGATGAAGCGGTAAGAGCGGTAGCTGATGCTGTGCGAAGGAGTCGTGCCGGCTTGCAGGATTCCAACAAACCAATAGGCAGCTTTATCTTTCTCGGGCCCACCGGTGTGGGAAAAACCGAGTTGGCCAAGTCCCTGGCCTGGGTACTCTTCGATGATGAAAAGGCTGTTATCCGGCTGGACATGAGTGAGTATCAGGAGAGGCACGCAGTTTCGCGATTAGTAGGCGCTCCTCCCGGCTATGTGGGCTATGATGAAGGAGGTCAACTCACCGAAGCTGTCCGCCGCAGACCTTATAGCATTGTCCTTTTGGATGAGATAGAAAAAGCCCATCCGGATACCTTTAATATTCTTTTGCAAGTCTTGGATGATGGACGACTTACGGACAGCAAGGGCAGGGTAGCGGATTTTAAGAATACCATTCTGATTATGACCTCCAATATGGGTTCTGACATCATTTTGGACAATTTTGAAGACCTGGCTGAGGCTGAAGACAAACACCGCGACGACATCATTGAGACCACCAGGCTGGAAGTTTTTGAGGTTCTCAAACAACAGCTCAGACCTGAGTTTCTGAATCGAATAGACGAGCAAATTATGTTTTTACCATTGACGCGCTACGAGGTTGAGCAAATTTTACACCTGCTTTTGGACAAGGTCAGGGAAAACCTAAAGCGACAGGGACTTCAGGTTGAGATAAGTAGGAAGGCGGCCACAGTGCTGGCCGATCTAGGCTTTGATCCGCAGTACGGTGCACGTCCGATGAAAAGAGTGTTACAAAAAGAATTGGTAAACGAACTGTCCAGAAGAATACTTGCCGGTGAATTTGCCAGCGGTGATACTATTTATGTTGATGCCGGGCCTGTTGGGCTCAAGTTTTCTCCCGAACCCGGCGAAAAATGGGTTCCTGCAAAACCTGACACCAGCATTTACACCTCCGGTGATACTGCAGCAGAGGAGTTGAAATAATTTTTTCCAACACCCCCGCGGTTTGCTTCTTTTTTTTGGAGAACCTGCTGTTGAACAGAAAAGAATTAGAGTTAGCCATTAACGAAAAAGGGAGTTCCCAAGCCAATGATGGGAACTCCCTCTTTTC
>REEO01000006.1 GCA_007695035.1 Saprospirales bacterium | reverse complement strand
GATATTGGATTTTGCAGCCATTTGTAATAAAAAGAGGTTTTCGGAGTGGACTCATTTATTAACTTTGTACTGAAAACGCTTGATGGGCGTTAGGAAGTAACCGAATTCATGTTTTCAAAACCATTTCAAATGAGGATTGTATATCTCGCCTCTCTATTGCTGATTCTTACGGCTTGGGCCAAACCACTTGACGCACAGATGTTGGACCCGATTGACGTCACCTACGCCGTTTATCAAATTGATGAGAATAAATACGATGTCGTATTCACCGCAGACATTGACGATGGCTGGTACACCTACAGCCAGCATATAGACGACCCGGATGGGCCCCTGCCTACTCTATTTTACTTTGAAGAAGTCGATGGTGCAGAATTCGCAGATGAAGTCAAAGAGTGTGGGGAAAGTGAGGTGGGATATGATCAGTTTTTTGAAATGGAGTTACTCAAATTCAAAGACCGGGCGGTATTTATCCATCGAGTAGTCACTGACAATCCGGATTTGGTTTTGACAGGCTATTACGAATACATGGCCTGTGATGATTCGCGTTGCCTGCCACCCATGCCCGAGGACTTCGAAATTTCCCTTTCGGATGCCATAGCAGCAGATGAAGTCGGTTACAGTAGGGACCGCATTTGTGAAGAAGAACTTCCCACTCGTCAAAAGGACCAAACTCAAACAGATACAGAAGATGAAGAAGCTACTTTCGGCGACCAATTCGTCGTGAGGGGATTGGGGGATGATGAGGATACAGTTGAAAAAGATACCCCCCAGGCAGATGATGAGGTTGGAATGGTTCATCCGGTGAGCTGGACCGGAGAAATGACAGACGAGGGTGACGGAGTTTACAGCTTTGTTTTCGAGGCTACCATAGATGAGGGCTGGGCCATATACTCCCATGAATTAGAGAGACAGGACGGTCCCCGGGAAACCACCGTGAAATTCGACCCCGCCGAACACTTTGAAATACACAGCCACCTGACAGAATCGGGCTCCAATATTTTCAAGGGCTACGACCAATTTTTTGAGATGGACCTCACCAAGTTGGAGGATGATGCCCGCTACGAAATATCTATACGCGTATTGGATGATGAGGGACCGGAAATAACGGGCTTTATTGAATACATGGCCTGTGATCCAACCATGTGTTTGCCGCCATCCTATGTAGATTTTTCACTCGACCCCTCCACCGGTGAGTTTATTTTCTCAGAAGAGGAAGGGAAGGAAGAAACTGTGCGCCTTGAAGCAGGTCCTACCCGCGGAGAGGGCACGCCCGTCTTTTTTGAATTCGACTACGAACACGCCAATACTGATTGCGTTGGTACTCAGGTCAGAGAGGAAGACACCAGCAATTTTTGGTGGGTGTTTATCGCGGGCTTTATCGGTGGATTGATTGCCATATTGACGCCCTGTGTGTTCCCAATGATACCCCTCACGGTAAGTTTCTTCACCAAATCGAGCACTACCAAAGCCGCCGGCCTGAAAAATGCCATCATTTACGGACTCTCCATAATTGTCATTTACGTCTTACTGGGGCTGGCCATAACGGGTATTTTCGGAGCAGAAGCCCTCAATCTACTCTCGACCAATGCCTGGTTTAATATCTTTTTTGCCGTTCTTTTTATAGTCTTTGCCATATCCTTTTTTGGATATTTTGAACTCACACTGCCCAGTTCCTGGGTCAATACAACAGATGCCGCTGCCGATCAGGGCGGATTGATTGGTATATTTTTCATGGCATTTACCCTGTCACTGGTTTCTTTCTCCTGTACGGGTCCAATAATTGGTACCCTACTGGTGGAAACGGCCACAGGAGGAGGACCGACACTGATGGGGCGAATTCCCGTTGGGCCAATGGTGGGCATGTTTGGATTCTCCCTTGCACTTGCACTGCCATTTGGACTTTTTGCCGCTTTTCCCGGCTGGCTGAACTCCATGCCAAAATCAGGCGGATGGATGAACAATGTAAAAGTCAGCCTGGGTTTCGTGGAAATAGCCCTTGCCCTGAAGTTCCTCTCCATTGCAGACCTTACCATGGGTTGGAAAATCCTCCCCTACGAGGCATTCCTCATACTGTGGATCGGCTGTGCTGTAGGTATGGCGCTGTACTTTTTGGGATATATCCAATTCCCGCACGACACACCCGTCAAAAGACTCAATAAAACCCGTATCTCCCTCGCAACAGTAATGTTTGCACTGGCGGTTTACATAGCACTTGGATTCAGAGTGAGTGAACAATCTCAGAGCTTTAACACCCCTAATCTCCTGAGTGGACTTGCGCCACCTGCCGGACACAGCTACATATTCCCCAACACCTGCCCGCTCAATCTGGACTGCTTTAAAGATTTTGAAGAGGGAATAGAATACGCAAAGAAGAATGACAAGCCTGTTCTAATCGATTTTACCGGACACGGATGTGTCAACTGCAGAAGGATGGAAGACCAGGTGTGGAAAGAGGAAGAAATTTATCGCATCATAAACGAGGAATACGTACTCATCTCTCTTTACGTGGACGAAAGAACTCCTCTGGAGGAAACCTACGTCAGTGCCTTCAGTAACAGGGAAATGAGATTTATCGGGATGAAGTGGGCAGACTTCCAGGCCATACACTTCAATAGAAATTCGCAGCCCTATTACGTTCTGGCGACTGCAGATGGAACCATACTCAATCGACCCATAGGATACCAAACGGACAGGGATCTCTACCGGGAATTCCTGCAGTGTGGCCTCGACAGATTCGAAGAGCTCAGATATAACGGCTACATTACACCTGTGGAGCTTTCGGAAAAATAAGCAGGAGTGATATTCTGGAAGTTATTTTCCAGTCTGCGTGAAGACACATGAAGTACTGATACGGCTGTCGTGTAGTGGAAAGTACTAACAGCCAACTTACATTCAATAAAAAAACCAAAACCGGGGCCTGAGATTCAGTCCCGGTTTTGGTTTTCCTTTCACCCGGCTATAAATTAAGGCCTCAAGTTTCACATTTGGTATATTTCTAAATACCAATATCTAAGGAATAGATTGGTATATTAATTAAAGCTATAAATCTCCCTAATTAATAAGTATGCTCGTCTTATTCTAACCAAAATTCGTCCCTTGTTTAATTGTAACGGATTGTAAATCAATACCTCTTCCTTTTTGTCTTGATCCACCAAAGGATTGGGAACAAGTACAAAAAGTAACAATCCCCACCCCCCAAAGCTTTTGGGGGCAGGATCAAAGCTTTGGGGACAAGGCCACTTATGAATTTGCCTAAAAAATCGGCCCCTCACCTCTTATGTAACAAAATCTAACCTCATTTCCTTATGGGTGTAATTTTCCATACTTGTTTGACTCACCGCGGAGGCCGCTATGGACGCGGAGACTATCGCTGAGGGTATTTTATGCCACGGTTTTCTCTCAGCGAATTCTTAGCGAACTTTGGGGTCTCAGCGGTGAACCCTTTATTCACAGTATTAATAACATCCTTAAACATTTTATCTAC
>REEO01000054.1 GCA_007695035.1 Saprospirales bacterium | reverse complement strand
AACAACACCATTGTCAATTATCAACTGTCACTTGTCAATTAAGATAATGTCAACTTTGTCAATTAATTCCCCGCCCAGAACGCGCAATTAACTAATTGCTTCACATCACCCAAATCCGACACCCTTATTTAGATAGCGTCAGACAACCATACCGCATTCCACACCTACATTAGCCATTGAAAAAAAACCAACCGCCAGGAATTTCACCAAAAACGTGCAATTTCAGGACAAAATGAAGGGATTGGTGGATAAAAGAGGCTTGAAATCAGTTTCACCTGACATACATAAACAATGCATAATCTGTTGTTTTTCAGAATAATAACGGCCCGAAGTGAATTTTTTTCAGAAATGATTGCAAAAGCCGGGGTATGGGTTTAATTTTGCATCCTAAATCAAAATTGTGAATCATGTCAAATGTTGCAGAAAAGGTAAAAGAAATTATCGTTGAAAAGCTCGGTGTAGAAGAGGCAGAAGTTACGCCTGAAGCGAGTTTCACCAACGACCTGGGAGCCGATTCACTGGATACAGTGGAGCTGATCATGGAATTTGAGAAGGTTTTTGACATCTCTATTCCCGACGATCAGGCTGAGAATATTCAGACAGTTGGTCAGGCTATTTCATACCTTGAAGAGCAGGTCAATTCCTGATGACAGATGGCCCTGCTTTAAGTGAATGACCAGTTGGCCCTGTGCCGGTTGGTCATTCACCTAACGTTATCCCCCCATTTTCAGGGCCTCTTGTGAGATTCTTAATAACAGTTTTAATGAAATTCAACGACTGCTAAGGAAAGTTTGCTTACCTTAGCAGTCTATCGCAATACCATAACCATATATCATGCACAGAGTTGTAATTACGGGAATTGGTGTTTTGGGGCCGACCGGTCTGACTGCAGATGCCTTCGCTGAAAGTTTGAAAAAAGGAATAAGTGGTGCCGGTCCCATTACCCACTTCGATGCGAGCAATTTCAAAACCCGCTTCGCATGCGAATTAAAGGATTTCAAGGTAAATGACTACCTGGATCGAAAAGAGGCCAGAAAGATAGACCCCTTTACTCAATATGCCCTCATCGTAACCGATCAGGCAATGCGGGATTCAGGCTTGAATCTGGATTCCCTTGACCCGTTTATGGCAGGGGTGATCTGGGGATCAGGAATCGGAGGTCTTAAGTCACTGGAAAAGGAGATCGAAGATTATGCCAGGGGCAGCGGAACGCCCAGGTACAATCCCTTCATGATACCTAAAATGATCTCAGACATTGCCCCCGGTCATATTTCCATTAAATACAACCTCAAAGGCATAAATTACGGCACGGTGTCTGCCTGTGCATCCGCCAATCACGCCATGATCAACGCATTTGATTACATCCGCCTTGGCAAAGCCGATCTCATCCTCTGCGGTGGATCGGAAGCGGCCATCACTAGGACAGGTATCGGTGGTTTCAGCTCGATGAAGGCTCTGTCAGAGCGAAATGACGACCCGGCCACAGCATCCAGACCCTTCGACAAGGACAGGGACGGATTCGTACTTGGAGAGGGCGCCGGTGCTTTTGTATTGGAAACCCTCGAACACGCCAAAAAACGTGGGGCAAATATTTACGGGGAAATCGTCGGTTCAGGTATGACAGCAGACGCCTACCACATCACCGCACCCCATCCCGATGGAAAAGGTGCAGCGCATGTAATGGAAATTGCCCTCAAAGAAGCAAGGCTAAACCCGGACGAAGTAGATTATATCAACGTCCATGGTACTTCCACCCCTCTCGGCGATGTGGCAGAATTAAAAGCCATTGAGGAAGTTTTTGGAAAGGACGCCCCCTCTATCAATATCAGCTCCACCAAATCAATGACCGGTCACATTCTCGGAGCGGCAGGAGCTGTGGAAGGGATCGCCTGTCTTCTCGCAATGAGAGACAACTTTGTACCTCCCACCATCAATAATTTTAACCTCGATCCTGAAATCAACCCCAAACTCAATCTCACACTGAACGAAGCGCAAGAAAGGGATGTGGATGTGATACTCAGCAACACCTTTGGGTTTGGTGGCCACAATTCCTCAGTAATTATACGAAAAATG
This sequence comes from Saprospirales bacterium, assembly GCA_007695035.1. GTDB lineage: Bacteria > Bacteroidota > Bacteroidia > Chitinophagales > Saprospiraceae > PWJY01. The sequence continues at coordinate 56,605 of REEO01000054.1, read as the reverse complement.
AAGTAGAGCGATTTTGATGAGAAAGGTTTACAATTTGACACTCTCCCCCGAGCGGGAACTAGCCAGGAGTATAAAGCTAATTACAGGCTACATCCCTGCAGATCTGGAATTGTACAAAATCGCCTTTTATCACAAATCCTGCGTCAATGAAAGAGAAAATGGCACTCCGAATAACGAGCGGCTGGAATTCCTTGGAGATGCCATATTAAGCTGTGTGGTCGGCGAATACCTCTACAAAAAATACCCCGGAGGTGACGAGGGATTCCTCACCAAAATGAGGTCAAAAATAGTAAAGCGCCAAACTCTCAATGAGATCTCCGAGCAAATGGGGCTGGACTTATTACTGTTAAAATACAACCAGACCGAATTGAGCAAATCCATGCTCGGCAATGCCCTGGAAGCGCTCCTGGGTGCCTTTTATCTCGAAAACGGTTACGATAAAACCCGGGTTTTTATCATCAAAAAAATTCTGCGCAACCAACTCGACATTGAAAAGTTAGAAAATCAGGACGATAATTATAAAAGCCAGTTGCTGGAGCACTGCCAAAAAACAGGCACCAAAATCACCTACAAAGTCCTTCAGAAATTCAAGAAGAACAAGCGCGACAGATTTATTGTAGCTGTGTATCTCGACAACCAAAAGGTGGCAACGGGTGAGGAGTACAGCAAAAAAAGCGCTGAGCAAATTGCCTCTCGAAAAGCACTAGAAACCCTCAATACCAACAGCCCCGAGGAGGAGTAATCGAAATGGTTTCACAATCAATTTTCAGAGACCTGGACATCAATGCCTACCTGCAAAAACCCTCCCGTGCCGACCGCATTCAACTTATGCAAACCGGCGCCAGGGAATTAAAACAGTGGATTGATGATCTTTTTAACCGTGGACTGGCATCCCTGAAAAGTGAGAACAAGTTTGAAATAAATGCCATCGCAACCAGAATGGTAGATTCAAAAAATGCCTCCTGGGGCCGAATCCTCAGACTTATATCCGATTCCCTCGATAGAAGTGACTGGAACGAAAGACCTACCCTTTACAAACTCATTCAACTCTACATCCAGGCAGGAGGAGTCCTGAAAATTGACCGGCTGGACCCTTTACTTCAAACTGACCTGCTGGCTGCCGCAGGAATGAAATGGCGCCGAACTGCACTGGAGGCAGTCAAACCGGTAAGTGATGATTGGTTGTGCCTTTGGTGCAAAAAAGACACACTGGAAAACCTCACCTCTCTCAGCACTTTTCTATTTGGCACAAAGACGAGGTACTACGCCCGGATCAATCAATATGTATTCGGCCGCGAACCTTTTCAGGCTGAGTTCTCATTTGCAGATACCTGGAGTGGGGATATCATATATTTCCCCTCACCCACCCCTTTGACAGCGTTTCCCGGGGCCAACCTCCGGAAAAAACGGGACCATTACCGCCAACCGGAAATACCCCTTGAAAATCTGCGCCGGGACATCCTGAAACAGATTGAAAAAAATCCATTCAGGCACCAGTGGCCAATGGCCATCCCGGTATTCGAACTGTTGAAATCCCAAACCCCGGTAATGGACCAGGAAACAGAACAGGAAACCGAAGAACTAAAGCAATTCCTGGAATTCGCCTCCATTGACCAAACCCTCACCCTCTTCGGTACCTGGTCGCTCGCCGGCTTCACCCCCCTCAGCCTGATAAGTAATGGATTTCTAAGCCCAATGTAGGGAGCGGAGTGATATTATGCGAGTCGGTTGTATTAATATCAGCTGCTTTTTCAGTTGTGAATTGGTGAGTCTGTTGATTGGTTGATGGTTATTGGCCGATGGCTGATGTGTAGCATCGATTTAGCCGGCAGGATATCCATTCATAGGGATTATTGATTTCTGAGTAATTTTGTCCTGCGCATACTGTTTCAATGGCAACCTGGCGGTTTTTTTGCCTCGGCCTTTTGGTATTAGTTTTCACGCGGAGTGGACGAAAGCTATATTCTGTGATTCATTGAATTTCCGTTATTTAGAAGAATCTAAGATTTTCAAATCTTGCACAGGATACCACGAGGAGGACGCAGAAGGCTTTTCCAGAGTCTCAAATACTTAAGGGTGAATTTTGAGGAACTGGTGGATTGTTTATTTCTGGATCTGGGAAATGGAATTTAGGCCATTTCAAAGACGCAAGGCATTACATCCCTACAATGGATATTGATTCAAAACCGTTCCACAATTGTCCATTGTTCACCGTCCATTGTCAACTGTCCATTGCCAACTGTCCACTGTCCATTGCCAACTGTCCACTGTCCATTGTCAACTGTCAACTGTCAACTGTCCATTGTCAACTGTCAACTCCGCAATCCTTTTAAATCGCTCACCCTCGGCATCGTGCTCTTCCATCATCATGCGGATGGGATTTTCCACCGTTACGAACTGAGGTGGCTCGAAAGGACTATTGTTCCGAACCGAATCCAACATTTTTCGAATGAACGGAAATAGAATGTGTTCCTCCTTCCACATGTGATTGGTTAGCTCGGCAGATGCGGAAGTGAACTCCTCCAGAATCTCCAGCAATTCCGGGTGTCTTTCGCCGTGAACCCGGGCCACTTTATCGAGGTAGGGTCTGATGATCGGAATCTGCTCCTCGACATACCTGTGGTGCTTTTTCTCAATGTAATCAACCAGTAAATCCCTAGGCCAAGACTTGAAATCAATCACCTCATCACCTCGCTGACGCACTATCTCCTTCAATTGCTGAACCACTTCCACCGCTTCCAACTTTTTGGCCTTGCAAGCATCTTCCACGGTCCTTCCACCCTGACAGCAGAAATCTATCTTGTGCTTCTTAAACACTTTAGCCGTCTGATAATTTTGAGCGACCAAGTCGCCTATGATACTGTTTTGAGTAATCTCCATAATACCTGAAATTTGTATGTAAAAAATATTTTATTCTTCTGTTCCAAACCATCCCCATTCACCCATCTTTGCCTCTTTCCTTTCCAAAACCACACTGCAGAACCTTTTTATCTTAATTTGACTCAAATTTTTTCTGCTCAAATACGACTTCACGACATACTCTCAATTCTGAGAATATGGGAACCTCTTGTTTATATAATTGCCCTGGTAAAGGTATTGAAAAAGTTTATTTAGGACAAATTTATCCGAATTAATTTTTCCTGTAAAACGGGCCGTCATTCCCTACATTGCGCTTGCAGGGAAATATTTGACAATGCAGTGACATCACTGTCTCAGAGTGTTTAATCCAGGGGGTATTCCTGAGATGGTTTACAGAAAAGAAATTGGGAGATTGATGAAATACACGCTTATGCTCTGTTCATCAATACGAACACCACCAAGGAAAAAACAGGAAGTCTTGAAATCCAGCTTAGGGAAAACAGCAGTTCGACAATTATTGCCCTTCAATCAGTTTCAGGGCCGAAGAAGTGCCAATTCGGTCTGCACCGGCGTCAACGATCGCTTTTGCCATTTCGGCAGTTCGAATACCTCCGGAAGCTTTGAGCTTGATGGTATCGGGCAATTGGGAGCGCAGCCAACCAATGAGTTCCACCTGATTTTCAGGAACGTGGTAGCCGGTACTGGTTTTTACGTAATGCGGGGAATTTTCAATGATTACCGGCATCAGCATTTCCATTTCTTCCCGGCTAAGCAGAGCAGCTTCGATGATGAGCTTTATTTTGCGGCTCTTAAGGCGGCAGGCAGTGACCAGGCTGTCGAGTTCGCCCTGAACATCCGTCATTTTACCACTTTTGAGTGCTGCCACATTGATTACCGCATCAATCTCATCGGCTCCCAGGTCAATGCTTCTTTTGATGCTGTCCATCTTGGTGCCGATGTGATCGTATCCATTGGGGAATCCCGCTACTGTAGCAACCTGCACATTCGAATCCTTCAACGCCATCTTACAGACTTTGACGAAATAGGGTGGGACACACACAGCAGGGAAGTTGTGCTTGACCGCCTCCTCACAAATCTTGCGCATTTGCTCTTCCGTGGCAAAGGGTTTGAGCAGTGTATGATCGATATGTTCATTCAGATTAAATGCCATAGTGTTTGGATTTACCGCCGCAATATACGGCAAAATGCCATGCTGAAAATTGGTAGTGGCATTTTTTTACAGGCCTAACTTACAACCCTTTGATAATCAATATATCAATTTTCTATTTTAAAAGACTTTTAAAATAATGCCATCCAAAAGTGGAACCTTGCAGATTATTGGTATTTTAGCCCCGCGAAAAATGGGGAGTTGGCAGATCAGGTGTCCGATTATTGGTATCCGGATAGGGTTGACAGACTATTAACAGTTGAAAATTCTACCTAAGCCAAACGCATCAACTTCATTCCCCGGGAATGAAAGAGGCTGTCGCTTCATTAAAACTTTTTACCAAAAAACCAGCACTGATGAAAATCCGGTACATTGACTTTATACAACAGACCTACCACTTTCCGCAGGACGAATTCAGGGTCGAGGGGGATGAGCTTTTTTTCAACGACATATCAATGATGGAGTTGGTCAAAAATTTTGGCACCCCGCTTAAATTTTTTTACCTCCCGAATATCAGTAGAAATATCAACCGTGCTCGGGGCTGGTTTAAAAAGGCCATCCGGGACAACAACTACCAGGGCCAATACCACTACTGCTACTGCACCAAGAGTTCACATTTTTCCTTTGTTCTGAAAAAGGCTCTGCAAAACGGCATTCATATAGAGACCTCTTACGCCACCGATCTCGACATTGTAAAAAGGCTGCAGAAGTCAGGGGATTTTAACAAGGAGAAAAAAATAATCTGCAATGGATTTAAAACCGATCAATACCTCCAGCGCATAGGCGAAATGCACCGGGATGGTTACAACATCGTCCCCGTCATCGACAATCCCTTTGAGCTATCCAAAATTTCCGAAGAGGTAGATGGCCAAATTGACATTGGGATACGCATTGCAGCAGAGGAGGAGCCCAAATTTGAGTTCTACACCTCGCGACTCGGAATTGGCTACAAAGACATTTTGCCCCTCTACAAAAATCGCATTCAGAAAAACAATAAGTTGAATCTCAGGATGCTCCACTTTTTCATCAATACGGGCATCAGGGATAACGCCTATTACTGGAACGAGTTTTTCAAGTGTCTGAGACTGTATGTGGAGTTGAAAAAAATATCTCCCAGATTGAATTCTTTCAATATAGGCGGGGGATTCCCCATCAAAAACTCGCTGGCTTTTGAGTACGATTACGAGTACATGATAGATGAGATCGTATATCAAATCAAAAAGTTCTGCAAAAACGAGCAGGTGGAAGAGCCCGATATTTACACCGAATTTGGCTCCTACACCGTGGGAGAGAGCGGGGGCGCCGTTTTTAAAATACTCAATCAAAAGCAACAGAACGACCGCGAGAAGTGGAACATGATCGACAGTTCTTTCATGACCAACCTGCCGGATTCCTGGGCACTGTCAAAGCGCTTTATACTGTTGCCACTCAATAAATGGGAGGACGCCTACGAACGTGTTTTTCTAGGTGGACTCACCTGTGACAGCGACGATTACTACAATTCAGAGCAGCACATCAACGCCATTTACCTTCCTCAATACCGGGCCTCCAAGCCACTTTATATCGGCTTTTTCAACACCGGGGCCTATCAGGAATCCCTGGGGGGCTTTGGCGGAATGCAGCACTGCCTTATTCCCAATCCAAGAATTCTCCTGATCGACAGGGACGAGGAGGGCAAACTTTCTTACGATGTTTTTTCGGAGCAGCAATCCCCCGATTCCATGTTGAAATTAATGGGCTATTAAACAAATTGAACCATGAGAAAAACATTCGCCGGTATTCCGGCCAACTATCACGATTACGAAAGAGCAGGAGTGGTGCTTTACCCGGTGGGTTACGACGGTACCAGCACCTGGGGGAAAGGGGCGGACAAGGGCCCTGCTGCATTTCTCGCTGCTGCCGAAAACATGGAACTGTACGACATAGAAACCAACTCAGAGCCCTACCGTAAAGGTATTCACTTACTCAACCCCGCACCGGAGTTTAAGAGTCCGGCCTCCATGGTGGAGCACTTGCACAAGGAAGTGACCAGCCATTTAAAAAAGGGCAAATTTGTCACCACATTTGGAGGGGAGCACAGCATTTCTATCCCCTGCATCCGCGCCTTCCGCGAGCACTTTGGCAATATGACCGTTTTGCAACTCGACGCACACACTGACCTGCGGCCCTCCTATGAAGGTACTCCCTACAATCACGCCTGCGCGATGGCCGAGGCCGTCACAACCAGCAATTTGGTACAGGTTGGCATTCGGTCCATGGACAAAAGTGAGTTGGAGTTTATGAACCGGGAAAATGTATTTTTTGCCGGGGATATCAGGAAGGATAAATTCTGGATCGACAGGGTATTAGAAAAATGTGTAGGAAATGTGTATATCACCATTGACCTGGATGCTTTTGACCCTTCCATCATGCCGGCCACAGGCACTCCCGAGCCGGGGGGATTGTTTTGGTACGAAACGCTGGAGTTGCTGAAAAGAGTCTGCGAGCGAAACAAGGTGGTGGGTTTTGACATAGTCGAACTCTGCCCGATTGATGGAATAACAGCCCCGCAATTTCTCGCTGCCAAACTCTATTACAAACTGATCGCTTATCTTCAGGATAAAATCTAAACAGCCATTCGAATCAACTAATAAAACCTTTTACCATGTCAGGACCAATATCGAACTTCTTAAAAAAGTACTACCTACACTTCAATGCCGCAGCTCTGGTGGATGCGTCAAAAGGCTACAACGACCATCTGGAAGACGGCGGAAAAATGATGGTCACCCTGGCCGGTGCAATGAGTACCGGCGAACTGGGAAAGATCCTTGCGGAAATGATCAGGCAGGATAAAGTACACATCATTTCGTGTACGGGTGCCAACCTGGAAGAGGATGTCATGAATTTGGTAGCTCACGACCACTACAAGCGAATTCCCAACTACAGGGAATTGACAGCCGCGGAGGAGCGCGCGCTACTCGACCAGGGACTGAACAGAGTTACAGACACCTGCATCCCGGAAGAGGAAGCATTCAGAAGGATCGAGGCCAAAATTTTTAAACGCTGGCAGGATGCGGAGAAAAAAGGAGCGCGCTACTTCCCGCACGAGTACCTCTACCAAATGCTGCTAGACGGAGACCTGAAGGAATTCTATCAAATCGATCCGGCTGACAGTTGGATGGTGGCTGCCGCTGAAAAAAACATCCCCATTGTGGTACCCGGCTGGGAGGACAGCACCCTGGGAAATATTTTTGCCGCTCACTGCATCAAGGGTGAACTTAAAACCCATACGGTGAAATCGGGAATAGATTACATGACCGATCTCGCGGACTGGTACCTGAAAAATTCGTCTGGGAAGGGAGTGGGCTTTTTCCAAATTGGCGGTGGAATAGCCGGTGACTTCCCCATTTGCGTAGTACCCATGCTCTATCAGGACCTGAAGTACGAAGATATTCCATTCTGGTCTTACTTCTGCCAGATTTCAGACAGCACTACCAGCTACGGTTCCTACTCAGGAGCGGTGCCCAATGAAAAAATCACCTGGGGCAAGTTGGATGAAGATACACCAAAGTTCATTATTGAGTCCGATGCTACCATAGTGGCTCCACTCGTATTCGCTTACGTGCTGGGCTGGTGAGAAAGAGTTTCCAAACTCTACTTTGCGCTTTTTTTATGAAAAAATAGGGCCGGTTGGGTACATTTTGGTTGGCAGCAACACTATAAGGCGAAATCAAAATTATTTCTGTCATGTGTAAAACCTGTATGGAGTGCAACAGCCCGATTAATGGAAGAGCAGACAAGAAGTTCTGCAACGATGACTGCCGGTCAGCCTGGCACAACAAATCCAATAGCGATGCCAACAACTTTGTGCGCACAGTCAACAAAATACTCAGGAGAAACAGGCGCATCCTGCACAAACTTTACCAGCGCGGGGAAACGGCCGTGAACAGAGAGCGGCTGATCGAAGAGGGCTTCGCATTTGGCTATTACACCAACGAGCGAATCGCAAAAAATGGACATCCCCAAAAGTACTGTTATGAAGTCGGCATTGTGGAAATGGACACCCGAAACCTTAATTTGATCAAAATGAATATATAAAAGCCGAACGACAGCCCTTTTCCCAACCGATTCATTCAGCTCTACAATGGACGTATCACCCTTAAACAGCTCGCATTTGCCTTGGAGTAGGAAACCAAAAAGCCACTGTCCGGGAGGAAGGTTTAAGGGAACTGCTCCGATATTCATACCCGGGAATGATAAATTTTGAAGGATATTTTCCCGGCAATAAGTGTTTTGGTAGTCCCCTTTGCATTTTTTCAACTAACGGGCTTTGCTGGAAACCGAAACCCCGCTACAGAAATTTAGCCACAAATACTATCCTCCCCAAGGTGTCCGAATTATCGCTGGAAAAATCCATCTCCTTTCCCACCACACGCATCCCTCATTTTCAACTTTCCACATTCAATTGAATTCCCGAAAAGACCATTCATGGGATGCACCGACAGTTCACTTAAGTTGGTTTCCAAAGGGTTGCACTGACAGAAATCGAGCTTTGCAAAACCTGCGTAAAGGACAGCCACTATTCTCTGACACCACCCTCTCTAAACAAAAATGTACACCCAAAAAAATCAATCAAACCCGGTCGAGTACATCGAGCCCAATCAAAATTCGGAAAAGGCGAAGATTATCGTTTTGATCAGAAATCCATACAGTGGTTTATCTTTGCCGCCGTATGAAATTTACCATAACCGCCAAAAGCGATACCGGAAAAGCACGGTCCGGTCTTATTCAAACAAGCAGAGGAGAAATTCCCACCCCGATTTTTATGCCTGTAGGCACGCTGGGTACTGTAAAAGGGCTCAATCAGCATATGTTGAGCGATTTGCTTGACGCACCAGTGATTCTGGGAAATACCTACCACCTTTACCTGCGACCCGGCACGGGAATTATAGAAGACGCAGGAGGGTTGCATAAGTTCATAAACTGGGACAGGCATATCCTCACAGACAGTGGAGGTTACCAGGTTTACTCACTGAGTGGAATGCGCAAAATCACAGAGGAAGGCGTAAAATTCAGGTCCCATATCGATGGGTCCAGCCATTTTTTTTCGCCCGAGAGCGTGGTTGATATCCAGCGTAGCATCGGGGCAGATTTCATTATGGCTTTTGACGAATGTCCTCCGTATCCCGCTGACCGTAAATACGTAAAGGACTCTATGCACCTCACCCATCGGTGGCTAGACCGTTGTGTTGAACAATTTCAGGGGGAAAAACACCAATACGACCACCCGCAGTACCTAATCCCGATCGTACAGGGCGGTGCTTATGAAGACCTCAGGGCGGATTCGGCCAAACACATTGCCCAGCTCGATCTGCCCGCCAACGCAATTGGGGGTCTCTCCGTCGGTGAACCGGAAGAACTCCTGTACGAGATGACCGACATCAGCACCAATCACCTTCCCGTGGAAAAACCGAGATACCTGATGGGAGTCGGCACCCCGGTCAACCTTTTGGAGTGTATAGACCGCGGAGTTGATATGTTTGACTGCGTTCTTCCCACGAGAAATGCAAGACATGGAATGATATTTACATCAGAGGGGATCATCAACATCAAGAACGCCAAATGGGCAAACGATCACAGCCCACTGGACAGCAACAGTCCGTCGCCCTTCAGCCGGGAATACAGCAGGGCGTATCTTCGCCATTTGTTTCACACGGGTGAATTTCTGGGTCCTCAGATAGCAAGTTTGCAAAATCTTTCGTTCTTTCTGTGGCTGGTTCGAGAAGCGGGAAAAAAGATAAATGCGGGCGAATTTCCGGGCTGGAAAAAGGAGATGATCTCATTACTAAGTAATCGACTTTAACTTTTTCCATTCCCAAAGGCAGGTTTTGCACATCCTTAAAAGGGCATGAAGCCCAGATACCAACTCAATGATGTTCAGAATAAAAAAGATTGATAAATATCTGTTCAAAAAATACCTGAAGACCTTCTTCTTCACCTGTCTGCTTTTTTCCCTGATAGCCGTGGTTATTGAGATCAGTCAAAAGTTGGAAAACCTCTTGAAAACAGACGTCTCACTGGACCGTATCTTCACCGAGTACCTGTTGCTCTTTATACCCTGGATAAACGGTCTTCTCTGGCCCCTTTTTGCCCTTATTTCGGTGATCTTTTTTACCTCCAGACTCGCCAGGGACACGGAATTTATCGCCATGCTCAGTACGGGCATGTCACTGAGAAGATTGGTAATGCCCTACTTGACGGCGGCCGTAATCATCTCGGGTTTACACTACTTGCTCAGCCACCACATCATACCCTTAAGCAATGACCAGCGGCTTTCATTTGAATACACCTATATCAGACCCGACCGGGTGGAAGGCAGAACCCAGGACGTCCATTTTTTTCTGAATCCCCAACAAAAAATCTACATAAGGTTCTACAGCCGGTCAGATACCCTTTGCAGAGATGTGAGGATCGAGACTTTTGGCGAATCCAATGAACTGGTGGAAGTCTTACGGGCGCGTACAATGCGCATATTAGAACCACCCAATAAATGGAGAATCACCGATTACGAAATACGCAATCTCAGAGAGGGTGAAATGAGCTACAAGGTTTTCAGGGGGAAAAACATGGATACCGTGCTCAATTTATTGCCTGAAGACTTCATCACCTATGCCAAAGAACGCGACATGATGACCACCCCACAGCTCCACGCCTTCCTGGAAAGAGAGGCATCCAAAGGAGTTGGAAGGTCACCGCTGGTAGTGGCCGAATACCACCGAAGGACCGCAGACCCCGTTTCTATCATTATACTTACGGTGATAGGGTTTGCACTGGCCAGCCGAAAAGTGAGAGGAGGTGTAGGCATTCATCTCGCAGCCGGAGTTTTATTGGGGGCGCTATTTGTGTTTATGTCCAAGTTTTCCATCACCTACGCAACCAATCCAAATACCAATACCCTCTTTGCCATCTGGCTGCCCAATATACTATTCTCTATAATCGCCCTGATCTTGCTCAAGAATGCTCAGAAATGACTTTAGCTTTCACTTAATATTGAAACTTTAAAAATTTCTATAAACAATACAATAATTCTATTTTACTGATTTAGAAGTTATTATACTTTATTAATAGTATTTGAATAAAAAATAAAAGGTGTTTTGTTAGACTTTTTCTTGTCAATGATTAAACAAAATCGTATCTTTGTCGTATAATAAACAAACTAAATAAACTAGTTATGTCAAGCATCGAATTTCACAACAAGTTTCAGGAACTTTCAAACATGTTAAACGCCTTCGCATACAACCTGACGAAAAATGTAGAAGAAGCAAAAGATTTGTATCAGGAAACTGCTTTCAGAGCTTTGACCAACCGAGATAAATTCCGGCCGGGTACCAACTTCAAAGCCTGGTTGTTTACCATCATGAAGAATATTTTCATCAATAACTATCGCAAGAAGACAAAGGCCAACACCATCTTCGACTCCACCGACAATATGTACTACATCAATTCTGGTGGACCTGCCATAAACAATGGTGCAGAGAGCAACATCATGATGGACGAGTTGGTCAAAATGGTAGATGAGTTGGATAACAATATACGAATGCCTTTTGAAATGTACTTCGAGGGGTATAAGTACCAGGAGATTGCAGACCACCTGGATTTGCCTCTCGGCACGGTTAAGAGCAGAATATTTTTCGCGAGAAAAGCGCTCAAAGAGAAGATATACGCACGTTATGGAAAAAATGTCTCCCGCTACACCAAAGCGGTAGGTTAAAAAAGTGGTCCTTTTCATTTATTAGATTTCCCGGTTTAGGCCGGAAAATCATTCGAGTATTTGACTTGAGGGAGTCCTTTGTGGCTCCCTTTTCTTTTGCCCCTACCCCATGATCAAACATCCACTACCGGCCTGCAAATCAAAGCCATCTCACAACATTCTATTTTCAGCCGGCCCTGGCATAATTAAAATCCCAACCGTTAATTCTTTGCCCGTTTACATTACCGTCGTAATTTTGCCGGTCAACAGGCAGCTGCTTGTTGGAGTTCTACTAACGATAATTACCGGTGAGAATGATGGAAATGGGTTTCTCTCCGGAGTTTGAGGAAAAAACTTTACAGATGAAAAGAATCAAGATCAGGGAATTGCTCCACACCGAGCCAGTGGGAAAAACAGCGACGGTTAAGGGTTGGGTCAGAACCTTTAGAAACAATCAATTCGTCGCCCTCAACGATGGGTCTTGTTTGGACAACCTGCAACTGGTTTTGCCACTGGGAGAATTTGAGGACAAGGTCCTACGCAGCATCAATCCCGGTGCAGCTATATCCGCCACAGGTGAAGTGGCAGAATCCCGCGGCAGGGGGCAAAAAATTGAATTGGTGGTCTCTGACGTAAAAGTGGTGGGTGAAAGCGACCCTGAAAAATACCCCCTACAACCCAAAAAACACAGCCTGGAATTTTTACGTGAGCAGGCCCACTTGAGATTCAGGACCAACACCTTTGGAGCCATTTTCCGCATAAGACATGCTGCTGCCCTGGCCATTCACCGTTTTTTTGACGAGCGTGGCTTTGTTTACCTGCACACACCCATCCTCACGGCATCAGATGCAGAGGGAGCCGGCGAATTGTTCAGGGTTACAACCCTGAACCCGCAACATCCCCCATTGACAGAAGAAAACGAGGTGGACTTTTCCAAAGATTTTTTCGGGAAGGAAGCCCATCTCACAGTATCGGGTCAATTAGAGGCAGAACTCGGCTCACTTGCACTTAGCGATGTTTATACTTTTGGACCTACTTTCAGGGCTGAACACTCCCACACCACCCGCCACCTGGCTGAGTTTTGGATGATAGAACCGGAAATAGCTTTTGCGGATTTGGAGGACAATATGGATCTGGCAGAAGACATGTTGAATTACCTGGTAAAATACCTGCTCGAGAACTGTCGCAAGGACCTCGAGTTTTTGGATGACCGCCTGAAAAAAGAGGAGAGCAGCAAGACCAAAGACCAGCGCTCTCCAATGGGTTTGACCGAGAAACTGGAGTTCTGTCTGGAGAGTGATTTTGCGCGAATCACCTATTCCGATGCTATTGACATTTTAATGAAAAGCAAGCCCAACAAGAAAAAGAAGTTTCAGTACGTCATTGAAGAATGGGGCGCAGACCTGCAATCAGAGCACGAGCGGTACCTGGTGGAAAAACACTTCAAAAAGCCTGTTATCCTCTACAATTACCCCAAAAACATCAAGGCTTTTTACATGCGGGTAAACGATGATGAAAAGACCGTGGCAGCCATGGACATACTGTTTCCCGGAATAGGGGAAATCATCGGTGGTTCACAAAGAGAGGAAAGGCTTGATGTGCTGCTGTCCCGAATGGATGAAATGCACATACCTCAGGAAGAACTCAGTTGGTACCTCGATATCCGAAAATACGGAAGTTGCCCGCACGCGGGTTACGGTCTGGGATTTGAGCGCTTTGTCCAATTTGTGACCGGAATGGGCAATATTAGAGATGTGATTCCTTTCCCTAGAACACCCGGACACATAGCATTTTAATAGACTTAGAGTGCTTTAAACCAATCCTGGAAGTAGTGGCCGACCACCGGTGTCAATGACTTTTTCTCACCGGCTGCACCGATTAGACTCATTACCCAAAAAACAATCACCACAATCCAGAGAATCCAACCAACTATTGGGATAATAGAGGTTATCACACTGAGGAGAATCAAGCCCAGCATTTGACGAATGTAAAAGGAGGCAAATTCATCTTTTTGTTCATTCTGATTTAATACAAGCGCCACAATCCAACCTATGAGGGTGATGTGCGCTACGATAGCTTTTGTTTTTCCGTCCATTGTCGTAGATTTTAGTATAACAGCGCTGCAAGTTAAGGACAATTTTCTTGAATAACCAAATTGGATCAAATATATAAATGAGTCAAACAAAATTTGACCATTCATAAAGTTTCACCATAAAACCGGGATATTAAATTTCCGGCAGAAGAATTTAACCGGCCGTTTTGTCCACAGTGCGTAGGATCGTTCTAAGTGTTGCTGACTAAGCTATTCGGCCATTCCAGACAATCCACCATTACATCATAATTATCTTCTCACATCCCTTTTTAGTGCAGAGTCAATGGCACTCTGAGCCTGACCAGCACAATCATCGGGATCGGCACTTTTCACTGAGTCACAAAAAGTCAACTCCACCGATATGGTCCGCTTGCCAACCTGACGCACAAAATGCCTGTACAAAGAATCTCCGTCCTGCCAACGGTCATCAAGTGAAAAATACCTTATAGCAACCGGGTAAACCGGGCGCCCTGCTTCGATTGCACTTCTAAAAGCCCCTGTACGAAAGGGCATAATGGATGCATCGGGGCTCACTGTGCCCTCGGGAAAGACCAAAATGGACCTACCCAGGCTTAGATACACCCTTATTTTATCGCGCACAGCCCTTCTGTGGTCGCGCATCTCTCGCTTTACGAATAAAATCCCGGTCTTGGAGGCGGCAAATCCAATAAGTGGATAAGAGCGGATCTCATACTTACCCACCGGAAAAAGTTCCAGGTATCTCATGGGAATAAATGGATCAATTGCGGACTGGTGGTTGCAGACAACAAGACCATTCTTTTTTGGCATGGTCCCTTTTACCACTACCCTCAATCCCAGAATGCCATGCGCCAATTTCATCCACGATCGCCTCAAACTCAAGCCCCATTTCAATTGATCTTTTTTAAAGGGCAACAAAAGATAGAACCAGAGTATGTAGGCCGCAATCGAAGCGACCAGTCCAATCATTCTCATCCAGGCTCGTATCGCATTCATTCTCTTAAATTTCGATCAAAAACAGGTGAAAAACCGAACACTCAAAAACTACTACAAAGCAACCTGTATAACCGGTCCAAAAAACATTTTAAAGCACAGACTTTCAACTGGCAAGTCGCTGTGGTGAATTGCGAAATAGGGCAATGCAACAGTCTGGTTCAAAGCTTTAAGACCTGTCCGGCTCTGTGGGCCTGAAAGGTAAAGGTAAAAAAATAAACCTTTCAACCGCTTCATTTCTTACCTTTGCTGAAACAAAACAACCGGAAATGGATTTTTTCAAAGAAGCACTTTACCTCCACGAACATTTGAGAGGAAAGATCAAGATCACCTCGAAATTTGATGTCAGGTCCAAGGAGGACCTCTCACTGGTTTACTCACCCGGCGTGGCGGAACCATGCAAGGAAATAGCGAAAAACCCGGACCGGGTTTGGGATTACACCATAAAAAGCAACACGGTGGCCATTGTTTCAGACGGCAGTGCGGTTCTTGGACTGGGAGACATAGGACCACACGCTTCCATTCCTGTAATGGAGGGAAAAGCCATGCTTTTTAAAAAATTCGCAGCCATCGACGCCTTTCCCATTTGCCTGGATGCTCATACTGCAGATGAAATAGTGGAAACCGTCAAGCGTATCGCCCCGGTTTTTGGTGGTATTAATCTCGAGGACATCGCAGCTCCGAAGAGCTTCGATGTAGAGGAAAGGCTTCAGGATATCGGCATTCCGGTTTTTCACGATGACCAACACGGAACCGCAATTGTAGTGCTCGCAGGGCTGCTGAATGCCGCGAGGGTCACCGGGAAAAAACTGACCGAAATGAAAATTGTGATCAATGGGGCCGGTGCTGCCGGTATAGCAATCGCCAAACTGCTTTTATGCGTGGACAACCAGAACGACGACCTCTGCACCCCGGTAAGGGAAATAATCCTTTGCGACAGCAAGGGGGTGGTACATAAAGACAGAACAGACCTCAACGAACAAAAAAGACAGACCCTCTCCTACACCAACCCCAACAATGTTCAGGGAACAGTGTATGACGCACTGAATGGGGCTGATGTTTTTATTGGAGTCAGCGTTGGGAATTTGCTCAAAGCAGAACACATAAAAACCATGGCCAATGACGCCATCGTATTCGCACTCTCCAATCCCATTCCCGAGATTATGCCCGAGGAGGCGTACAAAGGTGGTGCCGCAATAGTGGGCACAGGCAGGAGCGACATGCCCAATCAAATCAACAATGTACTGGGTTTTCCCGGAATTTTCCGTGGAGCCCTGGATGCGCGGGCCAAATCAATAAG
Organism: Saprospirales bacterium; assembly: GCA_007695035.1. Classification (GTDB taxonomy): domain Bacteria; phylum Bacteroidota; class Bacteroidia; order Chitinophagales; family Saprospiraceae; genus PWJY01. Next base: position 40,485 of record REEO01000054.1, on the reverse strand, counting down.
CCCCGGAATGAAAATCGCAGCTGCTTACGCCATTGCCAACTGCATTAACGACCTCAATAGAGACCAGATAATTCCCTCATCACTGAATGAGGCGGTAGGATACAGGGTGGCCGAAGCCGTTTACAAAGCTGCAAAGGAGGAGAATGCATAGTTGATTTCCCGGAGACTTTAAGCAACGGAGCCGTTCCTTTCAATTTGCACAGGACATTTACCGGCAAGTTTCATTACTTGTCAAGGTCCAGGTTATTTACCTTTGGGGATTGTCAATTACTGATTTTCAAGGAGAAATAAAAAAGGGCCAACCCGGAATGGGCAGCCCTCAAGGGGTGGAGGATACCGGATTCGAACCGGTGACCTCCACACTGCCAGTGTGGCGCTCTAGCCATCTGAGCTAATCCCCCTTCTTATGGAAGCGACGCAAAATTAATGATTTGTCTTGAAATTATACCCGTCCCATCCCACTTTTTTACCAAATCTGCCAAAGGATGGATCAGAACAACCGTCCTGAGGCTTACTTAACTGAAAACCCGGACTGTTCACTCCCCCATTCTCCCATGCATGAAAGCGATACACTTTGGCAGGCACCTTCTGAAAATCCCAACTTTCTTCATGCTCTATTGCTAAAACCAAAGAAATTGACCGATCGGCACAAAAGCCTGAAAAAGCTGTCAAACCCAAATATTAATTTCCTATTACGATTTATTCCTACAATAATTGGGTTTACAGGTAAATTTTATATAAGAATGAAACAAAATTTGGCTTAGGTGGTTAGACTAAGAAATCATGATTTGTTAAGAATTAAAATCTATAAGTCGATTTTGTCAACTGATCATAATTGGTTACCCCTGAGAAATGGGTAAGTTGATTTTCTCTGGTACCTTTGGTGAATAAATAAAACAGATGGCTCCTTTGGTGAAATTTGAGGACTGGGGTGCGGTGGATTACCGCGAGGCATGGGACAAACAGACCGTCCTGTCAGATGACCTTATTAAGGCGAAAAGGGCCGGTATCAGCCTGTCTGCTGAGATAGAAGGCCCCAAGCACCATCTGATTTTTTGCCACCACCCTCATGTTTATACACTGGGGAAAAGCGGAAAACAAGACCACCTGTTGCTAGACCAGAAGGAGATGGGTCAAAAAGGGGTGAGTTTTTACAAGATAAACCGGGGCGGCGACATCACCTATCACGGCCCCGGGCAATTGGTTGGCTACCCCATTTTTGACCTGGAGTACTTTTTTAAGGATGTGAGAAAATACATCCACTCCATTGAGACCTCCATCATATTGATGTTGGCAGAATTTGGAATAGAAGCAGGACGACAAGAAGGATATACCGGAGTTTGGCTGCCTGCCTGTGAGAGTCGAAAAAACCGTAAAATTTGCGCCATTGGCGTTCACCTTAGCCGTTGGGTTTCCATGCATGGTTTTGCGCTGAATGTCAACACCGACTTGAATTTTTTCAATCACATCGTCCCCTGTGGCATTCAGGAACCCGACAAAGAGGTTACCAGCATGAATCAGGAACTGGGAGGAGAAGTTGATATGGATTCAGTGAAGCAGATTTTGAAAGAAAAATTCAGTGCTGAATTTGGCTTCGATTACTTCCCTGATAGATAATACAAGCTTGTGGCAGAGCATCTTAATCAAAGAGTCGCCACATATTTTCAAACAATTTATACCAATTCAAACACACGATGACGAAACAAAAGAAGGTAAATGAATCAAGAACCACCATGACTGAGATGGTGATGCCCAATGACACCAATCCACTCGGCAATCTGATGGGTGGGAACCTGATGCGTTGGATGGATATCGTCGGTGGGATCTGTGCCGCAAAGCACTGCGAATCCTATGTAGTTACAGTTTCAGTGGACCACGTTTCCTTTAAACGCCCCATCCACGTGGGCGATGTGGTCACTTTATACGCCAATGTCACCAGAGCTTTCAATACTTCGGTGGAGGTCTATGTGGAGGTCTTTGCATCCGATATCAAGGGTGGAAATCCGCGCAAATGCAACCACGCCTACCTCACCTTTGTCGCACTGGATGACGACAAAAAACCCACTGCCATACCCGAGGTGATAGCTCTTACGGCCGAGCAGGAAAAGCTCTATGAAAGTGCAGCCCGACGCAGGGAACTCCGCCTTATCCTGGCAGAAAAAATCCCAGTCAAAGACGCCAAATTACTCAAGGAATACCTGCTGGCTCAGTAAAGCTGGGTTAATTGGAGTTTTGAGTTATTAACTTTACCGTAAGTGGGATGTAGTCAGTCACATATCCTATTTTCGGGGTTGTAGATTTTGGAGGATTTTTGTCCGGCGTATCATGTTTAGGTTGCCCTGTGGCGGCTTACTTTCAGATCTCTGGCCTTTTGAGCATGGGGTTTCACGCAAAGGTAGCGAAGACTGTATTCAGTAATTTGATGCATTTCCGTGAATTATATCAATCTAAGTGATTCTAATCTTGCATAGGAATGTACGGTGAAAGCGCAGAGGTTTTTTTAGTTGTGAGTTGGTGAGTCTGCTGCTGGATTATTGGCCCTCAAAAGCTTTGGAGGCAAGTTGATGGCTGATGGCCATTTTTAGACGCGGCCTTGGTGTAGCCGGCAATTTTTCATTAAAAGGGGTTGTTGATTTCTCAGGGTTTTCTAGAAAAAAGGTTCTTTACGCCTTCTTTGCGGCTTGCCGCACCAATTCGTAATTCAATCTACTGAACCTCCTCGAAACCTTCAGCAGGATATAAAATCCCCGTGTAACAGGAATTTAAAGTGAAGCCATTAATATTTTATACACACATTCTTTGGTTCGGTAAAAAAACGCATGGCTTCCCAACCACCCTCTCGACCAAGTCCTGAGTTTTTGGAGCCTCCGAAGGGGGTGCGCAGGTCGCGCAAAAGCCAGCAATTTACCCACACGATGCCAAAGTCAAGCTTTGCAGCAAGTCTGTGGGCCCTGGAGAGATTTTGTGTCCAAAGAGATGCTGCCAGTCCATATTCAGTGCTATTCGCTATTGCAAGCGCATCTTCTTCCGTTTCGAAGGGAATTAGAGTGACAACCGGGCCGAATATCTCTTCCATGTTGGTGCGGCAATTATGGTCCAGCCCTTCAATTACAGCTGGAGACATAAAATACCCTTTTTTACACCTACCCTCCAGTTCCAAACGCTCTCCTCCACAAAGTACCTTGCCGCCCTCTTCACGAGCGAGGTCAACGTAAGACAGGACCTTTTTTAAGTGGTCTTTCGACACAAGAGCACCCAATTTGGAATCCGGAGACATGGGGTCCCCGACCTTTATATTTCTCGCTCGCTCGACCAGTGCATCCCTAAAATCATCGTAAATGCCTTTTTGCACCAGGATGCGCGAGCCGCAAAGGCATATTTGCCCCTGATTAGCAAAAGAGGATTTTATGGTGATATTCAAGGCTGTGTTGAAGTCGCAATCATCGAAAACTATATTGGGGTTCTTCCCCCCCAACTCAAGGGATACTTTTTTAAACTGCGAAGCAATACCGCCGGCTATTCGCGCCCCGGTAGCAGTGCCACCGGTAAATGAAACCGCTTTTATATCGTCGTGCTTTACAATAGGCTCACCAACCTTAGGCCCCTTTCCGTGGACAATGTTCAACACTCCAGGTGGCAATTCACTGTCTTTGACTATTTGCGAAAGCATGTAAGCGGTCATTGGAGTAATTTCACTGGGTTTGGCGACAACCGTATTTCCGGCAGCCAGCGCTGGAGCAATTTTCCATGTAAACAGGTAAAGGGGCAGGTTCCATGGGGAAATACAACCCACTGCGCCAAGAGGTTGACGGAGAGTGTAATTGATTGCACTGCCGGTCATTTCGTGAGATTCGCTGCTGAATTGAGTGGCTGCATCAGCGAAAAAGCGGAAGTTGGAAGCAGCCCTTGGAATATCAACAGACCTTGACAACCACAATGGTTTCCCATTATCGATGGACTCTGAAACTGCGAGTTCTTCTATCTGCTCTTCAATCAACTGGGATATTTTCCTGAGAAAATCAGACCGCTGCTGATTGGAATAAGAGGACCACTCTTCAAAAGCGGATTTGGCAGCAGTAACTGCTTTTTGTACATCACGCTCGTCACTATCCGGAATCTGTGAATAAACCTCCCCGGTGGAGGGATCCACATTGTCAAAGTAAGTTCCACTCTCAGGCTCGCGGTAATCTCCACCAATAAAGTTAAGTATTTTTCTCATGGTCTCATTTCATTTGGCTGTTTCTGCAGTAAGCAGATAAAAAAAGGAGTACAGCTTTAAAAACCATACTCCTTCGCAATTATTGTAACAAATCTCCTACCAGGAAATTATCCTCCGAAATCATCGAAGGCTATGTTTTCTTCCGGGACACCGAGATCATCCAGCAATTTGATAACCGCCTGATTCATCATGGGTGGTCCACAAAAATAGTACTCAATTTCTTCCGGCTCAGGGTGCTCCTTAAGATAATTGTCGTAAAGTACCTGATGGATAAACCCAACGAAGCCATCTTTATCTCTTTGATCCAAACTCTCCTTTACCTGCCAGTTGTCTTCCTCCATTGGCTCTGAAAGGGCAACCTCAAAGTTGAAGTTAGGGAAGCGGTCTTCTATCTCACGAAACTCATCCACATAGAACAACTCACGCTTTGAACGACCACCGTACCAGTAAGAAACTTTCCTATCCTTTTCCCCAAGTGTATGGAAAAGATGGAAAAGGTGCGAGCGCAGGGGCGCCATTCCGGCACCACCTCCAATGTAAACCATCTCTTTTTTGGAGTGTTTGATAAAAAACTCTCCGTAAGGACCGGATATGACCATTTTATCGCCCGGTTTTGCAGAAAATGTGTATGAAGAGCAAACACCGGGATTCACTGCCATCCAATCATTGGCTTTTCTGTCCCATGGCGGGGTGGCAATACGAATGTTCAATTTGATGATATCACCTTCAGCCGGGTGGTTGGCCATTGAATAAGCTCTGAATTGCTCCTCGTCATTGACCATGCGCAGTTTCCACATATCGTAATTGTCCCAATCTTCCTTAAACTTATCGGGACCAGCTGGGTCATCAGGGTGGGGTGAGATATCAAAATCTTTAAAATCCACGGTGATCGGTGGCACATCGATCTGAATATAACCTCCAGGCTCAAAATCCATCGATTCACCTTCTGGCAATCTCACCACCAATTCTTTAATAAAGGTAGCGACATTGTAGTTTGAGACAACCTCTGTTTCCCACTTCTGAATACCAAAGATTTCCTCGGGAACACGGATTTTCATGTCCTCTCTTACCTTCACCTGACAGGCGAGGCGAACATTCTCTGCGACCTCTTTTCTGGAGAGGTGATTCAATTCAGTAGGCAGAGTTTCTCCACCGCCTTCATCGATGTTACAAAGACACATGGCGCAGGTTCCACCTCCACCGCAAGCAGAGGGGAGAAAAATACTCTTGTCTGAGAGTACATTTAGTAAGTTGGCTCCGGGTTGAACCTTTATTGGGTTTTCCTCATCGCCGTTAATTACAAGATTTACATCACCCTGGGGCACCAATTTTCTTCGCGCAAAAATCAGCATGAAGCTTAGCCCCATGATAACAAGAGCAAAGACAAAGATGGCCGCCAAAATTGGGATAAATTCTACGAGAAAAAACATATTAAGATTTCTTTTATAGTTAAAATCACTCTCCAAAAGCTCCCGGGTCAATACCCATGAGGCTCATAAAACCAATACCCATCAATCCGGTCAGCAAAAACGCCATACCGAGTCCTCTCAGCGGGCCGGGCACATTGGAGTACTGGATTTTTTCCCTGATAGCAGCAATAGCGACGATAGCGAGGAAAAATCCAAATCCACTACCCAGTCCGAAAGACACAGACTCAGGAAAAGTATATTCTCTGGCAATCATAAACAGCGATCCACCAAGTATCGCACAATTCACTGTGATAAGGGGCAAAAATATACCCAGAGAGGCGTAAAGCGCCGGGGAATATTTTTCAATGATCATTTCCACCAACTGCACCATCGAGGCAATAACGGCAATGAATAGTATGAACCGCAGAAAGGTGAGGTCCATCCCCAACAATCCATCCTCACTGAGAAGGAATGTGGTAATGATCCAGTTGATCGGCATGGTAATTCCCAGTACGAAAATAACCGCCAATCCAAGACCAAATGCTGTATCCAGGGTTTTGGAGACTGCGAGATAAGAACACATCCCCAAAAAGTATGCGAGAACCATGTTCTCAATAAAAGCTGCTTTAATAAATATATTTATCAGTTCCATTTTCTAGCTGTTTTAGTATTTAACTTATGATACATCCACCAGGTCGCGATTCCACGCTCTGTGCACCCAAATCAGGACACCAATTACAAATAGTGCCGATGCCGAGAGTACCATCAGGTTGTTCGGCATGTACCACTCAAGCCACCAATGAGCTTGGGTGTTGATTGCAAATTGTGCTCCAGGGCCGATTATATCCCATCCCATCAAGGAACCAGATCCAAATAGCTCTCTGAAAAAAGCTACTATGATAAGTATCGCACCATATCCCATTGCATTCCCAACACCATCTATGAATGATGGCCACGGTTTGTCAGCCATCGCAAAGGCCTCAAGACGTCCCATGATAATGCAGTTGGTAATAATCAAACCGATAAACACTGACAATTCCTGATAAATGGGATAGTTTATCGCCTTGAGTGACAATTCAACAACCGTTACCAGGAAGGCGATGATGATCAACATCACTATCATCCTTACCTGTTTCGGAATCGAGTGCCTCAATAAAGAGGTAAACAAGCTCGAAAAGCCCATTACAAAAATAACCGCCAGGGTCATAACCACTGCCGGCGATACTTGGGTGGTGATTGCCAAAGCTGAGCATATACCGAGTACCTGCACAGTAATCGGATTGTTGTCATTCAAAGGATCGGTTATCAATTTGCGTTCCCGCTTTCCAAATAGCGGTTTCCGATCTTTTACTTCGGCTTGTGTTGTAGTATTTGTGTCAGCCATTTTTAATCTATTTTAAAGTTCATACAACTATTTAAAACAATTGTTTACTGTGTCTGTAATTTCTCAAAATAAGCAAAGTAGTTTTGCAAACCACGGCGGAACATATTGGTTACACCATCATTGGTAACAGTCGCACCCGTTACGCCATCCACTTCGTGGTACTCATCTCTTGCACGGCCTTTTACAACTCTCACCGATTTAAACTCTCCCTCTTCGTTGAAGAGTTTGGTACCTCGAAATTGTTCTGAAAACATCGGATCGTCGGTTATTTCGGCACCCAGACCCGGTGTTTCAGCAGCATGTCCGAACGCCACACCGGCTATAGTATTGAAATCATCCTCGAGGGCGATGTGTGCCCAAATATCATCCCAAAGACCACTTCCGTGAACTGCCACTATAAAAAACTGATCAGTGGCGGATTTAAAGACGAAGACGGGCAGAAGGCGTTCGGATTCGGGTTTTCGACGCTCTCGGCCGATATTAATATGCTCTGCCATTCCTCCGGAGTACCCTCTTTCCTGTACTTCTTCTTTGGATAAAACATTGCCTTCCACATCAACAACGTACTGGTCAATTTGGGTTTCAAATATTTCAAGTACTTCGTCATCGGTCAAACTCCTGACCTGTTGCTCCAAATGATGCCCAACGGCATTTAGAATTGAGCGTTTATTAGCAATGGCCTCATTGCGATCGTGGATCGGTTTCAAAAGAGTGGCCATTGACGCCAATACGAGAGCCACCACTATGGAGACCATCAAAATGAACTTAACTACGTATCCTGTACTATGCACTTGCTAAACGTTTTTGCATGTTCTTTCTAAGAACAAGGTGATCAATTAATGGAGAGAACGTATTCATCAAAAGTATCGCTAACATCCAACCTTCGGGATAAGCAGGGTTAATAACCCTTACTATCATCCCAAAGAATCCAATCAAAAATCCATATATCCATTTACCTCTTTCTGTGGAAGCCGCTGTCACAGGGTCTGTTGCCATAAATGCCAGCGCAAACAGAAAACTTCCAATATAAAGATGATGGTACCAAGGAACGGTCATAAATGGAGTTGCACCCCATAGATTAAGTAAAAGTCCTGTAAAAATTGCGCCAATAAGCATACCAGCCATAATTCTCCAACTGGCTATTCCGATGGCAGCCAGGAAAACTGCACCGATAATGATGAGAGGCTTAGAGGTTTCACCAATAGAACCAGGTATGGTTCCCCAAATCATTGCAGACTGTGTATATACTTCGGTTATGGCCTCCCAACCCCCTTGAAAACCAAGGGATAGCGGGGTGGCTCCGGTAAACCCATCCATGACATACCAGCCAGGGTCAAAGGTGGCCAGTCCAAAGTAGTCGAATATTCCATTAAATAAGGTGAGATGCACCCAACCATACTCAACCGGTGAATTGGGCAACTCCAGGTTTTCAAATCCGGCGATCCAAACACCGTCACCGGATATTTCCGTGGGATAGGCAAAGAATACAAATACACGGGACAAAAGGGCCACATTCCAAATATTCATGCCCGTACCGCCAAAAGCCTCCTTACCGATAATCACGGCAAAAGCCACACTCAATCCGAGTATCCAAAGAGGAAGGTCGGGTGGCATAATGAGCGGAATCAAGGCCCCGGACACCAGAAATCCCTCCTCGATACTGTGACCCTTCTTGGCAGCGTAGTAAAATTCAATCGCCAAACCAACTACGTGGGCAACAATAAATATGGGGAGCAACTGCCAGAACCCATAGAGAAACTTGAGGTGGAAACCCTCCAGAAAACCAGTGTACTCGCCTATCGCAAGAAAATGCTGGTGTCCAATATTGTAGGTTCCAAACAGATAACACAACTGGAGTAGCAGTACGACGTGAACCATCGTTCGCTTCAAATCCATATTGTCCCGAATATGGACCCCGTCTTTGGTCACGTGATTGGGAGCAAACAAAAATGTGTGCAAGCCATCATAAAGCGTCCACAGAAAAGGAGAACTTTTCTTGTCCGGTTCAAACTTGTTAATTGTATCAAGTAACTTATCCTTCATTTGAATAGTTTTTCCAACAAACAACAGGTGAAAACTTTCACCTTTAATTGTTAATAAATCCCCCGATTAAGGATTGGTTTATCAATTTATTACTCGTTCACAATATCGAGTCCCTCTCTGAGTATTTTTTGAAGAGGCATTTTTGAAGTGCAAACAAATTCACAGATTGCAATGTCTTCCTCGCTCATCTCGTAAATTCCAAGGCCTTCCATCCGTTCAAAATCATTGGTCATAACAGCTTTGATCAGATGTTGTGGATAGATATCCATAGGCAATACCGCTTCGTACTGTCCCGTAACTACAAAAGCTCTGCGCTCTCCATGCGTATTGGTATCTGCTGTGTATTCCAAATCCGGGAACAAAAAGCCCGGGAACGTTTTGGACAGACTTGGTCTCACAGCCTGAGGCAACAACCATCCAAACATCTCGTAATAATTACCCTCCATCAATACAGTTACCTGATCGTCGAAAAAACCGAGAAATCCGTCGCGCTCTTTCTTGTCTCCGGTAAGCACATCGCCACTAACGATCCTGACATTGTCATCCCTGAATTCCAAACCGGACAGTACCTCATTGACATTCGCACCCGGGCGGGTTTTCACATATGCGTTGGGCTTGATTTCAGCACCGGTCAGCGCAAACAGACGCTCAGTATTGTAACGTCTCTCAGTCAACATTCGACCGAGTACAATTACGTCATGAGGGTGTAAATACCACACCACATCACCTTTCTTGATAGGCTTAATATGGTGAATCTGAACCCCCACATTTCCGGCGGGATGCTGCCCCTTAAACCAGTATTTCTCCACATTTTCTGCATTGAGAAAAACCTCTGAGGGCATCTCCTCACCTCTTCCATCCAAACCGAGGTGTACAGAACCATCCGTTAGTTTATTCAATAAGTTCAAACCAGCTTGGAAAGCAGCTGACTCACCCTTTACCGTAAAATTGAGGTTGGGAGCCAGTGGTGCAGTGTCAAAAGTAGATATAAAAACATCTCTGGGTACATCCTCGGGATGGGGAATGATATCAAAAGGTCTCTGGCGCAAGTGCACCCAACCACCATATTTTTTCAAAAAGTTGACCAGGTCTTCACGGGATGCAGTTTCTAAATCAACTGCGGGTAGCTCCTTGTACTTTATTTCCTTATCCGCCAAAAAATTGACCTCATGTATCGCACGCTTGGGGCCACGCTTGATCCCGACAAACTCACCACTGACCGGGGCGACAAACTTAATTTCCGGACTTCTCTTGTCAAAAAACAGCTCATCACCTGCCAGTACGCTGCTACCCTCATCTGGAACGATCTTTGGAATCGGTGCCAGGCCGTAAAAATCGGCAGGTAACACAGAATAGTTTGATATATTGGGTGTCTCAAGTATTTTATTCTCAGGCTTGCCCTCTAGATTAATATCAAACCCTCTGTTGAGGTGAAAGTATCTATCTCTGGGAATGTAGGTCGGCAATTTATCTGAACTTACCTTAAAGTCCTTTGGAAAAAGTGAGGCATCGATTTTGATGTCCTTGCCCTCCATCTGCCTCTTACTCTCCAATTGAAGCAAATTATCCGCTACGAAAATCACCGCACCAAACACGATGATAACAGTGGCGATGATCAAACTCGTCACCAAATCCAAACCGGAATCATTGCCTGCCAAAACAATATTTGGATAAACAACCAACAATGACATCAGAAAAAGGGATATGCTCCCTAATCTCAACCTGTTATCCTTAATTTCCATCGCTTTCTGAAATTATTTAACAATTTAAACGTCTCTCGTCTCAAAAATTAACACAAAGATATAAAGTCTCCAAAATTCCCCTGATTACATAGAAGCAATTTTAAATCTACTCTTTTGTTTAGACTTATTCTAAATAACTAGCATCCCTTTTACCATTAAGCATACAGATTGACTACCTGGAAATTTTTTTCTAAAATGCCAATCTCGCTTAAATGATCATTTCAGCAAGGCAATTTTATAAATTTTTTGTGACCTCTTCTTTCAACCAATCAATCGCCTTTCGAATTCCACCCGGATTGGCACCACCGGCGCTGGCAAAAAAGGGCTGCCCTCCCCCTCCACCACTGATAAACTTACCGGCTTCCCTGACCAAATTACCAGCGTGCAGGTCAGTCCTTTCTGTCAACTCCTTACTTATCGCCAGCATCAACTGTGGTTTCCCGCCAATCTCTGCCCCGCAGGCAACCACAGCGGGGTTGAGGTCCTTTTCCAGTTGAAACATCAGGGTTTTCAATGCCTTTGCGTCTTTAACCGGAACGACCTCGGCTACAATACGAACCCCATTTTTTTCAAGGGCATTTTCTCTCAGTTCAGCCCGGGATGATGCCGCGGCTTTTTCACTTGCCTTTTCCAACTTTCGCCTCATTTCCCTGAGTTCTTCCTTTAGTCCGACAATTGCACCGAGAGGGTCTTTGGGATTTTTGACCATGGTGGAAATTTCATCCAATAATTCCATGCGCTCACCGACATATTTCTCAGCATCGATACCCGTAACAGCTACAATTCTCCTAATGCCGGCAGCCACTGCAGATTCAGTCACTATTTTAAATAGCCCAATACGACCGGTTCGGTCCACATGGCATCCACCGCAAAGCTCCATTGAATAATCGGGATCAAAGGCTATCACGCGAACTTTTTCTCCGTACTTTTCACCAAATAACATGGTCGCCCCTTTTTCGCGAGCGACTTCAAGGGGGATGTCCCGATATTCGCTCACCGGAATATTCTCTCTTACCTTATTGTTTACCAACCGCTCTATCTCATCTAGTTGCTCTTTCTCCACTTTGGAAAAATGGGCAAAGTCAAACCTAAGGTGGTTGGGTGCTACAAGCGAACCTTTTTGTTGCACATGATCACCCAAAATTTCCCTTAGTGCAGCGTGAAGCAAGTGAGTGGCACTGTGGTTGTTCTCGGTGGTAAGACGTCTGTCACCAATCACTTTGGCCTCCAGCAGCCCATCCTCCTTTTCCGGAAGCCGGTCCACTAAATGAACTATCAATTCATTCTCCCTAAAGGTATCCAGCACTTTTATTTTTTGCTCTCCCTGTATTAGCCAGCCTCTGTCACCTACCTGGCCTCCACCCTCGGGATAGAAAGGCGTTTTGTCGAGTACAAGGTGTATCAAATCCTTTCCCTTTTGTTTTGTAATGCGGTACATGAGGGCGCGGGCATCCGGAATTTCCAAACGATCGCAGCCGGTGAATTCGGGCAAATTACCCTCCCGGATTCGGACCCAGTCTCCAACCTCCTTTTTTGCATCTGCCTTCGACCTTACTTTCTGCTCTTCCAATTTTTTCTCAAAACCTTCCTCATCCACGGTCAACCCCTCCTCCTGTGCCAATAAAGCCGTTAAATCAAATGGGAAGCCATAGGTGTCGTACATTTCAAAAGCGTCCGCCCCCGGTATCACTCCTTTCTCTAGCTCGATGTTTTGAAAGCGCTTCAGACCATCCGCCAGGGTTTTTAAGAAAGAACGCTCCTCTTCGAGAACTACCTTTTGGACAAATTCCAACTGGCTGTGCAATTCCGGAAAAGTACCCCTGTACTTTTCAGCCAAATCAGGTACCAATTCACTCAAAAGGGGATCGGTCCTGTCTAAAAAGGAGTAGTAGTAGCGAACGGCCCGTCTCAAAATCCGCCTCACCACATAACCTGCACCGGTGCTTGCAGGCAGTACACCATCTGCAATGGTCAAACACACCGCCCGCAAGTGGTCTGATATCACGCGAAAGGCGATGTCCTTTCGATTCTTTTTATCGTAACTACCACCGTATTTATAGCCCGTGAGCTGTTCAACCTTCCGGATCAACGGCAGAAAATTATCTGTATCGTAAGTTGAATCCACGCCCTGAAGCACCATGCACAGCCGTTCAAAGCCCATACCGGTATCCACGTGTTTGTTTGGAAGGGACTCCAAACTTCCATCTGCTTTTCTACTGTATTGTATAAATACGAGATTCCAAATTTCGACGACCAGTGGGTGGTCTTTATTAACCAGAGTGGCACCATCAACTTTTTTTCGCTCCTCTTCGCTTCTGAGGTCGATGTGTATCTCACTGCAAGGCCCACATGGGCCCACATCACCCATCTCCCAAAAATTGTCCTCTTTGCCGAATGTCAATATGCGCTCCCGGGGAAGAAATTTAGCCCAAAACTCACCGGCCTCCGTATCCTCACCGATTTCGACCTCAGGATCACCCTCGAAAATGGATGCGTACAATCTATCCGGGTCTATATTATATATATGTGTCAAAAGTTCCCAGGCCCAGGCAATGGCATCTTTCTTAAAATAATCCCCGAAAGACCAATTGCCCAACATTTCAAACATGGTGTGGTGATAGCTATCTACACCCACCTCTTCCAGGTCATTGTGTTTTCCACTTACCCTAAGACATTTTTGGGTGTTGGCCACACGACTTTGCACGGATGTTTTATTGCCCAGGAAAAAGTCTTTAAACTGATTCATCCCGGCATTTGTAAACATCAGTGTAGGGTCGTCTTTGTTAACTATAGGGGCAGAGGGGACTACCTTGTGCCCTTTTTCGGCAAAAAAGTCTAAAAAATTTTTCCTCACTTTATCAGCACTCCATTCCATTATTTCGCTTTCACTTTTTTTAAAAGAATCAACCGTTATGCATTGTTCTTTAATGATTTAAATATTGCGATCTCTTATAATTTGTTTTTTACCCACACAACACTGTCATTTTCAAAACCTTACCAATCAAGTAAAATCATATATTTATATCTTAACAAAGGGTTAATCTGTTTGTACAACCAAATGTTTTGTTGTATATTTGCCCCTGTTCGATTCCCATGAACCTTATCCGGGCGCAAAAATAGGGATTTTGCCAACAGGATTTCAAATGAAGCAAAAAAAGTATATTTACAACAGACAAACGCTGCGGTTTGAAGAACACAAACTGTCCACTGCAGCTAAGGTTTACAGATTTCTCGGAGTTTTTTCAGCCATACTTATTACGGCCGGAATGATTTACGGTCTGGGGACCAAGTATTTCCCCAGCCCAAAAGAACAGGCCCTGGAGCGAGAGCTTCAACAGATGTCGTATAAATATATGGCCTTTCAGGAAAATCTGGAAACCTATTCCCGCGTGCTAAATAATTTAAGAAAGCGCGACGATGGAGTGTACAGAACGCTTTTCGGAATGGATCCCATCGACCAAAGTATGTGGGAAGGTGGTATCGGTGGTCACGACCAATTCTCCAATATTGCCGATTTTGAATTCAGTGGCCAATTGATTCGCGAAACCCAATCCAGCTTGAATCGCCTGGAGAGACAACTCGTACTCCATTCCCGATCATTGGAGGCCATCCAGGAATTGGCTGAAGACCGCGAAAACATGTTGATGTCAGTACCATCCATTAAGCCAATCAGAATGGATAAACTGCGCAGAGACATGCACCTGCTCTCAGGTTTTGGAATGAGACTTCACCCAGTGCATAAAGTTTGGAGAATGCACACCGGAATTGATTTTAGCGCTCCAACCGGAACTCCTATTTACGCAACCGGTAATGGCGTGGTTACTTTGATCAGACACGATCGCACCGGTTACGGCACTCATCTGATGATCGATCACGGCTACGGATATGAAACCGTTTATGCGCACTTGCATGACTACTCAGTTGAAATCGGAGACCAGGTTACCAAAGGTCAAAAAATAGCCAGGGTGGGTAACACCGGAACCAGCACAGCACCGCACTTACACTATGAAGTGAGGTATAAAGGCGAGCCGGTCAATCCAATCCACTTCTGTATGGACGGTTTAACCACTGAGGAATACCAGGAATTGGTGGAAATGGCTTCTATTCCAAATCAATCTTTCGGGGATTGATATTTCATATATGAATTCCCAGCTTACATTCACCGCTTTCGTGTCAGACTATCGAAAAATTTTAGGATTTACTTCGGGGATGATGAATTACATTTTCTTTCCTTAAACAAATGGTTTACCGGGTGAGAAAAAAATCTCACGATTATGGATAAGAGGCGAGACCTTGTTTTTTCAGCAATAATCATACTCACCTTTTTGCTCGCCTTTTACGGCAATAGAATTATTTCTCCATTTCTCGACCTCACCATTTCATCGCTCGAGTTGCGAATTGCTTATTTCTACTCGTGGTGGCTTATCCCAACTGCTTTAATTGCCGGACTTCTGTTTGGATTTAGAAGGTTTTTTGACCATTTGGGATTGAGCGAAGGTTTTATAAAAGGACTTCTCTTCTCGATTGTAGCAGTTTCACCTATGTTTATCAGCTCAGCCGTAATGGGTAGCGTAAGCGGACATATCAACCTAACCACAATCCTCAACCAGAGTCTGATAGCGGGATTTATGGAGGAGTATTTGTTCCGTGGATTTCTGTTCGGATTGCTCTTTTTGAAACTCAGGTGGGGGTTTATCCCTGCTGCACTACTGGGTGCCATTATCTTTGGAATGGCTCACCTCTACCAGGGGGATGCATTTTGGGAAGTAATCGGTATACTTTTTATTACCGCTTTGGGAGCCGTATGGTTTGCCTGGCTTTACATTGAATTGAATAACAACCTCTGGGTACCAATCTTTCTCCATGCGCTGATGAACCTATCATGGATACTTTTTGAGATCAGCAGCACAGCTCTGGGAGGCTGGTACGAAAACATTTTCAGGATAATGACCATTGCATTTACGGTAATAATCACCATCCGTTTCCGGAAAAAAGAAGGCTTCTTCAGAATAAACAGATACAATCTGTTTTACAATCCTAAGGTTCATTGATCATTGCTAGCCTTTGTGGTCAAAATTATTCTTACCTCAGTCCTGCAGCAATGCCAAAGAAATGGGTTTGACTTTTTGGATTCAAAATCCCTGTATGATGGGCTACAATTTTTCTAAGTCAATCCAATTCACATCTTACAGAAACTACTATTATCGCTTTATCTCGTAACCCGCTCTGCTCCAGGAATTAATTCCTCCTCGCACATTATATATGTCTGTGAAACCCATATTGGCCATGGCTCTCATTGCAGAATTACTTCGATTCCCCGACCGGCAGATTATTACAACCGGCTTGTCTTTGGACAGTTGAGACACTTTTTCTTCAAATTCCCTATCGTAAAGATTGATGAGTATGGAGTTCTGAACCACTCCGGAATTCCACTCTCGCGGCGTTCTCACATCAAGGATCTGCACATCTACTCCATTTTCTATAATTTCCTTTGCCTGATTTACATCAATGTGCTGCGTTCCAGGTAGATTGGGGCCAATATACCCGGCTGCATAGGCTTTCCAGCCAAAAAACATTAAAGCGATAACGGCTAAAATTACATATTGCGTTGACATAAAATATTTTGTTCAAGTGATAACTAATACCAATCATTCGTAAAAGCCATTTAACGAAATAGCTAATGTTGCGCAAAGATAAGAGGTTACCTTAGCCCAAACTGTGATAAATGTCACAAAGCACTTTTTCCAGCAGGAAAAATTTCTACACTTGCTTCGGAAATGACGATTGAAGAGGAGGTTAATCTCAATGAGTGGATGAGGAAGCGGTTTCGTTCAATTGATCACATCTACCAGGACATTACCTTCAACTAAATAGTCCTGAAAAAAATTGAGAATTGAACAGGGAGCTATTGGTAAATAAAATTTCTAGGGAAGATATCAGATGGATTTTCATGCAGTTAAAACCCTGATTTTGTATGTTTTACGGTTAAGTATTATTTCTCTATATATAGAGAATCAGACCTTGCATGAAAATTATTTTTCCCTGCCTGAACCCTTTTTATACTTTTTTGTATAAATAAATGTATACTTTTTAGTACAAATTATATCTTTGCACCTCAATTAAAAAATACGACTATTATGAGTGATTCAATGCAGACACTGGAAAAGCACACCAAGAGTGAATACAAGTACGGCTGGACCAGTGACATAGAGATGGATACTATTCCCAAGGGTTTAAGTGAAGATGTGGTTCGGATGATTTCTGCCAAAAAGAATGAACCGCAGTGGTTATTGGACTGGAGATTGGAAGCGTTCCGAATTTGGAGCGAAATGAAGGAACCGGATTGGGCGAAACTGAACATCAATCCAATCGACTACCAGGACATCATTTACTTCGCAGCTCCAAAGAAACAACCAAAGCTAAACAGTCTTGACGAGGCCGACCCTGAATTGCTGAGAACATTCGAGAGATTGGGCATACCCCTTAATGAGCAAAAGGTCCTGGCAGGTGTGGCCGTGGATGCGGTAATCGACAGTGTATCGGTGACCACCACCTTTAAGGAAAAGCTCTCCGAATTAGGTATCATATTCTGCTCGTTCAGTGAGGCCGTTCAGGAACATCCCGAACTCGTAAAAGAATACATAGGATCCGTCGTTCCACGCAACGACAATTATTTCGCAGCACTCAACTCCGCAGTTTTCTCAGACGGGTCCTTTTGTTATATCCCCAAGGGCGTGCATTGCCCAATGGAATTGTCCACCTATTTCCGGATCAATGCCGCCAATACAGGGCAATTTGAGCGCACGCTTATTGTGGCCGAAGATGATAGTTATGTTAGTTACCTCGAGGGCTGTACAGCACCCATGCGCGATGAGAATCAATTGCACGCAGCCGTGGTGGAAATTTTTGCCAAAGACCGGGCATTTGTCAAATACTCCACTGTTCAAAATTGGTATCCGGGAGACAAGGATGGAAAAGGCGGTGTGTATAACTTTGTTACTAAGCGAGGACTTTGTGACGGCTACCGCTCGCGAATAAGTTGGACCCAGGTTGAAACGGGTTCTGCCATCACTTGGAAATATCCCAGTTGTGTACTTAAAGGCAACGAATCAATCGGAGAATTTTACTCCATCGCCGTCACCAACAATCACCAACAAGCTGATACGGGAACAAAAATGACTCACCTGGGCAAAAACACCAAGAGTACCATTATTTCTAAAGGTATCTCAGCTGGAAGAAGCCAAAATTCTTACCGCGGATTGGTGAAAATTGCCAAAAAAGCAGAAAACGCCCGCAATTTTTCGGAGTGCGATTCTCTGCTCATGGGTGATAGATGTGGCGCACACACTTTCCCCTACATCGAGATCGAAAACCAATCCGGCAAGGTGGAACACGAGGCGACCACTTCTAAGATTGGAGCCGACCAAATGTTCTACTGCACTCAAAGAGGTCTCAGTGACGAAGATGCGATCAACCTGATTGTAAACGGCTACTGCAAGGAAGTTTTCAACGAATTGCCCATGGAGTTTGCCGTTGAGGCACAAAAACTGCTGGAGATCAGTCTGGAGGGAAGTGTCGGATAATCCGGAATAAAACCGGGCGCACAAGCCAAATATCATTTTGCAAAAAATTACTTTAACAGATAAAAATTCATTAAACAACATGTTGAAAATAAAAGATTTGAGAGCCAGCGTGGAAGACACTGAGATTCTGAAAGGAGTCAATTTGGAAATTAAGCCTGGTGAAGTTCACGCCATAATGGGACCCAACGGTTCCGGAAAAAGCACCCTGGGTTTTGTACTCGCCGGAAAGGACGACTACGAAGTGACCGGTGGAACTATAGAGTTCAAAGGGCAGGACCTACTAGAACTCGATCCCGACGAAAGAGCCAGAGAAGGTGTATTCCTCGGATTCCAGTACCCCGTGGAAATTCCTGGTGTGTCCAATTCCAACTTCTTGAAAATGATCGTAAACTCTATGAGAAAAGCAAGAGGTGAAAAGGAACTCGACTCACTGGAAATGCTCAAATTACTCAAAGAAAAACTCGCCACACTCGGCATGAATATCAACATGCTCAAAAGATCACTGAACGACGGCTTTTCAGGGGGTGAAAAAAAGAGAAACGAAATTCTCCAAATGGCCGTACTAGAACCGACACTCGCCATACTGGATGAAACGGATTCCGGCCTCGATATTGATGCACTGAAGGTAGTGGCCGACGGAGTTAACTCCATGAGGTCAGAGGACCGCGGTTTTCTCATCATCACACACTATCAGCGCTTGCTAAACTACATCGTACCTGATGTGGTCCACGTACTGGTCGATGGTAAGATTGTAAAGTCTGGCGACAAAAACCTGGCCCTGGAATTGGAGGACAAAGGCTACGACTGGATCAAGGAAAACAAGGCTGCTCAACCGGCATAAGACGCCTTTTTATCCACTTCCTTTTATGGAAAAATGGCTTTAGTGGTTTTTGCGTAAAAGCCACCTTGGTTAAAGGCCTTTGCGAAACATCATTATTTTAAGATCGGTGGAAATTGATATTTCCACCATCAATTTACAGATGAAAAACACAATCAGATGAATTCAAGTGTCATTCCCAAATATCAAACCGAAGTTCCCGGTCATTTCAGGTCGCTTTTTGAAAGCCTGGAAAGCCGGCTAAATGGAGAGAAAGATCTCGTTTTTCACCAACTTCGCAAAAAAGGTAGCAACCGACTTTTACAAATCGGTTTTCCCACTACCCGCAATGAGGATTACAAATACACGGCCCTTAACAGGGTTTTCAATGAAAATTACTACCTGCCAGAGCAGGTTTCTTTGGATGAGCAGGATGAGAAAGCCATTCGGGAAACCGCAAAAAAGTGTCCGGAGACGGACTACATTTGCTTTGTAAACGGCAGATACACGCCATCGCTCAGTTCAATCTCCTCAAAAGACTACACTGTGCTCTCACTCGCGGATCAATCCGAAGAATCTGAGTTGAAAAAGGAGGCTTTCCAGCATATTGAAAAAAACCTGGACGAAAGCGACAATCCCTTTGTGCAACTCAATACCGCACTTTGCGAGGATCCGCTCATGATACACATTAAGGAGGGGAAAAAGGTTGAAAAACCCATCCAACTCATTCACTACTACAAGACGGGAGGTGAGTCTGTCATTGCCTGCCCGCAAATTTTTGTCGTTGCAGAAGAAAACAGCGAAGTGAATTTCCTGGAAACCCACCTCACGCGCCCCGAAACCCGCAGTGAGAAAATTTTTGCAAACCTCTTTAACAGGATTGTGGTAGAATCGGGCGCAAGTGTGGTTCATCACAAAATCCAGGATCTCGGAACGGAGGATTTTATCATTCACAACATGGTAGCCTCTCAGGAAAAGGACAGTCACTTTTACGCCTTTACCGCCGACCTCGGTAGCAGAATTACCAGAAACAACCTGGAAGTCCATCTAAAAAACAGTTTTACACAAACCGACATGTTCGGTCTTTTTGTAGGTGGTGCCAGACAGCATATCGACAATCAGACCTATCTGGATCACGCCATACCCAATTGCGAGAGCCGCGAGTGGTACAAGGGCGTGCTGGGAGGTCGCTCCAGGGGTGTATTCAATGGAAAAGTGCTGGTCAGACAAGACGCTCAAAAAACCAATGCCTTTCAACAAAACAACACGCTTCTGGTTTCGGACCACGCGAGGATGGATTCCAAACCTCAACTGGAAATTTACGCCGACGATGTGAAGTGCAGTCACGGTGCCACCATTGGTCAGATGGACAGCGAGATATTATTCTATCTCAAGTCCCGTGGCCTCAATGAGCAGCAGGCGGGTGAGCTGGTAAAAATTGCCTTCCTTGCGGAAGTTTTTGAATCCGTGGATAACGAGCACATTCGCAAAGTGATAGCGGATGTAGTAGTGGATAATTTAAGAGAAATCTACGAATAATGAAAGTCGCCACAGGTAAAAAGGCTGGTTTTGATTGCAGGCCGGTGGAGTCCGCCAGAGAAGATTTCCCCATCCTGAAGACGGAAATGAATGGGCATCCCCTGGTGTTTCTCGACAGCGCTGCATCCTCGCAAAAACCACAAGCTGTTATCGAGGCGATAAACACATACTACACCACACAAAATGCCAATGTCCACCGCGGGGTTTACACCCTGAGTCAGCAAGCCACCGATCTTTTTGAGGAATCCAGATTGGCGGTGGCCCGATTCATCAATGCACCCTCTGAAAAGGAAGTGATTTTTGTTCGCGGTGCCACGGAGGGAATCAACCTCGTGGCTCAATCCTACGGCAGGGCGTTTCTCAATGCTGGAGATGAAATTGTGCTGTCCGAACTCGAGCACCACAGCAATATCGTACCCTGGCAAATTTTGGCTGAGGAAAAAAACCTATCTCTGAAAATCATTCCGGTCAGGGAAGATGGATCGCTGGATATGGATGCTTACAAAAAGCTACTCTCCTCGAAAACAGCACTCGTTACTGTCAACCACATTTCCAATGCACTCGGCACCATCAATCCGGTTGAGGAGATCACAAAGCTGGCCAAAGAATGCGGTGCAGCGGTGCTCATCGACGGAGCCCAGGCCAGCATTCACGGAAGCATAGATGTGGCCAGTCTTGGAGCAGATTTTTACGTCTTTTCAGGACATAAAATGCTCGGACCGACAGGCATTGGTGTGCTGTGGGGAAGAGAGGACATACTTGAAGCCATGCCACCATGGCAGGGAGGCGGTGAAATGATTCAATCGGTGAGTTTTGAAAAAACAACCTACAATGAGCTGCCCTTCAAGTTTGAAGCCGGCACCCCTCACATTGAGGGTGTGGTGGGATTGAAAAAAGCCATTGATTACCTCAGTCAGTTTGACCCTGCAGACATCATCCATTGGGAACGGAAACTGCTCAATCACTGTACTGCAAAACTCACTGCCATACCGGGATTGCGCATCATTGGGACCACGCAGAATAAAACTTCCGTGGTTTCTTTTTTGGTGGAAGGCACCCATCCATATGATCTGGGAATCATCCTGGACAAACTCGGTATCGCGGTGCGCACAGGACACCACTGTACCCAACCACTCATGGAAAAATATGGCATACCGGGAACAGTGAGAGCCTCTATGGCGCTGTATAATAATAAAGAGGATATTGACAGACTTGCAGAAGGGGTTGAGAAGGCCCGGAATATGCTTGTCTAAAGTGAATAAAAATGAGTATAAACGAGAAACAAGACCAGATTATCGACGACTTCAGCCTTTTTGATGACTGGATGCAGAAGTACGACTATATCATAGATTTGGGGAAAAAGCTCCCCATTATTGAACAGGAGTACAAAACAGAGGATTATCAGATCAAAGGTTGTCAAAGTCGAGTATGGCTGAGGGCCTACGAGCAGGACGGGAAAGTCTTTTTCAAAGCCGACAGCGACGCAGTTATCACCAGAGGGATTATAGCCCTGCTCATTGAAGTACTGTCGGGCCAAAAAGCAGATGATATTGCCAACTCTGATCTTTACTTTATCGATCGAATTGGCTTGAAAGAGCATCTCTCTCCCACCCGTTCAAACGGCCTTACCAGTATGATTAAACACATGAAATACTACGGCCTGGGATTGAAAAAGAAACTGGAAAACCATGAATGAGGATTTGAAAAACCAAATTATCGACGCAATTAAAACGGTTTACGATCCCGAAATACCGGTAAATGTGTATGACCTGGGTCTCATTTATGAAGTGGACGAGATCAAACCGGGGGTAATAAAACTGATCATGACCCTGACAACTCCCAATTGCCCGGTGGCTGGAAGTCTTCCCATGGAAGTTCAGACCAAAGTGCTGGAAGTGGAAGGCATTGATGATGTGGAAATGCAGGTGGTGTTTGACCCGCCCTGGACGAAAGACCGAATGAGTGAAGAGGCGAGATTTGCCCTGGACATGTTTTAATCGACTCAATTACAAAACACAGGAATTATGAAAATTAATGCATCGGATGAGTACGGTATCAGAATTTTAATGCGGATAGCCAGTTCCAATAATGAGGATGGCCTTAGCATCTCGCAATTAAGCGAATCCGAAGGCTTGTCTAATTCCTATGTGGCAAAAATCACCAGGGCGCTCAGAAAGGATGGACTTATTAACAGTTCTCGGGGGTTCAAAGGTGGCTATAGCCTCGCCAGACCCGCCGACAAAATAACCATTAACGATGCGATCCGGGCCTTAGGTGGTGTACTGTACCACAGCTCTTTTTGCAGCAACCATGCGGGCAATCAGCAATTCTGTGCCAACTCAACCGACTGCACTCTGCGATCCCTTTGGAGGGTCGTTCAGGCCTCGCTCGACAAAATTCTCGACCAGATTACCCTCTCAGACCTACTCAACACCGAATCAGAAGCCGATAACCGATTCAGGGAAATTTACGAGGAATTGTTTTCCCACAGTAAACACCTCAAAGGAATTGAAACAGTTTGATTAGGTTTGAGTTTTTTTCTATCCATAAGTGCCACGTGGCCAGTTATATATCGAATATTTTGGGGTTGTAAATTTTGGAAGATTTTGTCCGGCGCATAGTGTTTAGGCTGCCCTGTGGTGGCTTAATATCTCGTCTGGCCTTTTGGGCATGAGGTTTCACGCAAAGGTAGCGAAGGCTTTATTCAGTAATTGTCTGAATTTCCATTAATTATTAGAATCAGGGGATTACTAATCTTGCATAGGATTCCACGGTGAGGTCGCAAAGGACTTTTACACAATCTCAAGGACTGACGGGTGATTTTTTTTGAAACTGGTGGCTTTTCTATTTTCCATCAGGGATCATTGCATAAATTAGTGCAGTTTTATCCAATGTTTTCAAAATAGCGCTGGCAAAGTCGGAAAAAGAGCTTTAAGGTTATTTTTATTTCTCAAATCCTATGCGGCCTTTGCCTCCTTTGTGGACTTTGCGTGAAACCAGATGGGTTATTGGTCCATGTTTATTGGCCTATGGCTTGTTGAGAGCGTCACCTCAATGAAGCCGTCAGTTTTCCATTCGCAGGGATTATTGATTTCTGAGGATTTTTCCGATAAAAAGGTTTCTTTGCCCCCAACGCTTTGGGGGAGAAACCAAAATCCTACATAACGAACTTTCCATAAATCCCTCATACCATCCAGAAAGTTAGAATTATCGCCAAAACCACAATTCGTAATTAAATAACACACAAGGCATTGCATCACCACACTTTCTCCTTTATACTTCCCACTTTCATTACTCAATCCTCAAAAACATCCACCTGGATGGCTTCCTCCCTGTTTGCAAGTTCCCACAGTACGTGAAAAATATGACGGGTCTGTTTGGTCATGACCTCGTAATTCATTTTGTCCGCAGTATCTCCGGTTTGATGGTAATCCTCGTTCATTCCATTGAAGTAGAAAACAGCCGGAATTCCATTTTTTGCAAAATTGTAGTGGTCTGACCGAAAGTAATAGCGGTTTGGATCCTCGGGATCGTTGTACCTGAAGTCCAGTTCCAAATTGGAGTAGCGCTCATTTACATCTACCACAATTTCGTGAAATTCCGTACTCAATCTGTCTGTTCCAATGGGATAGATGTAATTATCGATACCCTTTTCCTCATACCTCTTGTCCGTCCTGCCCAACATATCGATATTGATATTGGCGATGGTTTGCTCCAGCGGAAATACAGGATTCTGGACGTAATAGCGCGAACCCAACAACCCCTTTTCCTCTCCGGTCAACAACAGCAGCAGAACCGACCGCGCAGGGCCGTACCCCGCCTCAACAGACCTCACCAGTGCCCTTCCCATTTCCATTACCGCAGCCGTTCCCGAAGCATTATCGTTTGCCCCGTTAAAAATTTCATCCCCCTCGTAGCCGATGTGGTCGTAGTGAGCTGAAACCACAATCAACTCATCTCTGCGCTCCGGGTCAGTACCTCGTATATACCCCAATATATTGTCATCCTGAAGCGTGCGTACTTCTTTTTCAAGGTGAATTCTAAAATCGACTTCAGTGCTTTGACCGGTCCAGTCCAATATGCTCGAGCCGCCGTAAGTCATAGCATCTGACAGTGAATTCCCAAGTTCGCCCATCATCTCAAAAACCACAGACTGTTGGAGGTGAATAAGTCCAGGGTAACCCTCTGCGGGTCCTTTTGGGCTGTGAGGCTCCAGGGGGCTTGTCATCGCTCTCCATTTTGCGCGCACCAGGTCAAACATCGCCGGTTCAGCCATCAAAATCAATTCAGCGCCCCTATCGGCAAAGAGGTTCAGTTTTAAACTGTCATTGCGGCTCCATTCGGACTCCTCCTCACTTCCGGTAACCAGGGATTTCCCCTCGTCATCAATGGGTTCCCCACGCAACACCACCACCGTCTTCCCTTTGAGGTCCACATCTGGCATATCGGAATAAGCATCCGATTTAATACCATATCCCGCAAAAACGATTTCACCAACGGACACATCCTCCCAATCTCGATTGTAGGCAGGCAAAGCGAGGTATTCCCGGTTGTTTCTCAATTTTCTTTCCCCGACAAACAACTCATTTTCCTCCCACATCAACCAGTGGATGGTCATGGTTTGACGGTACGTGGTATCCCCCACTGCAGGCACACCTAGTTCTTCAAAAAATCGCTGAATGTAATTGCCTGCCATATGAGAACCAGGCTGCCCCGTTTCGCGCCCCATCATACTATCGGCCGAAAGGGCCCAAACGTGAGACTCCAAATTTTCAAGTGTTATTTTATTGGCGAATTTGACATGGGGACTCTCCTCTCCCTGAGCAATGGCCACTGTGCACAGCGAAACACTGAAAAAAAGAGCAAGCAGGCACCTGGTAAATACAGACAAGTAAGAATTCATAGTGATTTTGTTAATGACAACCAAAATTTACAATCCTTTGCATATCTTTTCTACCCTTCGGGAATGTCTTCCACCTTCAAACTCTGTGGTCAGAAAAGCCCGCACCATCTCCAAAGCGAGTTGGTTGCTCACAAATCGCGCCGGGATGGCCAGAACATTTGCGTTGTTGTGCTGTCGTCCGAGTTTTGCCAGATCGACATCCCAGCACAGAGCTGCCCGAATATCCCGGTGTTTATTGGCCGTCATAGCTACTCCATTGCCACTACCGCATATCACTATTCCCAAGTCCACCTTTTTCCCGGCCACATCCCGCGCCACCGGATGGACAAAATCCGGATAATCCACAGAATCAGGATCATCTGTCCCGTGATTCACAAGTTCGTGACCGTCTTTTTTTAGGTTTTCCAAAATAAACTTCTTGCACTCAGTTCCCGCATGGTCATTTCCAATTGATATTCGCATCATTTTTCATTGAATTAGTATTCAGATAACTTCGATTGTAAAGGCATAAAACTTCCATAACCACCGGAAAATTGGCAGGATTGTTATTATGAGCACCTAGATTAGTTGGACAAGGAGCTGAAGCCATTGCATAGAATTGCAATATAACAATAATGTCAACTACAATGCCTCAAACTTAATCCATTGCTCAACCCAACACACCCTAAAAAGCTACCGGTACCCTTTAGAATCTCAGCAACCCAATCCCCCGTCCTACTTTTTACCTAAACTCGTCAATAAGAGCCAGAATTTCAGCTTCGAATTCCTCATCACCGATTTCGGCGAGCACTTCGTCCATTTGCCTGATTCCTCGCATGTAGTGATTGCGGTCTCTGCTCCAACCCACATTGAGGTCAGACGGATCAAGGGATTCAAAGAACAGCATGTATTCCCTGGTGACTTCGGCCAGGGTTCTGGTGTGTCGTTTTGCTTCATCCAGGTCACCACCTGAAACCAGCATCTGAATGAATGGTATGACTGATGGGTCAAAGGTGAAATTTTTGTTGGGAAAACCATTTAGGAATGTGCGGCCTATGTCGGCAGCCATTTCATCGCGGCCCTCTTCCAGCAGGGTAATACCCGTCCTCATCATGGTTAAGCGGTGCGCCTGGACGGAAGGTTGATAGGACCTGTCCACAAACAAATTCTTTTTGTCAAAATTGCCAAAGCGGAATCGCTCTGTAAATCGCTCGTGGCTCGCATCTGTATTAACCCTGCCGGAACCGTAAATACCCAAGGTCGGATCTGATTGTGACCGAATGGGGACCAATCGAAGGCCTAGGCCCTCCAATTGCATGTAATCCTCCAGGCCGAGAAGTTTCTCCGGACGCGCTGTCACAGAAAAATAAATAGGCCTGTCGTAAATGTTCGAAGCGATGAGGTCAAGTACGGCAAGTTCATCTTTAACCAAAAAGTCTCTGTCTGTAAGATCTACTTCTATCCTATTGACAACCTGGCTAGCCTCTCTTCGCTCCACCAATCCGCTTTCAATCGCCCGCTCGGTATCAATAGGGATATGAAGTCTTCTGGACGGCAGATAACTCGGCATGGTTCTGGTGGTAGCCTGAATTGGATTGTCGCCACCTATGAATTCCAGCGCATCCTTGAGCGACATTGGTCGATCACTTCCATCAGGGGAATAGTACAACACCTGATTTCTTGCACTGCCCCGGTAGGCATCCTCGGAAATTGTAAAATTGATTGGAGGAGACTCATTTATTTTTCTACGCTGTTGATTGATATACCAGTCCACAGCAATCAAGGAGAGGTTTACTACCCGCACATCCCGTCTGATACCCTCAACCTCCTGAGCGTACCACAGTGGGTAAGTATCGTTATCACCGTAAGTAAAAATGATGGCGTTGGGCTCGCAACTCTCCAGGAAATTACTGGCGTAATCCCTCGCGGCCGTGATGGAGCTCCGATCGTGCTCAGCATACGTTTGGGTGAGCATCAACATCGGAGCGGTGAGCACGAGGGCCGAAGCCAATCCCGCCATGGCGAAGTTATTAGCCCCGATCTTATTCTTGAGGAACTCGTAGAGACCCAGTACTCCCATGCCCATCCACATACAATACGTAAAGAAGGAACCCACCAATACATAATCTCTCTCCCTGGGTTCCATTGGGGGCTGATTGGAATATATTATAATCCCGATACCTGTCGTCAAAAACAGAATCATAAGGGATGAGAACTCCTTTTTTCGATGGCGGTAATGATACAGCAATCCGAGCAACCCAAACAGAAAGGGAAGCATATAGTACTTGTTCCTCGCCTTGTGTTCTTTCATATCAGTTGGCATGGCACTTTCATTGTGCAGCCGGAATTCATCCAGAGGGGTAATACCGCTGTACCAATGACCACTTCGCGGATTCCAGGAATGATGGCCCTGCTCTCCGTTCTGTCGCCCACTGAAATTCCACATAAAGTAGCGCCAATACATCCATTTTATCTGGTAGTCCCAAAAGAATTTTATGTTATCACCCATAGTGGGTGTTCCGGTTTCACGGTCTATCCAACGCCGATACTCTCTGATTCTGTTGGCATCCATATGGCCCATGCGCGGAAAAAGTACTTTGTCCCCTGAGGCGTATATAGGAGTTATGCGCTGCTCAACTACCTCGTACTGGTCATCCACCCGGCCGTAGCGGTCGGAAAACTCATGAGATACAGGTCTTGCATCAAAATGCGGGCCTCTGAACAACGGCCTTTCTCCATATTGCTCGCGATTGAGATACGAGAGCAGGCGAATGGGGTCTGATGGTTCATTCATATTTACGGGAGGACCTGCCAGGGCGCGAATCACCACCACCCCAAATAAACTAAACGAAATAACCATCAAAGTGGCGCCCATGGTGACGTAATGCACCAGTTTGCTGGAGTTCTGCTCTGCCCACCGAAAGCCGTAAAACAGAATACCTCCCACTACCAATATGGTGGGAATTATTCCGGTATTAAATGGCAGCCCCAGTACATTGACAGTAAAGAGGTCAAAGTACATCCAAAGGGTGGGAATACCGGTTATTATTACATTCTGAACCAATGGAATCAGGGCAGTTCCGGCAGCAATTGCCACCAGTCCCCCTTTTAAATTGTGGTTGTCGTATTTTTTAAAATAGTATAGCAGTGCCATCATGGGGAATGCCAATAAGCTCAAAAGGTGCACACCGATGGAAAGCCCAATGGTAAAAATGGATACAAATATCCAACGGTCCGATTCAGGGGTGTCGGGAAGTTCGTACCACTTCATGAACGACCAAATTGTAAGCCCGGAGAAAAAGGTGGACATCGCATAAACCTCACCCTCCACTGCTGAAAACCAAACAGAGGTGGAAAATGCCGTAGCAAGTCCGGCGACAATACCGGCAAAAGCAAGGGCAATCAGGTCCGCACCACGGGGTTCCGCATCGCGACCGGTCATTATCATTCTTCCGAAAATAATGGTCACCCAGGATATAAACATGGCAGCGAGTGCAGTACAAAGACCCGACATCAGGTTAATGGCAAAAGCGATATCCGCTGGATTGGAGGAAAGAAGCTCCGCCAGCAAAGTGAAAAATCGACCTGTAATAATAAAGAGGGGTGCTCCTGGAGGGTGAACCACCTGTACTTTGTAGGCGGCCAAAATAAACTCACCGCAATCCCATAAACTGGTAGTCCGCTCTGCTGTGAGATAGAACACAACAAAGGTGAACAACAAAACAAATAAGCCCGAAAACTTCTTAACGTTGGTATAGTTCAGCATGAATATCGTATTGATGATTGCCGTCTGGCTGTTGAATTAAGCCCAAAATTATAACTATTGGGGGATTTTCACCTCATATCCCAGAAACTTTCCATACATTTTAACATGCCGATACCCTAATCGAATCGCACAAAGCGTTCAAAACACCAACTAATTAATGGTGGTCAACTTAAAATAAATTGAGGGTAAAACTTGAACAACAGGGTCTTATGCGCCAAACTTAACACTTCATTCAATCGGGAAGAAATCAAAACAACCCCTCCTAATTAAAGCTGGTAATACCGCTTTTGAACTGCATCAATCCCTCTCGAGCTCAAAGCCCTCGCGCTGCCAACTATTGATCCCCTGGGAAAGATGGGATACATTGTGAAAACCCAGGCGCTCGGCTATGGTTATTGCCTCCTGAGTCCGCCTTCCTGAAGCGCAGTAGAAATAAAGCTTTTGATTCCGTGGAAAAGCACTTAGGTTTTCTTGAAATTCAGGTCTGTGTATGTTCATTTGCACACTTCCGGGTATTCTCCCATTGTCCCACTCTCTGTCCGTTCTGACATCAATCAGGACAGCATCATTGGACTGGATTTCCTCGCGAAAAGTCTCCGTATCCAAGTTCCTTTTGACAGTCCTAACTTCCTCAATATTTCCAGCAGCAGCCGCATCCTCAGCAGTGGTTCCCTCTGCATCGATAGTAAACTCGCCGGTGATTTCACCTCCGTTTTGCTCACCATTTTGATCACCGGAACAAGCTGCAAACAACAGTGAAAATGGCAATAAAAATACTAATATCGATCTCATGATTTCTGTGTTTAAAAAAAATTACAATCCTTAACGCCAAAAGTTAGGGTTCATTACAATTTTTAAAGAACCTTGAAAAATCCGGCTCTAAATCTCCCGCAAATATACGCAAATCGCCTTTAAAGGACATTTCCGAAAGAATAGATTTCAAGGAAATAACTTTTCAACCATCTCACCCGGGCGTATCTGCATTAGACAACCATTGATCATTCAAAACCTGAAAGCGGACGAACAACTCTTCAGAATACCAATTTCTCTGTCGTGTCTTTTTTATCACATCCTTGTGATGACGACTTTGGTAGGCGAATTGGTTAATGGAATCGGGATTTTTCCAAACACTGAAGGTAGCCTGTTCGATCAATGGCCACTCCCCTATCCCAATGGAAAATGAAGACCCCGGAAAACCGGATGCAGAATCACTTACGCCCGGCACTGAAGCCCAAAAACCTGGAACTTTCCACCACTTTATTGAGGCACGGGTCAAAACGGCCCAGGGGTGATCGCCCTGTAAAACGGGCTGAATCTCAAATGGAACACCACCGCCCCAACTGCCCTTCCCCACGACGGGATGCAAATCAAAACGCCTGATACCGGAGCTGCGCTGAAAGTAGCTGCGGTACAGGTCATTATCCTTTTCAAAGTCTTCCGGGGAAAAACCTTTTTTCCAAACACAGAGCAATGCATAGGTCGAAAAATCGGGCACAATGCTGAATCCATTTCCCCCACCGCAGCCCATCAGTTTAAAAATATCCAATTCGGGCGACTCCTTTAGCGGTTTCAAGGCCAATTGCATTTGCTTGAATGCCCAGTATTTGTTACTGCGGAAGTGAAAAAAATACAAGCTGCAGGGGATGGATTCCATCCTTCTGCTATCCTCAATTTCAGCTTGTAAGTCTTTTTCCATAATCGTATTTCAACTTTGCACAACCAGTGCACCAATAATCACCAATGGCCAATATCAAAATGGGAATCCCCCATATTTTATTGGATTGTTAGCTATGAAAGCAATGCTACAACCCGTGGAATTGGCCGCTTTTGAGATACGCAATCCAACCTTTGAAAATCCACTAAAATCATCAATTCTACTAAGGCCTCTAAATTATCGCCTGGGAGAATTTCCCATCCCTCACTAGAGAACCCCGCTTATTTAAACCTGATCTCCGATGCACCGTACCCAAAGCGCGGGTCCCATTCATTCTTCACCTCATCGACCACATCCAAATCCTCTGCATAGCCCTTGACCCTGTTTCGCAATTTTCCCTTGCCCAAACCGTGTATTACATAGACCTTATCTACACCCAGTCGAATGGCTTTATCCATAAATTGCTGAAAGGCCTTCATCTGTATCAAAAAAGCGGTATTGGCATCCACTTTGGACGGATCATCCACCAGTTTTTCGATGTGGAGATCGATGGTGGTGTCAAATTCCACCAACTCTTTGGTGTTGTAAATATCCACGAATTGAAGTGCTTCACCGGGTTTTTCAGATTTGGGTTTGAAGTCCAATTTGACCGCCTTGTCTTTTCCCTTCTTTTCCTCCCAGAGGGGGTACTTCAGACAGGTGGCATTCAACTCATCAATAAACACATTTTTTCGGGCAAAATCACGGGCCTTAATCTTTAGTTTACCACTTGAAGAACCCTCCAGGCCCATGGTGGAAAAACGGGTGGTGGAATAATCCACCCTGAGGTGGTCTTTTACAAAATGGGCCGGCACCACAAATATCCTTCCAAGTTGACCGCCCTTCACAAACCGCTCACGCACTCTGAAATCGCCTTCCACCCCCTCCAATCGCAGGGTGCAGGAAAAGGAGTAACTGGATACATTCTGCAGGTAAAAGTTAAGTTGAATCTGGGCCGATGCCTCTTCCCGCTCTATCAATAGATTGATCATATATTTTTTTCGCCTCAATTTAACCTCCAAAACGGTAACGGGGTTTTCACCCGGCTGTTCTTTTGTTCGACCGTTAATTTTATTTCCATTTCCAGGACAGCCATCCCCTTTGTTAATCCAGCCGGACTTCAGTGTAGTGAAAACTTATTTTTCCTAATCGAAAGTCCCAGGAAAAATTCCGGTTTCGAGAATCTCCAAACCAATTCCCCCTAAATCTGCCAGTTTTCAGCTTATTCGTATTTTTGCGCCCAATTTGGAACGAAACCCGCAATGCGAGGTCAAATATAAAACACAAGCAGCTAGCATGAATGACGGAAAGTTTAAGGAATACAGCCAATTGGATATGCCTGTTATGGATGCAGAAATCCTGAAGTTTTGGGAGGAAAACGGCATTTTCCAAAAGAGCATAGACCAGAGAGACCCAAACGACCCTTACGTTTTTTATGAAGGGCCGCCTTCAGCCAATGGCAAGCCGGGCATTCACCACGTAATGGCACGAACAGTAAAGGACCTTTTTTGCAGATTCCACACCATGAAGGGAAAACGGGTGGAGCGAAAAGGTGGTTGGGACACGCACGGTCTCCCAATTGAGCTAAGCGTGGAAAAGGAACTCGGCATTACCAAGGAGGACATCGGCAAGAAGATCTCCGTGGATGATTACAACAAAAAGTGCAGGGAGACGGTAATGCGCTACAAGGACCTGTGGGACGACCTGACCCGAAAAATGGGTTACTGGGTCGATTTGGACAACCCCTACATCACCTTCGAAAACAATTATATCGAATCCGTCTGGCACTTACTGAAAAAACTGTACGACAATGGATTCCTTTACAAGGGTTACAGCATACAGCCCTATTCTCCGGCAGCAGGAACCGGACTCAGCACCCACGAGCTCAATCAGCCCGGCTGCTACAGAGAGGTAAGCGATGTATCCGCCGTGGCTCAATTCGAGCTGAAAAAGGACGAAAAATCAGCGTTTTTGTACGAAAAAGCAGGGGATGCACCAGTTTATTTTTTGGCGTGGACGACCACACCCTGGACCCTGCCTTCCAATACTGCACTCGCTGCCGGACCCAAACTGACCTACCTCATGGTCCGAACTTTTAACCGCTACACCCACAAACCGATCAACGTCATTCTGGCCAAAGAGCTTCTCAGTGCCTGGTTTAAGCCTGAGCAATTGGAAATGGCCCTGGAAGATTACCAGGCTGGGGATAAAATTATTCCCGCAGAGGTGGTGCTGGAGACCGATGGCAAATCACTGGAATTGATCTCATATCACCAGTTGTTGCCCTATGCTCAGCCTGAAAGCGGAGATGCATTTAAAGTGCTGCTGGGAGATTTTGTGACCACGGAAGACGGAACCGGTATCGTTCATATTGCCCCGTCATTTGGAGCCGATGACCGTCAGGTAGCAGCCAAATACGGTTTTGGGCACCTCACCTTGGTTGACAAGCAGGGGAAATTTGACCAGAGAATGGGAGAGTTTGCCGGAAGATACGTAAAAAATTACAAGGACGACCCGGATTACAAAGATGTGAATGTCGATATCGTCATCAAGTTGAAAAAGGAAAACAAGGCCTTCGCTTCTCAGAAATACCTCCACAATTACCCCCACTGTTGGAGAACAGACAAACCCATTCTCTATTACCCGCTCGACAGTTGGTTCGTAAAAACCACAGCCGTCCGGGAAAAAATGGTGGAACTCAATAAAACCATCAATTGGAAACCCGCCCATACCGGAACAAAACGCTTCGGAAATTGGCTGGAAAATCTCCAGGACTGGAACCTCAGCCGATCCAGATACTGGGGTATCCCCCTGCCGATCTGGCGCACCGAAGACGGTGAAGAAGAACTGATCATCGGCTCGATTGAGCAATTGAAAAGAGAAATTCAGAAGGCCAATCAAAAACTAGGGCTGGATCAGTCCGTTCCCGGTGACCTGCATCGGCCCTATATCGACGAGGTCACCCTGGTATCTCCCGGTGGAAAGCCGATGACGCGCGAGAGCGACCTGATCGATGTTTGGTTTGACAGCGGGTCTATGCCGTATGCACAGTGGCACTATCCCTTTGAAAATGAGGATGTTTTCGAAAAGAATTTTCCGGCTGATTTCATCGCTGAGGGAGTTGACCAAACGAGAGGGTGGTTTTTCACCCTCCACGCCATAGCCGCCATGTGTTTTGACAGCGTGGCATACAAAAATGTGGTTTCCAATGGATTGGTACAGGACAAAGACGGCAGAAAAATGTCCAAGCGCCTCGGCAATGCCATCGAACCCTTTGAAACCATCGCAAAATACGGAGCCGATCCCACTCGATGGTACATGATCTCCAATTCCCAACCCTGGGAAAATCTAAAATTCGACCTGAACGGGCTGGAGGAAGTCAAGCGAAAATTCTTCGGGACCCTATTCAACACCTATTCCTTTTTTGCCCTGTATGCCAATGTGGATAAATACGACGGCAAAAACGAATCCGTCCCCAATGAAGTGAGATCTGAATTGGACCGCTGGGTATTGTCCATGTTGCACTCCCTCACGATTGAGGTAGAAAAACATTACGCCGACTACGAGCCCACCCTGGCCACACGGAAAATACAACAGTTTGTATCGGACCATCTTAGCAACTGGTACGTGAGATTGGGCAGAAGACGGTTCTGGAAGGGTGAGATGTCCACCGACAAGCTGGCAGCCTACCAAACACTGGAGGAGTGTATCATCACAGTGGCTAAACTCATGGCACCGGTCGCTCCATTTTTCGCGGAATTCCTCTACAGAAACATCAGGTCCGCCAATAAATCCCACCGGCATCAATCCATTCACCTATGCGATTTCCCAAATGTAAAAAGGGAGGTGATCAATAAAGCACTGGAGCGCAAAATGGACTATGCGCAGCGCATCACATCCCTCGTTTTTTCACTCAGAAAAAAGGAAAAAATAAGGGTGCGCCAACCCCTCAACCGCATCCTGCTCCCGGTTATTGATGGAAATTTCAAGCAGGATGTAGAAGCCGTGTCCGAGTTGATTAAAGCTGAGGTCAATGTCAAAAAGATCGAATATGTAACCGATGCATCAGGTCTCATCAAGAAAAAGGCAAAACCCAATTTCAAAACCCTGGGAAGGCGTCTCGGCAAGGATATGAAAAGCGCCAATCAGTTGATCTCCTCATGGAAACCAGGGCAAATCGCTGAACTAGAAAAAACCGGCATGGTCCAGATAGAGCTGAATGGCAACAAATACGACCTGAGCCGGGAAGATGTACTTATCACTTCTGAGGATATCCCTGGATGGCAGGTCGCCCAAGACGGAGAGATTACCGTGGCACTGGACACTACCCTTACCGAAAATCTCAAAAAAGAGGGACTTGCAAGGGAACTGGTCAACCGCATCCAAAACCTCCGCAAGGACAGCGATTTCAATGTGACTGATCGCATTTCGGTACGCATTCAAAACAACAGCGAACTAGCCACTGCACTGGAAGAGTACGGCACTTATGTCAAAGACGAAGTACTGGCAGATCGCATTGAATTCAGCGATCAGGTCGATGGAGAAGAACAGGAAATAGCGGAGGCAGGTACGACGAGGATTCGGGTTGTGAAGTTGGGATGATGGGGGTGAAAGAGCATCTCTATTTTTACAAGAAAATCTGCTATTGCCACCCCAATCTCAATATGCGCCAGATGATCTCATTTTTTATCATTTAATTTGTCCTCCTCCCACTATTCAGGGTTTCTGATTATTTATTCGGATATGGGTTGGTATTCGGCCCTATTTCTGATAAAATGGTCGTAAAACCGAGATTGCCACCCATTTTCTAATCCCAAACGGTTGGTGTGATTGGTAACGGCTTATTTATAGGATCCAATTAATAATAAAATCGAGTTCTTGCCGATATTTTGAAATCGATTTATTCCAGGGGCCACCCGGATTATCCAATATCAATATCCCGTGAATATAAATGAGCCTACTATAGATAGCGAAAACCCGGTTTCAAGTGATTTTCAGTGGTAATCCTCATTGATGTTTGTCTTGTCGTCAATTAAACAATTGCACATATTCCCTGAATCTGTACACTTTACCGCGTTGCGCTCCTGTTATTTCTTCTATGATTTCTGCTTTTTCAAGATCTGCAATAAGCTTGTAGGCACTCACATTGGATTTACCGATAATCTCGGCGACAGCAGCGGCATCTATTATGGGTTTGTTGTACATATATTGAATCACTTTTTGTGCATCTGCTGCTCTGATTCCCAATGGACTTAACCTTTCATCCATTGACTTCTGGAGCTGCATGATATCATCAAATGTGCGAATGCCCTGCCTGGATGTTTCAATAACCCCCATGAGGAAATACTTAAACCATTGACCAATGTCGTGATGTGTACGCACCCGCATTAGGTTGTCGAAGTACAATTGGCGATGACACTCAAAAAAGTCAGACAAATAGAGGATGGGCTGTTTTAATATGCCCCTGCTCACCAGATACAAGGTAATCAATAACCTTCCCACCCGTCCGTTTCCATATAAGAAAGGGTGAATAGTTTCAAACTGATAGTGAATAAGGGCTATTTTCAGTAAATCCGGCATGAGCGTTTGCTCGTCATTGGCGAATTTTTCCATATCACTAACCAATTCGGGAACTTCAGAATGCGGAGGAGGAATAAATACGGCATCTTTGAGGGTGGCCCCACCAATCCAGTTTTGGCTGCTGCGATATTCACCGGGATATTTGTGCGCACCCCTAACTCCCCGCAGCAGAATTTTGTGTGTCTGCCTGATTAATCGGGAAGAAAACGGCAGGCGATGCAATTGCTTAACTGCTTCATTCATGGCCGCGATATAGTTTTGGACCTCTTGCCAGTCATCCCGATGCCCGGGTGATATATCCCGCTCCTCCATAAAGGCCTCCTCCATTTTAGTCTGTGTGCCTTCAATTCTGGAACTCTGAGTCGCTTCCTTGGCTACGTGCATACTGATGTAAAGATCAATATTCACATATTCCGAATACATGTCCAACCTGCCCAACTGTCTGTCGGCCTGGCTCAGCAGTTTAATGACCTCCATATTGTCTATCTCCCAATTCCGGTGAATGGGCGCAGGCATAAAGGCTTTAAAACTGCCTCGGTTGATATAGGTTCCTGAATTAAAGTTTTTCATCTTTTCTTAAATTGCCAGGGCGCTAAGTTAAGAAAATTCCATAAAACTTAACTAAAAAGGTCCTTAATTAAGAAATTCCCCTGTTTTCTTAACTAACACTCCATAGATTTGATCACCTCAATATCGTCTACCATCCAATTCCGGAAAAGGGGAGTGAGCAAAAAGGCATAGAAACTGCCTCGATTGATATAGGTTCGTGAATTAAACTATATGCATCTTTTCTTAAATTGCCAGGGCGCTAAGTTAAGAAAATTCCATAAAACTTAACTAAAAAGGTCCTTAATTAAGAAATTCCCCTGTTTTCTTAACTAACACTCCATAGATTTGATCACCTCAATATCGTCTACCATCCAATTCCAGTAGATGAGATTGAGTATAAAGGCTTTGAAGCTGCGTCGGTTGAAGTAGTTTACTGAATTAAAGCTTTTCTTCTTTTCTTAAGTTGCAAGGACACTAAGTTAAGAAAAGGCCCCAAAACCTTAACTAAGCCGAACCTTAATTAAGGAAAGCGCCTTATTTCTTAACTAGGGGGTTTGAAATACTGTGCATCTGTAGGTTTAAGAAATAAAATCGGGAAGTCAATTAGCCTTTATATTATTGTACTTAAATGATTTACATATAATAATTAAAATATGTTCAATAGTTTTATTATTTTCAGTGGCGCTCAACCAATTTCACCTGATATGAGGAGATGTTGGTAGAAAGGCTAAATGGAACTATCGGAAATTCTTACCCTATACAGCTTAGATCTCAACCCGGGATTGGTCTTGCTCTACCCTGCCGCTATGAAATCCCGGATCAGGTGTTTTGGCTTTGTGAAAAACGATGATTGGGCGTGAAAAACGATTACTTTTACATTATTTTCATGAAATTTGATTATAATAAGGTGATTGATAACTAAGAATTAACCTTACGGCAGAGCAATTTAAGGTTCTATAGTGAGACCGGATTTGCCGGACCATCGGCATTAATTCAGTATCACTAAAGTCGGGTTGAGTCTGACCAGGGTGATATGGGCTGAAATATTGGTCAATTGCAGTGGGCAAGTAATCAGACATCATCGCAAATCAACCCTGCTATTCCTCTTTTTTATAAATGTCCTCAAATTTTTCTTCGATTAGCAGAATTTCTTCATCGGTTAACTCATCATATTCTTTCTTCCTCTTTTTTCCGGACAATTTTCCTTTGTTTTGATGTAGGAGTTTTATCAATAAATCAACTTTTGTATCTGGAAGTGAGACCATAGAATTAATGTACTGGCTCATTTTGTCGTATTTTTCAAGGTAGTCCAATTCTTCCGGAATAATTTGAACGATCGTTTCTTCGACACATTCATACAGAAATTCTGCTTGTGCAGTAAGGTCATAGTAGCGATACAAGTCAATAGTATCATTGAGAATTTTAATGCTGTGGTCGGGGGTGGGTTCCCATTCAATCAAATCCAATCTGGGGCTTGAATAACTTTCAAGCACCTCCTGGTATTGGTAGATTCTATTTAAAATTGCGGCCGAGACCGGAAAAATCATTCCTCCTTTGGTAAACCCCATTCGACTTATTACATGATGAATCAAATATCTGTGAATTCTACCATTCCCGTCTGAAAAAGGATGAATAAATACAAACCCAAAAGCTATGGTTGATGCGGCAAGTACCGGGTCGAATTCCGATCTTTGCAGGAGTTCATTGGCTCTTAACAAGCCGTCCATCAACGACCTCAAATCTTTTGCTTTGGCAGAGATATGATCCGGCAATGGGGCAAATGTTTCGCGATCGTGTTCTCCGATAAAACCCTCACGGATTCTCAACCCCATGTGTTTGAGCTTTTTGGGGCCTATTACAATGTCTTGCAGTCGTTCGATTTCCTCCAAAGTTAGCTGGTTTTTTCCGGCCTGGCCAATTGCTCTTCCCCAATTCCTGGCTCGCAAGTCGGGAGGATACTCACCTTCAATTTCAAATGAAGCTTTCGAATCTTTTAATAACAGAAATGCAGCCGTTCTCTTAAGGAGATTTCTGTCTCGACTATCCAGCCCTTTCTCAATTGCTGCCGAAAGATCTTTCGCGATGAATGCCTCCAATTTTTTTGTCCGTCTTATCATTGGGCAAAAATTCCTGTTCCCGGGAAGGTTGTTTTTAACTCTGTGTCTTGTAGACCTAACGGGAGAAGCTGCATATTGAAGTTGTGAATCAACTACTTCAATGTATGAACCGGTTTCTGCATCAGGAATATCAAGAGTCTTGTTCATGAGCCACTCATACAAAAACCATATTTTCCTGCTGTATTTGCCAGTTGGCTCCGCTTTCACCATCCTGACAATGGGTGAATCTTTTGTGTACTGAAAAACTTTCTTCAATATATACAAATCTATCCCCTCGTATTTCAATGCAAATACCACGTGACTCAAGGTGTTTTTCACAGGTTTGTGCCTGGCTGTATATACAATCCACTGGTCAGTATCATAACGTTGATGCTTTTGAGTGACTATCGCAAGCTTATCCGGCAGTGGGACATGAATTTCTAGCTGTCTTTCAATTTCAGCAATCAGAAAGGCGTAACCGACCAGCGAACCCGGCTCTGGAGTCTTTCTTCCATGAAATACGCTTACCTCGTCCGAAAAATAGTCTTTCATTCCTTTATTTTGTGAAAAACAATCCCAAATATAGCATGAAAAATGATTATTTATTGTGAAAACCGATTATTTTATACGCAATATCGTGAAAACCGATTACTTTATGTGCAATCTCGTGAAAAATGATTAGAACAGAGGAATTGATAGGGAAGGAGAAGTGGAATTTGCCTTACTATTTGGGTGCTTTTAATCCCTGCCATACAATTCACTTTCATCCTTCCAGCATGTTCTCCGAGCTGATCCTGGGTTAATTTTCTCCCTTTTTCGGTTTTCTTAATTCACATCCATGGAGATCATACCTAAGTTCGT
This sequence comes from Saprospirales bacterium, assembly GCA_007695035.1. Classification (GTDB taxonomy): domain Bacteria; phylum Bacteroidota; class Bacteroidia; order Chitinophagales; family Saprospiraceae; genus PWJY01. The sequence continues at coordinate 322 of REEO01000054.1, read as the reverse complement.
TATCAAACTCGTCTCGTTTCTTTGTCCCCATCTTTCCGATATATTTGTCGGTAAATTCTTCTAAACTGTAGTTTTTCACCGTGCTAAACTTTTTATCATAAAACAATTCCTTCCTAAACGTACCAAATTTTCTCTTTCTTACATTAAAATTTTGCCAGTTTCCTCCATCGGCCCGTGTGGCGATTTTCCCCAGTATGACTCACTCAGAACACCTATTCTATCCAGCATGGTTGCTATGGTTGTATGAGCTTGGGATCAGCAGGGGCTAATTGAACTTGAATTGGGTAGCAGCGTTTCTAAAGTCCGAGCCCGGGTGGAATTT
>REEO01000007.1 GCA_007695035.1 Saprospirales bacterium | reverse complement strand
GTACACCACTTCCAGGCCTTAGTACACCACCTCTGGGTCTTAGTACACCACCTCCTGGCCTTAGTGCACCACCTCCTGGCCTTAGTACACCACCTTCTGGTAGGGTAAATCCAGAGCTGAAAGCTAGAATTGACAAGTTAGGGAAACGAATCAAGGATAAGAACATTATGGTTGGATTAATTAAGGATGTTTGTAGGAATCAATTTTTCACAGCAGCTGAATTAGGAGAAATTTTTAACAGAGGGGAGGATTATATAAAACGTAAATTTCTTGGCCAAATGATTGAATCGGGGGAACTGGAATACCGATTTCCAGAAATGAAGAACCACCCCAGTCAGGCTTATAGAACTTCCAAATCAAGACAAAAATGAAGCAAAAGTTTCAAGAACAACAATTCCAGATCGATGCCGTAAAAGCGGTAGTGGATTCCTTTGCCGGTCAGCCTCTGATGAGTAAGCGATTTCAGATGGAGCAAGTTTCCAAGCTTTTGAAAGAAGTCCACAGCGCTTCTATTGCTCAGCAAAAAATTGAGTACACTGAAGATGAACTTGAAATTCTAATAGGATACCGCAATAATCCTATAAGGGTAACTGAAAATCAAATGCTAGATAACATTAGAAAGATTCAACAAAAAAATGATATTCCGATTTCGCAAAATCTTCAGGGCGTCAGGGGGATAAAAGTGGGTCACAATCTGACGGTTGAAATGGAAACCGGAACGGGAAAAACCTACACCTATCTGCGCACTATGTACGAGTTGGAAAAACATTATGGCTGGACCAAATACATCATAATTGTACCTGGCATAGCCATTAGAGAGGGGGTTTATCAGGCCATTCAAGACACAGCTGGTCACTTTCAGGAACTTTACGGCTACAAGATTCGGGCATTCATTTACAATTCGTCCCGGCCCCAGGACATTGAGAGCTTTGCCACCGACAACAAAGTGAGCGTAATGATTATCAATACTCAGGCATTTGCTGCCCGGGGAAAAGACGCGCGATTAATTTATCAGGAGCAAGATCGATTCCAGAGCAGGGTACCCATGGAAATTATTGCTCAAACCAATCCCATCCTGATTATTGATGAGCCTCAGTCTGTGGAAGGGAAAACCACCCAGGCCAAAATGCAGGATTTTCGACCAATTGCAACACTCCGATATTCTGCCACCCACCGCAATGAGTACAACAAGGTGTACCGTCTGGACGCTTTGGATGCCTACAATATGCATCTGGTAAAAAAAATTCAGGTAAAAGGGATCAATTTGCGCGGTGGAGGTGGTACTTCTGGATATTTATACCTAGAGAAGGTCGTGTTAAATAAGGACCGAGCTCCCTCTGCATTGGTAGAATTTGAAAAGAGGACGGCTCCGGGTGCTGGTCAGAAAATTCGGAGAAACTTAACCGAAGGTGCAAAACTCTTCGAATTATCCGGGGGGATGCCTCAATACGAAAATTGCACCATACAAGACATCAACGGATATTTGAATAAGATTTCCGTACAAGGTCGGGATATTTACGCCGGCGATGCCATTGGAAGGGAAGATGAGGGGACTCTGAGAAGAATTCAGATACGAGAAACCATCGCTTCCCATTTGGAAAAAGAAAGAGATCTTTTTGACCGCGGAATCAAAGTGTTGAGTTTGTTTTTTATTGATTCAGTTGCCAAATACAGGAAGTACGGAGAACAGGGAGAGGAGCTTGCCGGGGAATACGCTCAAATTTTTGAGGAGGAGTACATGGCGCAAGTTAAGGAGCTTCAATCAGAATTGTACCTGTCTCCAGCCTACAGGAAGTTTCTGGAGCGCGACAATGTTGCAGATGTACATAAAGGTTATTTTTCCATCGATAAAAAAGGAAGTAAATTTATAGATCCCAAAGTAAAAAGAGGCAGTGAGGATTCGGATGATATTTCTGCTTACGAGCTCATCATGAAAGACAAAATGCGACTATTGAGCAGAGAGGAACCCACCCGTTTTATATTTTCCCATTCGGCCCTGAAAGAAGGCTGGGACAACCCCAATGTTTTTCAGATCTGTGCTTTGAAGCAAACCGGTTCAGAAACCCGTCTCCGTCAGGAAGTGGGAAGGGGAATGCGATTATGCATTAATGATCAGGGCATTCGTCAGGATTTTCAAACTCTGGGGGAGGCCATCCATGACATCAATAAACTCACCATTATCGCCTCAGAAAGTTACGAATCCTTTGCCAAATCCCTTCAAAAAGAAATTGCTGCCAGTCTTAAAGACCGACCCCAAAAAGCAAATGCAGAATTTTTTGCGAATCAATTGGTCACGGATGAACGGGGAACTGAGGTGCGAATATCCGAACCCATGGCCAGGCAATTAAATCAAATACTCTACAAAACCGAAATCATTGACCTAAACGATAAAATTACCGAATATGGAAGACAGGTCATTGAGAAAGGAGAGATAAAACTTACCGACGATTTAGCCCCCTATCGGGAGTCTGTGGTCAAATTACTTCGATCCGTTGTGGATGGAGAGGTTATTAAACCTGAGAACGAACGCAGCAAAGTATCGGTCAGACTCAATGGCAATTTTTACAAAAAGGAGTTTCGCGAACTCTGGGAAAAGATTGCGGTGAAGACCATTTACGAAGTTAGGTTTGATTCAGACCGTCTAATCAGTGACAGCATTGCTCGGATTGACAGCGACCTCCACGTCACTCAGCGTACCTACGAATTGAAATCGGGAGAATTACAAACCGGAACCAAGGAAGAATTGGAACAGGGGAAGTTGTTTAAAGAAGGGAAAAGAAACTTATATGTTGCCGATGTTGAGATTCAAACCACTGTAGAGTTTGATCTTATTGGTGAGATTGTGAGCAAGACCAATCTAACCCGCAAGACAGTGGCTGGAATTTTGGGAAATATACAACCCGAAAAGTTCAGAATGTTTAAAATGAACCCTGAAGAATTCATCGGAAAAGTATCCAACCTTATCAACGAGGTAAAAGCTGCTTTGGTAGTCAATAATATTATTTACCACAAGACCGAGGACACACACGATTCCACCACTATTTTTAGTAATACTCTTTCTGCCCTTCGTGAGTCAGATCGATTAAAAAAGCACATCTACGATCTACTGATCTCAGATTCAGAAACAGAACTGAAATTTGCCAAAAACCTGGAGAATAGCGAGGAGGTGTCCATTTATGCTAAACTCCCATCTGGTTTTTCCATTACAACGCCTGTATCTACATATAATCCTGATTGGGCCATCGTTTTTGATGAGGGCAGAGTTCGCAATATTTTTTTCATAGCAGAGACCAAAGGAAGTACTTCTGACATGGATCTGAGAACCATTGAAAAATTAAAAATTCATTGTGCAGGAGAGCATTTTAAGGCCCTTTCTAATGATACTAATAAGATTACCTATGCTAAAGTTGCTACTTACGAAGATTTGTTAAATATAGTAGAAAAGAAATAAAAGATTGAATGAATATCATAGACAATGTGAGCACTAAATTGGGCGATGATCCACCCAACGCAAACGCCTTTGTTCCTCCGTGTATATGGGATTTTCCACCGCTTTCTCCAGCAGATTCG
>REEO01000008.1 GCA_007695035.1 Saprospirales bacterium | reverse complement strand
ACTCCCCCTATGGTCTGAGGTCCGTACAATATCTGTCCACTTCCCTTGATCAGTTCCACCCCCGTCATCCGGTCAATAGCAGGACTGTAGTACATTTCCGGTTCGCCGTAGGGCTTCAGAGCAACCGGAATACCGTCCTCCAACATGAGAATATTGCGACTGCGATTGGGATCGAGACCCCGCATACCGAGGTTAATTCTCAATCCGGCGCCCTCCTCATCCTGAAGATGAACCCCGGAAAATGACCGTATGGCCTCGTTGGCACTAATCGGAGAAACCAAAGAAAGCGCCCTGCCATCTATCCGATCCAGCGAACCCGGCACAGCTCCAAAAACCCCCTGCCGACTTCCTTTAATGATCAACTGCGGAAAATCATATAGTATCAAACTGTCCGCCACCTCCGGATCACCCTCCTTTTCCGATTGGTGAGAAAAAGCGTGAACAGGTTGTGCTGAAAAAAACGTGAGACCCCCGATAAACAGGAGCAGTGTAAAGTGTAGTAATCTGTTTGACTGCATACTATATTTATTTAGATTAATTAAAAATAAGGACAAAGGTATAAAACATTTTATTCCTTCAAAGTCGCTGTGGGAAAAAATTTAATCGGAGTGAGAATGCCTTTCGGATTCACCTGAGAAGGTAGGTTCAATCGTCAAGTACCTCGAGTATATGGTAGCTCTCGTATCCTTTGCTCAACAGGTATTGATAAACCTTTTTTCTGGCTTCACTGCGGGGTAAACCGGGGAGTGACTCCCATTTTTTTTGCGAGAGTTCCCTCATGGTTTCCAAATACTCCTGGCTGGGAATTTCATTTAGAGCGCGAACGATCATCTTTTCCGGAATTTTTTGGGCCTTGAGACCCTGGTAAATTTTGTGCCTGCCCCATTTATTTTGGAAAAATTTTCCCCTTACATAGGACGATACAAAGCGCCGTTGGTCCAGAAACTTTTCATCCCGCAGAAACTGGATTACTCTGGGAATTTGAGACTCAGAAGCATTTAATGTTCTGAGTTTTCTCACCACCTCTAATTCTGATCTGTCCCTGTAGGCACAATACGCACAAAGTTTTTTTATCAATTCCTCCACAGAATAAAAATTATTTACCATATTTGGCTGGACAATCAATTCATAAACAATCGGAAGTTAAGTCTTTCGAACAAAACTACAAATCAATGGAAGAATATTTAGACACAGAAGTAATTGTTGAGACAGCAGTAGATTTTGGTGCTCAGGTATTGTTCGCACTTATCACCCTAATTATAGGTTTTTGGATAGCTGGTAAACTGGGGCGTGTGATGGCCAAACGATTGGAAAAGCAGAAGGTGGACCCTACGGTTGTACCCTTTTTCAGCAAGATTGTTTCAGTGGGGTTGAAAGTATTGGTTCTAATAAGTGTGGCCGGTATTTTTGGAATCCAGACAGCATCCTTTATCGCGGTTATCGGTGCCGCTGCCTTTGCTATCGGCCTCGCCCTTCAGGGAACCCTCGGCCATTTTGCCAGCGGAGTTCTGCTGCTTATATTCAAGCCCTTTAAAGTTGGGGATTCGGTCTCAGTTCAGGGAATCATGGGTTCTGTAACAGAGGTTGGAATTTTTCAAACCATCATCCACACCTTCGACAATCAAAAGGTATATATTCCCAATGGGGTTATTACAAGCGGAACCATCACCAATATTTCTACCACCGGAATTCTCCGTACCGACTGGACCTTTGGTATCGGTTACAACGACGACATTGATAAAGCCAGGGCCATCATGAGGAAGATACTCGAAGAGCACGAAGCCGTTCTCAAAGACAGAAACATCGATGTTTTTGTCAGTGAACTGGCGGACAGCAGCGTGAATTTCAAGGTGCGTTGCTGGACCAAAACCGATGACAAGTGGCCTGTGTATTTTTACTTCATAGAAGAAGTCAAAAAAGCCTTCGACCGCGAGGGAATCAATATCCCCTATCCACAAATGGATGTGCACATGGAAAAATTGAACAATTGATTTGAGTGCATCAGGCGATAGATATTTAATAGAAGCCCGTGATTGGTTGACAGTCACGGGCTTTTTTTACATAGTATTACTCAGGAGATCCTATTGATGGTCCCTGGAAAATATTAGCTGTAATTGAGCCTAAACCGGAAGACCCGCATCAGTGGCGAAGAATTACCCCTTTGTTCGCTCCAGCTCCTGCATTACCTCTGTCAGCGATTTTACAGAAGCAGGCTTCAGCGCATTGTACATACTCGCCCTAATCCCCCGACCGACCTGTGGCCCTTGATCCCGGATATTCCGGCCTCCTTGCATTGGTTGAGAAATTCTTCCTCAAGTCCCTGGTAAGTATCCGTCAACAGGAAGGTGGCATTCATTCGCGATCTGTCCTCCTTTCGGGTGGTTCCGATATAAATCCCTTCTTTTGAATGGGTAAATTCTATATTTTCTTGTGGCTTGAAAACTTTTTCAATCACTCAGTATTTCTTGGGTTTTGGTCTTATTATTTTAATTGGCAGATATTATAAATATGGCTTTCATCTTTGATAATTTTGTTGAAAGTTTAATTCTTTTTACCTTGTCCTTTTATACTTTGATTGCTTAGAGATTCCAAAATAATGAATTTCCGGTTCTACAAACAACTCGATTCCATGGATTGCTGGCCAATCGCCCGCCGTATGGTTGTACGCCACTATGGAAAATCCTATTCTCTTCCCTTTCTCAGAGAGCGATGTTATATCTATAGAGTAAGTCTAAAAGGAATAAACGAGGCGTCTAAAGCTATTGAATTCAGGACTGCTGCAGTAGAAGTGCCGCTATATCCCTTTGTCTCTCAAGAGTCCAGGCTAAATATCATAACAGAAGACCGCTCTATTCTGGAGCGCATATTTGATCAAATTCTCAACCTTATCAAAAATAAACCACTATGACCTTTTTAGAAAAAGTACAACTGATCGAAAGAGTGGATCAATTGATTCGCATGAAAGCTACGGGATCCGCGCATGATCTGGCTGACCGGATTGAAGTATCCCGAAGTACCGTATATGAACTTCTTGAGTGTATGAAAGCAATGGGAGCTAGGATAAAGTATTGTCGTCATAAACAGAGTTTTTACTATGTTGAAGATAAAATATTGGCCATAGGATTCGTTAATAAGAGGAAAATCCGGGGCGGGAAAATATTTTTTCAAGATTTTTTCGGTTTGTCCGGTTTTTTCGGACAAACTCAAAATACCTTTGTACCAGAGCCGGAAGATCAGGCTGCAGATTGATCGGAAAGCTCCAGGGATATTCTCCGAGCCCTTGGATAGAGGAGAGTAATTTAAATTCGTAAATTATGCTTAGTTTAAAAGATTTTAAGAAGAATGCAATTGCCATTGATGGGTTAAAGTCAGTGGTAGGTGGAGCAGATGATTGTACTCCTGGAGGGTTAAAAATGTGGGGAAAAGTTGGAGAATCCCTTTGTGATATTGATAATGGAGATGGAACTTTTGATCACTGGTGGGGTCATGACCAAGGCTGGATTACGATTTCTGGTGATTAAGAATGAATTTTTTATAATTTTGGAGGGGTGTTTTCCCCTCCATTTTTTTTATTCGATATTTGGTAATATTATTATTGAGATGAACCGGCAGAAGCCCCATAAATAAAGTCATTTAATGAATAGAATACGATTGTTTTTACTGGTATTATTAGTTGGCGTAACC
>REEO01000050.1 GCA_007695035.1 Saprospirales bacterium | reverse complement strand
ATTCACCTCAGACCGGGGATTGATAAGGTCATGCTCACTGCACCGGCTAAGGATGTGGATAACATAGTGTACGGTGTTAACCACCAACAACTCGATCCTGAAGAGAAGATATTTTGCGCTGCAAGTTGTACTACCAATGCAATAGCTCCGGTTTTAAAGGTGTTCGGGAGCGAGTTTGGCGTAGAGAGTGGACACATCGAAACCATTCACGCCTACACCAGCGACCAAAACCTATTGGACAACTTCCACAAAAAACCCAGAAGGGGACGCGCCGCTGCAATCAACATGGTGCTGACTTCGACAGGCGCTGCCTCTGCTGTTGCCAAAGTGTTGCCCGATCTCGCCGGAAAATTGACCGGGAACGCCGTAAGGGTTCCGACCCCTGATGTGTCGCTGGCTGTTATGAATTTGGTGATCAGCGAAAAAGTGGATGTAGAGCGGGTCAACAAAGCCATGCGGAAAGCATCATTGCACGGGGAAATGGTCGAGCAAATTCACTATTCCACCAGCACGGAATACGTTTCCAGTCATGTGGTTGGATCGACCAGTGCAGCTGTGTTTGATGCACCCAGCACCATTGTGTCCTCCAGCGGCCGTCAAATAACAGTGTATGCCTGGTACGACAATGAGTACGGGTATTGTTGTCAGGTAGTGAGATTGGCCAAGTACGCTTCCAGGGTGCGAAGGTTTGCCTTTTATTGATCTCCTGAACTCAATTCATCTGAATAAGATAAGCTAATTTGAGCCGGCGTTCAGTAGCTCGGCTGACAAACTTTTTATCCCATTTATTCGTTCTGAAAAAAAATATGCCAATGAACGAAGAAAAACCACAGGCAGAAAGCAGTTATTGGCTGATGCAACCCCTCATTTTTGCACTTTTGCTGGCCCTCGGCTTTAGTCTGGGCGTCTTTTTTAATGGCAGCAGTAATGTGCAGATCATTAAATCTGACAAAAGCAGGTCGGTCAGTTCCGGCTCGATGCATAAATTGGGTGAAATCCTAAATTTCGTTCAGACAAAATATGTGGATAGTGTGGATGTGGATCAACTTGCGGATGTGGCTGCCCGCGCAATTCTCGAAGAGCTTGACCCCAATTCTTACTACATCAGTAGAGAGGAGACATCCGCGGTCAACCAACGTATGCAGGGAAACATGGAGGGTATCGGAGTGGAATTTTTTGTCTTTCGAGACAGCCTCCATATTATAGACGTATTCCCGGGTGGTCCGGCAGACAATGCCGATATTAGGACTGGGGATATCATCCTTTCGGTCAATGACAGTCTCGTTACCGGAATGGACAGATCTTTGGAGAATATTATGACCCTTATGAGGTCAGAGCCGGCGCGACCTGTGAGGCTTGAATTATTGAGACCTTCCGAAGAAGAGATCAATGAAATAATCGTCACCAGAGGAACTGTACCGATCAACAGTATTGGCGCTTCCTATCTCATCGACGACAATTTGCTTTACGTCAAAATAAACTCATTTACTTCAAGAACCTACCGGGAATTCATGGAGTCCATTGAGACAAAAATCAGCGATTCTGAGGAGTTTGACCTCATTTTAGACTTGAGGCACAACCCCGGTGGCTACTTGCAAGAAGCCGTGAAAATTCTGAGTCAGATGTTTGGCCAGTCCGGATTAGAACTGGTAAAAACAAGGGGCTATTCCTCCCAGGAGCGCGTTTACAGAACCACCGGTCAACAATTTTTTCGAGTGGGAAAGGTTGCCGTATTGATTGATGGAGCTTCAGCCTCAGCCAGTGAGATCATAGCAGGTGTTTTACAAGACCTGGACCGGGCCATCGTTATAGGTACACACTCTTACGGTAAAGGTTCCGTGCAGGAACACTACCGGCTCAGAGATAACAGTGCCATCAGATTGACCGTAAGCAGGTATTACATACCTTCCGGAAGATCCATTTACAAAAAAGTAGAGGATGATTATTACAGTAGCGATGTTACTGATGAGACATTCGATGTGGGAAAAACCTTTTTGACAGCCAATGGAAGAAAGGTGTTTGAAGGCAGAGCTATTGAGCCTGATATTCTCATTGATCAGGACAGCTTTCTAACTAAACGCTCCTACTCCATGTTCAGAAACACCATCAATAGACTTGCTTTTGTCTATTTCAGAGAATCGCTCGGCACCACTGAAGATATTACATCAAAGGGATCTGCCGTCGATATTCCAGTTCAATGGAAGGAAGATTTTTTGGAATTGGCCGAAGAGGAGTTTGGCAATCGCGATATTGAAGAGGACCTGGTTAATTACAGTGACCGCGTAAAAAATCTACTTATGGCGCGGATAGCGCGTTATGAGCATGGACCAGCCGGTTACTACAAGCAGCTCAATCACAATGACCCATTTGTCATAATGGCCAAAGAGGCGCTTTACTCCGATTATCATTATCAGGCCATGCTACAAAAGTAATTTTTCTCCTTTTTGGTACTTTGGAAAGTGTCTGTATTTCATAACTTGCGGCCTCTAACCGATTTCTTGTCGTGCAAAATGATTAGTTGTCAATATGAATTCCAACCAAAAAATATGTGTTTTTCCGGGTTCTTTTGATCCGATCACAAGAGGACATGTCGATCTCGTCAAAAGGGCGATACCTCTTTTTGATATAATTGTGGTAGCTGTGGGGGTCAACACCAAGAAAAAATACCTCTTTGAACTTGACAGACGACTGGATTGGTTGCGTGAGGTTTTTCGGCCCTATCCCACTGTGGAGGTGGATTACTTCGAGGGTCTGACAGTCCGGTACTGCGAAAACATTGGCGCATCTTATTTGTTGCGTGGACTGAGGAATGCATCCGATTTTGACTATGAAAAAACCATATCCCAATTGAATAGCATCATCGGTAAGGATATGGAGACAATTTTTCTAATCAGTCGCCCCGAATATTCCCATATAAGTTCTACGATAGTTCGGGAAATCATACTTGGGGATGGAGATGCAACCCCCTTTGTACCAGAGGAAATTGATTTAAAACGATTAACCTAAAAATTTTTAGAATCTATGTCAAATGCTTATTTTATTCCGCCATCAGCTTACAATGAGCCGGTCCTAGACCATGCACCCGGCAGCCCAGAGCGCGAACAACTGGTCAAGAAGCTCAAGGAAATGAAATCCAAAAAAGTGGATGTACCGATGTACATTGGTGGCGAGCAGGTTTATACCGATAACAAAGTGACCATGCGGTCGCCCTACGACCTTTCCCAGGAATTGGGAACGTACAGCAAAGGTGAAGAGCGCCATGTCAGGGATGCCATCGATGCTGCCATGAAGGCTAAGAGTGAGTGGGAAAACACTCCATGGCAGGAACGGGCAGCAATTTTCCTTAAAGCTGCCGATCTGCTCGTTGGACCCTATCGCTCTAAAATGAATGCGGCTACCATGATGGGTCAATCTAAAAATATATTTCAGTCGGAGATCGATGCGATTTGTGAATTGGCTGATTTTTGGCGTTACAATGTCCAGTTCATGGCTGAAATTTACGAGAATCAACCCAGAAGTGATTTCGGCATTTGGAACAGAACGGAATACAGGCCACTGGAGGGTATTGTTTTTGCCATAACACCATTCAATTTTACAGCTATCGCCGGGAATCTGCCATCGGCGCCTGCCATGTTGGGTAACACTGTGGTTTGGAAAGCTGCAGAGAGCCAGATTTATTCCGCCAATGTAATTATGGAAATACTTACCGAGGCCGGACTTCCTCCCGGAGTAATCAACTTTATCCATGTAAGCGGGCCGGTTGCCGGGGACGTGATTTTCAATCATCCCGATTTTGGAGGCCTTCACTTTACGGGCAGTACGGGCGTGTTTAAGACACTCTGGAAAACCATTGGAGAAAATATCGACAAATACCGGTCCTATCCCAGAATAGTTGGGGAGACAGGTGGAAAAGACTTTGTACTTGCGCATCCGTCGGCTGATAAGAAGGCTTTGGCCACAGCCCTGGTTAGAGGAGCCTTTGAATTTCAGGGACAAAAATGCTCTGCAGCTTCCAGAGCCTACATCCCCAAATCTATGTGGGCGGAGGTAAAGGAAATGCTTTTGAAGGACCTCAGCTCAATCAAGGTGGGTAGTCCGGAGGATTTCTCAAATTTTGTGAATGCCGTAATTGACGAAAAGGCCTTCGATAAGATTAAGAGTTATATCGATCAGGCAAAGAGTGATGGAGATGTTGAAATCATTGCAGGTGGAAAGGCCGATAAATCGGAGGGATACTTTATTGAGCCTACCGTAATTGTAGCAGAAGACCCGAAATACCGGACCATGTGCGAGGAGATATTTGGTCCAGTGCTTACGATTTTTGTGTATGAGGACGATACGTTTGACGAAGTACTGGAACTTGTTGATAATACCTCTCCTTACGCACTTACGGGCGCGGTTTTCGCGCAGGACAGGTACGCTATCGACAAGGCCACCAGGGCACTCAGACACTCAGCCGGAAACTATTACATCAATGACAAGCCCACAGGCGCAGTAGTCGGTCAGCAGCCATTTGGTGGTGCGAGAGGTTCAGGGACCAATGATAAAGCGGGTGATATATTAAATCTTTACCGTTGGATATCGCAGCGTACGATCAAGGAGACATTCAATCCACCGAAGGATTATCGTTATCCTTTCTTGGGTTGAAATGCTTGAAATAGTCCAACAATGCCGGATACTCCCGGATGTTGTTTTTGTACATAATTAATTGAAGTTTTATCAGGGATGCCACTGAAAGTGCGTCCCTGATTTTTCTCTCCTCCACCCATTGAAATGCTTTAAAAAGTGGAATTTTTCTCCGCTGCAGGTTTTCTGTGCTGTCCGCTTCAGGCCTGCCTTCAGACAACTCCAAAGCTATGTAAGAAACCGAGCTTTCGTCCGTCACGCTGTTGGAGAGGTCCATTTCCAGAAAGGGTTTGAAAATGCCGGCTTTCAGCCCCGTCTCTTCGCGAAGCTCCCTTTTAGCGCCCTCTAACGGGTCGGTGCCCAGGGAGGCGCCTCCCTCCGGGATTTCCCAGCTGTAAGAATTCAATGGAAACCTGAATTGACCCACCATACAGGTGTTGAGGTTCTCGTCCACCGGCAAAATGGCGATGGCCCGGTTTTTAAAATGGACGTGGCCGTAGATGCCGGGATTTTCCGATGGATCCCTAACAATGTTGTGGTAAACAGCGATCCAGGGGTTATCGTACATCTTTTCTTTCGAAATCACCGTCCAGTCACCTCTTTTTTTCATCTGATAACATTAATTTAGCCATACCTCAATCTTAATATGCGAAAGTAACATATCCTGGCAACCACACTGCAATCTCAACCAGATTTTATGGTTAATGGGGGGACACTGCCAATACAATTCAGGAGGTTAGTGAGAAACTTTGGACCAAGAATTAATTTGCCGGTTAAAAACTGAATTTTGTGGGTTTTAGGCTTGTTGGGAATACAAATCTGTAAAACGTCAAACCGACTTGTTTTAGAAATCTGTATATTGCCCTTTTAAAGTATGGATAAGATGAAATCTTGGACGATACCACTGTGGATACTTGCAGTAGCAGTAATCGTGTTTTTTTTGGTTGCGGCCAAACGGATATTGATTCCGTTGGTTTTGGCGGTGGCGATATGGTATGTGATCGAATCACTGGCCATTGGAATTCGGAGTATAAGATTTCGCGGTAGGTCCACCCGGAAAATACCGAGATGGATAGCTATTGTATTTGCGTCTGTATTAGTAATAGGAACCTTTCTCGGGGGGGTGCAAATTGTCGTTGAAAACTTTCAGGACATGGCCAGGTCTACCCCAAAATATGAAGAGCAACTCACTGACCTCCTTTCCCTTGTAGGTGATTTCCTGGGCATTGAAGGGATGGCTGAGGTAGCTGACATAGTAGCTGAACTGGACATGCCAGCATTAATCCGGCCTCTTGTAGATACGGTTGCCAATCTGTTTGCAAGTGTGATATTGGTGATAATTTATGTTATATTTCTGTTGCTGGAGCGCAACACCTTTAAAACCAAATTGCGCAGACTATTTTCCGACCAGGGCAATTATGATAATTTTGCCGGAGTGATGTCTCAGGTGAACGATTCAATTAGAACCTACATCACGGTTAAGATTTTTACCAGTTTTCTCACCGGCCTACTGAGTTATATAGTGATGGAGTTGTTTGGTTTGGAATTTGCCTTATTTTGGGCTTTTTTAATATTTTTACTTAATTTTATCCCAAGTCTGGGTTCCATAACAGCCACTTCTTTGCCACTGCTGTTCTCTCTGGTTCAGTTTGAAGCATTTAGCACTTTCTTTTTGCTGTTGGTTCTACTCGTTGGCATTCAAATTCTTGTGGGCAATTACATTGACCCCATGCTGATGGGTAGTCGGCTCAATATCAGTCCACTTGTGATTATACTATCGCTTGTAACCTGGGGCAGCATTTGGGGGTTTGCCGGGATGATATTCAGTGTTCCCATTATGGCCGTACTCATCATTTCTTTTGCACAATTTCCCCAGACGAGGCCATTTGCCGTATTGTTATCGGCCAAAGGGGAGGTAGAGGTCAAAACCCTGGGGAATAGCGAGGAATTAAATAAGGAATGAGGTTCGCAATTCGTTAATATTCAGTGTGTTTTATGATTTGTCCACCCGTGATGTTGGTGGCGAGGCAAATTATCCGTAATTTTAACATTTTAAAATAAATGAATAGGTTATGAAGTACTTGATTTTGTTTCTTGGAATAGGCCTTTTAGCGGCATGTGCCCCCAATGGTGAGCACGAGAAAGACGAGGAAAAGGATATAGAGATTGAAAACGGAGAGGTGATCAAAGAACCGGTGGAAGAAAATGTGTACCGCGACTTTTTGGATAACCTCAGGGAAATGTGCGGCCAATCATTTTTAGGAGAAGCGGTATTTCACGAAGAGGATGCCACAGATTTTATAGACCAGGAATTGGTCATGACCTTTGCGAAGTGTGAGGAAGATAAAATACACATACCTCTCAGGGTGGGTGAGAACCGGTCGCGTACCTGGATGCTCGAAATGAAGGACGATAAACTCACTTTAAAGCATGATCACCGGCACGAAGATGGAACTCCCGAGGATTTGACCATGTACGGAGGTGTGGCCACGGATGAGGGAACCGCCTGGTCACAGTTTTTTCCTGCAGATGAAGAAACTGCTGAGATGCTGCCCGAAGCCAGCACCAATGTTTGGAATATGGTACTCCATCCCGATCGCGAAGAGTTTGAATATATATTACACCGCCACGGAAATCTCCGGTTTCACGCTGTTTTTGACCTGAGCACACCGGTTGAAGAGGATTGATATCTAAGCATACTATTTTTTACATTCGAATTGTCACTATGGCGATTCAGGGAGATTTTTATGAAAAATCATTATACTGGATTTACAAGCCTCATCCTTACCTTCAGCATGATAATGCTTTTTGGAATGAGTTCCTGTAAAAATGAACTTGCGGAAATAGCCGAAGTGATGGACCGCGATCTGCCCCAGGAAATGGCCAGGGATGTGGAGATATTTTACACGGATTCCAACATTTTGAAAGTGCGGGTGGAGGCCCCTGTAATGGTTCGCGAAATGCGGGGGACGAGAACTGTGGAGAATTTTACGGATGGGGTGTTCGCTGAATTTTATGGAAGTGGTGACGAGGTAGTCAGTTGGGTGGAGTCCGACCGGGCGATTCGCAACGATGCAGAGAAAAAGATATACCTCTACGACAATGTGGTCCTTATCAATATCTCCGGCGATACGCTAATGACTGAAGAACTGATTTGGGATGAGCGTGCTGAGCGAATTTACAACAACCGGTTTTTCAGGTTTAGCAACGTCAATGAAGAGATTTACGGATACAAATTTTCCTCCAACCAGGAATTTACAGAGTACTCATTTTCCAGAGGGGCCGGACTGCTGGACCCTGAAACTATGTCCGGAGGCCGCTCTGATGACTAATTGAAAGCCCAAAATGTGGGTATTGGACATTGTGAAGTACCTGAAAGCATTGTACTGACCTTTTTTCCCTATTTTTGCACTGGATTATGGAAATTTTCGCAATTGTAGTTTTTCTAATGCTGTCCGCTTTTTTCTCGGGGCTTGAGATCGCTTTTATTTCTGCCAATAAACTTGGTGTGGAGCTAAAAAAGAGCAGTGGTTCCCGAAAAGGCCGGATTATCGGTGCTTTCTACGACCGGCCTGACAGTTTTCTTGGTGGATTGCTCGTTGGCAACAACATCGCCCTGGTGGCTTTCACCTACTTCATGACCCGCTTTTTGGCCGCCAGACTGGATAACTACGTTGACTCCGGAATCCTGTTACTCATTCTCATCACGCTTATCATTACAGCGATGGTGCTGATTTTCGGGGAGTTTCTTCCAAAGACCTTATTCAGGCTTTACGCCAATCAAATTCTTTTTGCTACTGCTTATGTCATTTCATTTTTTCAAATGCTGTTAAAGCCGCCGACCTGGTTCGTTACCAGTTTGTCCGGTTTTATGTTGAAAAATATATTCCGGCAAAAATTTGACTACGATGACAACTCATTTACGCGCCATGATCTCGAGCGATTTGTAAGTAGTGAAGAAGTCGCGAAAGGAAATCATTTAGATACGGATCTTTTTAGAAATGCCTTGAATCTTAAAGAAGTAAAGGTGCGAGATTGTATGGTCCCACGAACGGAGATACAATACATCGATGTCACCAGCAATATCCATGAAGTTATTAAAAGCTTTCGCGCTACCTCGCACTCCCGGCTGTTGGTAATAGATGGTGATATTGACAAGGTGATTGGTTATGTGCATCACCAAAGCCTTTTTTCCAAACAGTCTTCCATCCGAAAGATGATGATGGAAATTCCCATTGTCCCTGAAGTGCTCAACGTTAAAGATCTCTTGGTCATGTTTACCAAAAGTCGTATAAACATAGCTTGTGTAGTTGATGAATACGGTGGAACCAGTGGGTTAATTACTCTGGAGGATGTGCTGGAAGAGATTTTTGGAGAAATAGAAGACGAACACGATCTGGAGGAACTGGTAGAAAAGCAAGTAGGGGAGGGGGAGTACCTTTTTTCAGGAAGGCTGGAAATAGACTACCTAAATGAAAAATACGATGACATTAAATTTCCCGAGGGCGAATATGTGACCCTTTCAGGATATCTCACCAATATAACCGGGAATATACCGGAGCAGGGAACAATGGTCGAGCAAAATGGTTACAGATTTACCATGGAGCTTGTAAGCGATAAAAAAATCGAGACTGTGAGAGTAAATATACTCGACAATGCTTCATGAGTTGGATAAGTCAAAAAAGTACCACCATCATTTGGAATCCAAAACTGTGAATTTGAAAGCTTATAAAAACGTATCGGAATACACCAACGGGGAGATGGATAATCAGCCCGATGGGGAAAGGAATTTATTGATGATCGTCGGTCCTTGCTCGGCTGAGAGTGAAAATCAGCTTAGGACGACGGCCTCAATGATTCGCCGCTCAGAAGTACCTGTTTCCTTTTTCAGGGCAGGAGTTTGGAAACCCCGCTCTCAACCCGGCAATTTTGAAGGTGCCGGAGATGTGGCACTGGAATGGTTGAAAAATATCCGGGATGAATTTCATTTGCCGCTCATCACCGAAGTAGCCAATGCCCGCCATGTTGATCTGGTATTGGAGGCTGGCTTCGACGCGGTATGGATCGGTGCAAGAACCACTGTGAATCCCTTTTATGTTCAGGAAATTGCAGACGCTCTTAAGGATGTGAACATACCCGTTTTTGTTAAAAACCCGGTGAGTCCCGATCTCAATTTGTGGCTCGGAGCCATCGAGCGGATTGAAGAACAAATTAGTGGTACTGTATATCCCATACATCGGGGCTTTAGTGTCACTGGTAATTCCCGGTTCAGAAATCGCCCGGTCTGGCAGATTCCCATTGAATTAAAGACCAGGAGACCCGATCTAAGTTTGATCTGTGACCCAAGCCACATTGCCGGTAGGAGGGAGTATATTCAAGAAGTTGCTCAAAAAGCGCTTGACTTGAATTTTGGCGGTCTTATGGTAGAGACGCACCACAAACCGGATGCCGCGCTTTCAGATGCCGGTCAGCAAGTTTTGCCAACTACTCTGAGAGAGATTTTTCTGGAACTGAAATTTCGCGAATACGTTGAACTAACCGATGAGAAAGCGGAGGCGCTTAGTTCCTTTCGGGAACAAATCGATAAATTGGATGTACATTTACTTGAGTTGTTGGCAGAACGAATGGAAATATCC
This sequence comes from Saprospirales bacterium, assembly GCA_007695035.1. Taxonomy (GTDB): domain Bacteria; phylum Bacteroidota; class Bacteroidia; order Chitinophagales; family Saprospiraceae; genus PWJY01. Next base: position 123,979 of record REEO01000050.1, on the reverse strand, counting down.
TCTAAAATAGGGGAGTGGAAACACGACAACAGCGTGAGCGTACTGCAGCCTGAGCGATGGTCTTTTATTCTAAAACGTGCACAGAGCCGAGGTGGCGATATGGGGTTAAGCAGGGAATTTATGGATCAATTGTTTAAAGCTATACACGATGAATCCATCGACAGGCAGACCACATTACCGAGGCATTTTGGTGCGAAAAAGAACGTTTCTAACGAAAGAAATGGCTGAGATTCATCAGAACAGTCTATCGTAAATAACCGATTAGCTCAGCTTGATGGAAAATTATTGCAGATGAAATTACAGGTAAAGACGTCTTTGCCAACCTTGTGGGGGAAGTTTGAGATGCACGCTTTCAGTGACTCAACGGACGAGATGATGCCCCACCTGGCACTTGTCAGGGGGTTTGATCCTGACAAGCCCTGCCTGGTTCGACTCCACTCCGAGTGTCTTACCGGCGACCTGTTGGGTTCAACGCGCTGTGATTGTGGTGACCAATTGAAGGCCTCACTGGAACTGATTGGGGAAAAAGGAGGTGTTTTGTTGTATCTTCGGCAGGAGGGGCGCGGAATAGGTTTGATCAACAAGATGAAGGCTTACAACATCCAGGACGATCAGGGCTTAAATACCATAGATGCCAACGTTCACCTGGGCTTTGAACCAGATCAGAGAACTTACGAGATAGCTGTTGAGATGTTGCAGTACTTTGGGATAAGGAAGGTGAAATTGTTAACCAACAATCCGGAGAAAATTGATTTCCTCAAGAAAGCGGGCATAAAGGATATAGAGAGACTTCCTATCAAAGCCATTGTTCGAAAAGAAAACAAGGAATACTTAAGAGCTAAACGAGACCTGATGGGACACTTTCCAGATCTGGCCTAAACCATTTAAAAGTCAGGTGCTTGCCGGAGCCTTTTGCTGCTGCTCATCACTTTTACAGTCTTCGTCCGGTGCTTTTCCGCAAACATTACAATTACCAATGCGATCCTGTAAGAAGGGACTATTGGAGGCACAAGTACCGCTAAATTCTTTACCTGTAAATATTTGTTTAATATTAATCAGGATAAAAGCGATTCCTACGAAGGCCAAAACGATCGCCAGTGTATATACAAATTCCATAATCTTTAATCTTTACTATTTTCAACGCAAATATAATGTCAATAGTTTAGCTTTGCGCAATTGAAGACAAACAATCTATATGATATGAAGGAAAAAATGGAGGCCTTTGGCCGACTGCTGGAAATAATGGACGAACTCCGCGAAAAGTGTCCCTGGGATCGCAAACAAACCATTGAATCCCTAAGGAATTTGACCATAGAAGAGACCTATGAATTGGCCGGTGCCATTACCAAAGGTGACTGGAAGGAGATTAAAGAGGAACTGGGGGACATTTTGCTGCACATGGTTTTTTACGCTAAAATTGCCGATGAAAAGGACCAGTTCGACGTAGCGGATGTGCTGCACGGGGTCTGCGACAAACTCGTCAAAAGACATCCGCATATTTACGGAGATGTGAATGTCAGTGGGGAAGAGGAGGTGAAAAAAAACTGGGAGCAGTTGAAATTGCGGGAGGGTAAAAAAGGGGTGCTTTCAGGGGTGCCCGACTCATTACCCGCCTTGATTAAAGCCTATCGGATGCAGGAAAAAACCGCTCAGGTGGGTTTTGAATGGGATGCCAAGCAACAGGTTTGGGAAAAGGTGCAGGAAGAACTCCACGAGTTTAAAGAATCGATGGATCAGGGAGAAGCGCGGAAAGAGGAAGAGTTTGGCGACCTTTTGTTTTCCCTTGTGAACTACGCGAGGTTTGAAGGCATTGAACCTGAGTCGGCCCTTGCCCGCATCAATAACAAATTCAAAAAGCGCTTCGAGTACATTGAAGAAAAGGCCCCCAGGCCTCTTGTCGATATGAGTCTGGATGAAATGGACGAGCTCTGGAATGGTGCTAAAGAAATAGATTGATTAGCTGGAGACCGCATTACGGAACAGGATGACAGGCCAGCCAACTCCTTTTTACGGGCCAATTTGGTTAATGAAATCTTTCCGTAGGGCGATTCACTCTTAAGGTCGCGTTAAGCAGCTGCAGATGTACAGATACAACGTCTTGAATTGCATATATTTGTAGCGAAACATTAACCAAAGGTCATTTATGCAAGTCGTCTCGCGAATCAGCTGCACCATTGCCTTCATCCTTTACGGTACTCTATTTCTCTTTGCAGAGCCTCCGGCACATTCTGAGCCGGTAGAAGAGATTATTTACGACAAATGGAATCCGTGGCTGGATATGGAGGAGAATCTGGTGTTCATAGATTTCGAAGCGCTAGATTTCAATCTTCTCGAGATCAAGGTATACGATGAGGACAACGAACTCGTCTTTTCCGACCGCGTAGATGATTTACCATTCAATTCCATATACGAACTGGATGTCACGACCTTTGACCGGGATAGCTACACCATCAATCTCCACAGTTTTTCCAGTGTCTTCCCGGCGGACTTGCATCTCAAACGCTGATTTTAACTGAGTTTTTTAGGAGTGTTCTGCTTATCTTCGTGGTGCGTTAAAGAGAGGGATAAAGGTTTTATGAAATACCCCGTTGCAATAACGTGATGTGGGGCCACCAGAATCCTTAGCCTTTTTGGTAATCCTTTCAAAGTTGTTAATACAATTACAGGATTCATAGTTTTCAGTAAAAGTTGTAATTGTGTTTACAAGATTTATCAATACGTATAAAAGTGGTAAACATAATTATCAGAAAATATAGGGACATCAAAGGTTACTTTGCCGAAAAGGTTAATATACAGGTTGCCTTAAAGTTGATTTTCAGAGGACTCGTAGAAAGGGAATTTGGGAATCTACTGGAAATACCGGACAGCCACCCCAAGTTTATAGTCACCCTCAATCCCTTTTCGGGGGCTTCGGGAAGGAATAATGGTTCTGCAACTCTGTGAATATCTTTTAATGGAAGAAATCGGGTTACCGGGGAAGTTCAGTCACCCGGATTGTATCAGGACAATGATATTTGGCAAAGAACAGATATGGGTGGAGGCGAAAGGTTTGGTCGTTGATAACTACTCGCCAAATTATCGACTTACCAATTCGTTGCTTCAAATTGAGAATGTTATTATTACTCCCAAATGCCTTCGAGGGCCTGGCTGAGAATGAAGTAAAGATCGATAATTAATTTAACAACCCCGGTTACTTCTTTCTCCCAAAGTGCAAGAATCCAACCAGGCACCAGGCAACCATAGTAATTGCGGAAAAAATGAGTACCGGCACCGGACCAAACTGGTAAATCAAGGGAACACTTGCGGCCGTCATCAATCCACCTCCTACGAAGGGTTCGAAGAGTAATTGTTTGTATCCAAAGGCTTCCATGGCCCTGGCATCTCCTTTCGTGTCCACTATTCGAATGAGCATCAGTCCGGCAGCGGTCATGCCCATGGATTGACCAAAATCTCCGATTCCCCTCTCTACCCAGTTTTTGGGTATCATTCTCGGGGCGATTATAAGAAAAGCAAAAATATTCCAACAAATTCCGGCAATGGCAAGGATTAGAAACACCTCAAGATGTGTTCCGATTACTTGCAGGGATAGACTGCCTAGAGCTGCGACAATTAGAAAGTCCAGAGCGAGGCCCTGAATTCGATTGATGGTGTTACGGTCAATTAGTTTGAAAGTGTCAAAGCGATCAAGCAATAGTTGAACGATAATTCCACCCACCATGGCAAGTGGAAATAGAGGGAGGTAAGCAAATATTAGAAAACCGTCATTTGCGCCCCAGCTTATACTTTCGATGTAAATCAGCAACTCCAGAATTCCCCATCCCAAGAGAATAGCAAGTCCTGCAACACTCAGATGAAAGGCCAGTGGTTCGATGGATTGCGGGCTTGTGGTCAGCCAGCCGCTCTCTTCCCTTTCTTCGACCTCAACAATGCCCCTCAACTGATTTTCATTAAATTCTTCTGGATTTTTCAGGTAATTGGTCTTTCCCTTCCTAACGGCCCAATTAATGAGGGCTACACCAAAAATCACCCCACTAATGACACCCACAGTAGCCAGTCCCAGGGCCAGATCAACTCCCTCCTCAAATCCCAGTTCGGAAAAAGTGTCTGCGAGTCCAGCACTGGTGCCGTGGCCCCCTTCAAAGGCAATTTCAATTAGTGCTCCTACCATAGGGTTTGAATTGAATAGGGGAGAGAGTATCAAGAGGGCGAGCAGCAATCCTAAAACGTACTGGCCCCAGGCTACCGTTTGACCAAAAGAAACCTGAGGGCCTGCAATATTCCAAATTTTTTTGAAGCCAGGAATTTTTTTACCCAAGAAGAGGGCTGCAAAGATCAGATTTATGAGTATTACAGGCAGAGATGAAAAAACCCGGAGCATATCCTCATTGAAAAGACCGTATTCCATTTGGTATCCCTCGGGTAAATGGGTTGAAAGAACCCCGAGCACCTCCGGACCGACAACAAGCACCAACAATCCCCCAATAATAGAACTGGGCAGAAAGTACTTAGAGAAAACAGGAACTGTCATTCGGAGAATCTTCCCGACAATCAGTGCAACTCCTAAAATCAAAATACTCAGCCCCACCAATTCAGCACTCATCGTTTAACAATTTTATGAAATAGACAAAATTAATGAATCCGGTCACAACTCAAAAAAGGCAATGGTAAACCTTAAAGACGGCCATGTAGTTTGTCCAAATGAAAAATGTTCTAAGAGAAAAATCATGGGAAACAAACAATCTAAAAAACAGATAAGAAGCTCTAAATAAGGTATTTACGTTTCTAGTAGCCATCAATCATCCGCCATCAACCAATAACCGCTCAAACTCACAACCCACCACTCAAAACTCACAACTAACTAATAGGGTTGTTATTTTGGATCTCTTCCAAAAGGCGCTTTAGTTCATCTTCACTGTACACCAGGACTTCGCGAGCCTTGCTACCTTCGCTTGGCCCTACGATACCAAAGGCTTCCAATTGGTCCATGATTCTACCTGCCCGGTTGAATCCGAGTTTGAGTTTGCGCTGTATCATGGATGTGGAACCGGATTGCGCCTGTACCACAACATGGGCGGCATCGTCAAACATCTCATCCAATTCGGATGCAGAAATGCCTCCGGCGCCAGTTGAGCCATCTACTGAGAATTCCGGCAGCATGTAGGGTTCAGGGTAGCCGCCCTGGTCCCCGATGAAATCCAGGACATCTTCCACCTCGGGGGTATCTACAAAAGCGCACTGAAGACGGATGACATTACCTCCCACGGAGAGTAGCATATCTCCCCGACCGATGAGTTGATCAGCGCCCCCGGCATCCAGAATGGTCCTCGAATCGATTTTGGAGGTCACCTTGTAGGCTATTCGGGCCGGGAAATTGGCCTTGATGATACCGGTGATGATGTTGACCGAGGGCCTTTGGGTGGCGATGACCAGGTGGATACCGACCGCTCTGGCTAATTGTGCCAGCCTGGCAATGGGCATTTCAATTTCTTTGCCCGCCGTCATAATCAGGTCGGCAAATTCATCGATGACGAGAACAATAAATGGGATGAATTTATGGCCCTTTTGGGGATTGAGTTTCCGCGCTACAAATTTCTTGTTGTACTCCCTGATGTTCCTGGCTCGCGCCTTTTTGAGCAGGTCGTAGCGCTGGTCCATTTCGATGCATAGAGAATTGAGGGTCTCAATGACTTTGGTGGTGTCGGTGATAATGGGTTCACTTTGACCGGGCATTTGTGCCAAAAAGTGTTTTTCCAGTATGCCATATGGATAGAGTTCCACCTTCTTGGGATCGATCAAAACGAGTTTGACCCTCGAGGGGTGATTGTGGTAGAGCAAACTCACCAAAATGGCATTGATACCCACGGATTTTCCCTGTCCGGTGGCTCCCGCCATCAAAAGGTGTGGCATTTTAGCGAGATCGGCAATGTACACCTCATTGGAGATGGTTTTTCCAAGAGCAATGGGCAGGTCCATACCGGTTTTCCCAAATTTATCGGTTTTGATAAGTTCTTTGAGGGAGACAATCTGTTTTTTCTTGTTTGGAACTTCGATTCCGATGGTGCCCTTTCCGGGAATGGGTGCGATAATACGGATGCCAAGAGCTGCCAAACTCAGAGCGATATCGTCCTCCAGGTTTTTAATCTTTTGGATGCGCACACCGGGTGCGGGAACGATTTCGTAGAGTGTGACCGTGGGGCCGATGGTAGCCCTTATTTTAGTGATATCGATCTTGTAGTTCGAAAGAGTGCGGATGATCTGGTTTTTATTTTCCTCCAGTTCTTCTCTATTGATTGAAACCATGCCCGAATCGTGTTCTTCCAGCAAGTCGAGACCCGGTTTTTTATAAGCTGATAACTCCAGCGAAGGGTCATAGGGATCGTCCTCCTTTTTACCCTCATCCCGTTCAATGTCCATGACAGGGTTGATGTTGCCCTCTTTATTAATCTCCAGTTCGGCGCTGTCTTCTTCGGAAGTGCCAATTTCTTTCTCGGCATCGTCGGCCGAATTTTCTTCAGGCTTCAATATCACCGGATCGCCACTTTCGACTTCGGTTTGTATCTCGCTGTCCTTTTCTTTAGGTTTATCGTCCTCGAAAGAAAGGGTGGTGTATTCATAGGCGCTTGAATTGCGGTCTGATTCGGATTGGTCATCCGACAGAGAATTGGCTTCTGTGGTGGCTTCACTCTCTTCCTCAGCGCTATCGCCTTCATTTACATTTTTACCCATTCCAAAAGTTGGAAACAACCAGCTCAATCCGGCTTTAGGCTTAACGACAGAACCGTCATTTGAGAGTTTGCCAAAGTTGAGGTCTGAGGGTCCAAGGTTAAACAGGACAATGCAGTAGGCGATCGTGAGGAAAAGTAAGAAAATAAAGGTGCCCACCTGACCGATGAAATTGGATACCCACACCTGGACCGATTGCCCAATAGCCCCTCCCCACGGGAAATCGGAGGGGCCGCTGAAAAAATCTGCCGCTACCGCCACTAACACCAATGTGTAAAGGTAGTAAAGGGCGGTAGTTAAAATCTTTTTCATGGAACCTCCAAAGGTGACCAAATGACCAAATTGAAACAGTAAGAACGGCAGGACAAATGAGGCTATGCCGAATCCGTAGTAAAAAAAGTAGCTGGAGACAAAAGCTCCCAATCGCCCAAGCCAATTCGCCGCAGAGCTCTCTCCGTCCATGAGAAAGTCACTGTCGAGCGCGAGAACGAATTGCTGGTCTTCCCGCCAGGTAAACAGGTAGGACAGCAGAGCGATAAACAAAAACAGCGCCAGGACCATTATGAACAAGCCCACAATCGTTCGCACCCTTCGGTCGCTGCTGAATGCCGCTATGCCGGACTGTTTCCCAATTTTTCTCTTCCGCTTTGCCATACTCTTGTTAGGTGTAACAGGTACAAAAGTATGAAAATTATATTAGATAATACTCATATGCGAATTTTTTTTTATATATTGAGTTGGATGGCAGGTCCCAATGAGGTGGGGGAATAAGGTGGAATTTTTCCTGGACAAAAATTCGATATTGGGGAACAATAATATCGGATATAGATGTTTTAGTTGTATCCGATACATAAGGAGGGTTATAGACTTGCACATTTAGTTACTGGCGGGTCGTTATTTGGTTTATAGGCAGTGGGGTCTTCGCGTTTGAGGTTTTCAGGATTTGAATTGGATTTCAGGGGGGGGACGTAATTATGTTTCCCGTTTTTAAAGATAATGTATGTATATTCAAGATACAGCAAAGAAATTATTGGAGCGCATCCAGGCGAAGAAGCAGGTAGTGGATGATCATCGGCCATTTCCGGTTTCTGTGATAAGACGTCTGCGGGAGGATTGGATGTTGGAGTGGACTTACCACACGAATGCCATAGAGGGCAATACCCTGTCCCTTTCGGAGACCCGTTTGGTGCTGGAGCATGGATTGACAGTTGGTGGGAAGACGCTCAGGGAGCACTTCGAAGCCATCAATCACAGGGATGCCATTTTGTTGCTTGAGGAGCTGGCAGAAAGTGTTAGCGACTTTACCGTTACTGATCTATTGGAACTGCACAGTTTGGTCCTTAAGAATATCGGTCCTGATTTTGCGGGCCGTATTCGCAATGGAAGAGTACGGATTGTGGGTGCCAATTTTGTGCCACCATCACCGCACAAGTTGGACGCACTGCTCGATGCACTTTTTTCCGACCTCAAAGAAAAGGAATCAGACCTCCAGCGCCCTGTGCTGGCCGGATGGTTTCACCACAGGCTGGTACACATCCATCCATTTTTTGACGGCAATGGCAGGACAGCTAGGTTAGCCATGAACTTACTGCTGATGCGAGCGGGTTATCCCCCTGCCATATTGCTGCAGCAGGACAGGAAGAAGTACTTCCACGCACTCAATACCGCCAATAAGGGCGATTATTCCAGGCTGATGCTGCTTGTCTTTCAGGCCGTCGAGCGCAGCCTCAATATGTACCTCAATGCACTTCCCGGGCATTACGAGGATTACCTGCCCTTGTCTGATATTGCCCGGGAGCCTGATATCCCCTACGGGCAGGAGTACCTGAGCCTCCTCGCCCGCAGGGGCCGGATCGATGCCCATAAAGAGGGGAGGAACTGGCTCACGACCAAAAAGGCCGTTCGGGAGTACCAGGAGTCGGTGGGGGTAATGGATAATTGACAATTATGTAATTACGAATGACGAAGTACGAATTGGGGGGTGGCGAGAATTCAGAGGGCTCGATAAGATTAATGATTTTCGAGTGATTCTGTTCGTAGGATATTGGTTTCTTGCAAAGCCGGAAATAGCTGTAGATATGCAGGGCCGTGCGTATTTGTCCTGCCCAACCAATGCAAATCCTAAAACCCTGGACACCCATTGCCTTGAATCCTCTAAATGGTTCTATTCTTTCATTAGAGGCGTTTTTATAATCATGTCACCGGGTTTCCTTTATATCAGATGGTCTAATTAAGTGGACAAGAAAAAAATCCATGTAATCCGTGATTCAGACAATGTGCGAATTGGTCTCTTGCGAAGTCGCGAAGGAAAGCGAAAAGTGGGGCATCAAGACAGTATGTGTGGAGAAGAAATTTCTCCAAATCTATAATCCCAAAAAAATATATATTACTGTCATCGAAGAACCTACGCCACAAAGCCGCCATCCGCCATCAACCAACTACCAATAACCATCCAAACCTACCAGCGAAACCCGCCGTGCCCCGTGGAACTTTGATTGTCGTTCTCGTCCTTTTTGTCAAAAGCATCAGGCGGGAAGTAGAAGTCTTTATCCTGGAGTTCGAGGTCGCTGTCTGCCAGCGCTTCGCCTTGTTTTATTTCGTCTGATTCCAGGTCGCGGCGGTAAATAAACGCCACCAAAATACCCACCAGCCCACCGAGAAGGTGACTTTCCCAGGATATTCCCTCTTCACCGGGTACAATTCCGAGGAAGTAACCACTGTAGAGAACCGTGACAATGAGCGCCAGTACAATACTTTTGATGTTGCGCCGGAAAATACCACTCCAGAATACGAAACTGACCAGTCCGTAAACCACCCCACTGGCACCGATATGAAAACTCTCCCTGGCGAATATCCAAACTGCAAATCCTGTTAGCAGATATATCAATGAAAAGGCCTGTACCGCTACTTTTCGAAAGAAGAAGAAGAGCATAAAACTCAGAATGAGGAAGGAGAGGGTATTGGAAAAGAGGTGCAGCCAGTCGCCGTGGACCAGCGGACCAGTTAGCACCCCCCAGAGACCTTCTGTCTTACGTGGGTATATACCAAACTGGTACAACTGATAACCGCTCAGGTAGTTGATAAGGTGAATTCCCCAAATCAGTACCACAAAGGCAATGGGGAAAGAAAGGGCTTGTTTAAACCTCGTTACAAATTTTTTCTCCTCCAAATCTGTATTTTGCCTTAATCAACGGTTGTGGATGGTCAATTGTTGGAAAAGACCCCGAAGGCCGGTCCTCTTAATAGTTGCAAATATATATCAGTTAGTCTTACAATGTTCCCTGGTGACCGTTTATTTGGTAGATGGGCGTATTCTTGAAGGCCAAAATTTGATCACCTCTGTGGAGAGGTGTGTCCTTAAATTGTATTCCTAAATGAACATGGTAAATGCTATAGTTTCAGCTATTATTGAGGTAATAGACATTTTGACCAATTACCACTCCAATTCGGTACTTTCAGATTTTGAAGCCTCTGAAATGGCGATTGATTTGAGAACTGATGGCAGACGAAGCATGGAGGTGAGTGGAATCGGGAGTGCCGGTTTTTCCAACCGGGAAATGCGAAATCTGGGTGCAGATGCTATCGGGATATTACCGGGAATACGAACCATGGCGCGCTACACCAATAATAGACTTTCCTATAATGTGTACCGGCCTTCCGGAGAGTTTGCCGGCTTGAATCCGATTGTCATGCCCCTTGGAAATGTAAGTCGGAGATACGATATTCTTCCTTAAATGGCTCCGGTGGAGTCCACCCGCTACACTTTGGAGCAAAAAATTCAGGGAGGAACTGCACTTATGGGTTTTAGGGCCGGAAGAAACTGGACCGTGCGTAACTCCAATTATTTTCAGGAGTAAAGTTTGCCTCATTCTCACTCCCTTTCAACAGTGAATTACCTGCCCGATACCGTATTCAGATACGGTTATGAAAACCACCTTTTGTCGGGGCAACAATTTTTCAGAACAGAATTGGAGGCATAGAGAAAGCGAGTAGATTCATACCGTAATATTCAATTTAATTCAAGCTTACCAAGTCAAAACTCCACACATCAGCGGTATTTTTCGGGGCAAATCTCTGATACTTTAGACAACAGCATCAAACTTAGAGACGCTTTTCATTTAAACCCCAAAGTAGAGTTTACGAGGAGATTGTCCGATGGGATACTGGATTTCCGCCATCAAATGGAGTTTACACATTTTGCGGAAATTTAGGAGAATGCCAATTAGCGGACAGCGGAACTGAGGGATCAAAGCGGTTTTTTTACAGATGAAATTCTGCCCCGCCAACTTCAATCCTCCGCTGAACTGCTGATTCGGCAACACTGGTGGACGGATTAAAGGGCTACATGGGGACTCGCGCACGAATTTACCGAAAACAACAAAGACCTGGATATAAAATACACAGAATCCCTTAGTTAAAGGTCGAGGAATCTTCCTCTAATTTCCGGTCCAACAATTCATACGGTGTTTTTCAGCTTGAAAAGGGCACGGAACGAAGTCGAATTAATTATGTGACGCGAATAAATCTCGGCGTTTAATCCCTTCAATGGCGGCATGAAGGTGACGATACCGAGCGGAACATCAATCCATACCTGGATTTCCATTTTCAATTTACCAGACGTTTTACTCGCTGGTCAAGGCTTATTTCCAACTACTCTTGTTAAAACCGACCCATAGATTCGCGCTATTTTTTTCCCGGTCCTTCCTCAGTACCAATTATCAATTTGTCCATAGTTTTGAGGGTAGGGGAGTAGAGAGAGGACATCGGTTGGATTTTAGATTCTCCCGGCAGCGTATTGATAGATTATTCAGTTTCAATACCTCCTTGCAGTTGGGATATCAACCAAAGACAGTGGTCCCGGCTATGGACTACTTTCTCACACACAATGTAACCACCTACCGCTCCGGTAGCCGTAAAACCTATCGTTGTGACTTTAGCTGGGAGCGCGGCCTGATGAATTCTTACTGGAGTTTGAGGGGGCAATTTGGCACTTCCGGGAATCGGTACACCCGCATCATTAACAACCAAACTGTACAATCCGATTACAGAAATTACCTCAATCACCTGAGTGGTGTACATAGAGAGGATGTCGTCTTTAAGATTTTAATCGGTCAAGTCCGGTATCAAATTGTCAAATCGGATCTTATAGATCAGCGGTCCGAGAGGTGGCATTGGAATGCGGAGATAGAGGTGAATTACCTCACCAAAAACGAAAAGGTCCGCCTGGGTGTGGAAAGCAAGTACTACCACTATGACAACCGCGGAAGTGCATTCACCACCCTTGGATTTAATCTGGTTTTTTTCCCGGACCCTGGGTGACAGATAACATTTTCATGCCACAATCTGTTGGACAACCGCACTTTTAATCTCCGTCGCTTCTCACCGGAAATTGACTACACCCAAAAGTTTCAAATCCGGTCTCGATATGTGATTTGTAGTGTGACCTACCGGTTTTAGGGGAATGTGAGGATGTCCGGGTAAAAATACGTTCAATTTGACTTAAACATCTTATTGGAAATCATTTATGCATAAAAAAAATAAATAGGTAATTTTTTATAAGGACTGCGGTGGCCTAATTGAAATAGCGGTTGTAATTTGGCAAGTAATTGTATAACCTTCAAATAAGTTTTGCCATTATGCATAAAATTATTGCAACTGCCTTTACAGCACCCTTAATTATTGTCTTTTCTATTGTTTTTGGATCCGCCTTATCAGCTCAGAGTTTTATCCAGGAAATCCACTCGAATCTGTCCATATATGAGAAAATGGAATTGCACAGTCCTTTTTCCGTTAAAGAGCGAATCACGGATTTGGACGATGGTGAGCGCATTTTTCTGAATTCGGCTTTGACTATGGACGTGGATGAAAGCTTTTTTGATGAAATACTGAATAGTAAGCAACGCCAACTTCGGGTTGAAATGCCAATTAGTGAGAGGCTCAGCATAGAGCTACACCTCAGGGAGGTAGAAGTATTCAGCAGCGATGCGGTGATCAAAACTTCCTCCGGAGATGAGATCAATCCCTCCGATCACACCTTTCGAACCTTTTGGGGTGTGGTGGGGGGAAGTACGGGTTCGAAGGTCAGTTTCAATGTATATCCCGATAGAATTATGGCATTTGTGTCGTTTGGCATGCACGATTTCACCTTTGGCAAATACGGCCAGTCAGACAACGCACCACATATTTTGTACTACAACCAAAACCTCGAGCTTCCCTTTTCCTTTTCTTGCGGAGTAGATAAACTGGACCGCATCGATAGGGAAGGAAAACATGACAACCACAGCAGTTCGAGAGCATTGACGGATTGTGTAAATATTTATGTAGAGGCAGATTACGACCTCTATCAGGAATTTGGTTCTGTCAGCGGAGTGATAGATCACGTGACAGGGCTTTTCAGCCAGGTGTTTATTATTTTCGATGATGAATCCATTACCATGGACATCAGCGAGCTATTGGTTTGGGATACCCCCAGTCCATATAGCGGCAGTGATGCGGAGGACTATCTTCTGGACTTTACCGATGAATTGGATGGTGATTTCAACGGGGATTTGGCGCACCTGATCAATCTTGAGTTTACTTTCGGTGGCATTGCATGGGTTAATGTACTTTGTTTTGACCCCCTGGCCACTGCATTCAGTGGAATAACAAGCAATTATCAGAATGTGCCGACATACAGCTATTCTGTTTTTGTGGTTGCGCATGAAATTGGTCACAACCTCGGTTCCGAGCACACCCACGCCTGTGTGTGGAACAACAATGACACCCAAATTGACGACTGCGGCAACGAGTTTGCCCACAACCAGGGATCGATTCCTGAAGGTGACGCCTGCTTCAATCCCAATTCTCCCATCATTCCAACCAATGGTGGTACCATAATGAGTTATTGTAATTTGTTTCAAAACGTGGGGATTAATTTCAACCTGGGTTTTGGATCCCAGCCCGGTGATTTGATCCGGGGCACGGTTAATTCTGCTAACTGCCTGGGTCCCTGCGCAGGTTTTAGTCCTCCGATAGCAAACTTTTCCGCCGATCCGATTTTTGTCTGCGCACCTATGGAGGTGTTTTTCATCGATCTCTCAGAAAACGACCCTACGACCTGGCAGTGGGATTTTCCCGGAGGTACCCCATCCACGTCTCAGGATCAAAATCCGATAGTTACCTATGAAACCCCGGGAGTATATGATGTATCCCTCGAGGTGGAAAACAGTGATGGCGTGGATTTCTTGTTTTTGACCAATTATATCACGGTGGAAGAAAACCCGGAATCTGATTTTGATTTCATTGTTGATGGGCTGTCTATTTGGTTTGATAATCTCGCTGAATCGACCAATGTTTCCTATTTCTGGGATTTTGGTGATGGCAATTCCAGTACGGAGGCCAGTCCGTTTCACGAGTATGCGGTAGGGGGAATTTACGAAGTATCCCTGCTCGCTTTTAACGATTGTGGTGATGTTCAATCTGCAACTATTGTTGAAGTATTTGAAGCACCGGAGGCCGACTTTACGGCGGATGTGGAAACCGGTTGCGCGCCTTTGCAGGTGCAGTTTCAAAATCAGAGTACCGGTAGCCCGGAAATTTTTGAGTGGGAATTTGAAGGTGGAAACCCGGATAATTCCAATGATACGAACCCCCTTGTCACTTACGATGAGCCCGGCATTTACAACGTTAAACTCACCGTTACCAATGCTGAGGGGAGTTCCACTCTGGAAATGGATTCCTTTATTGTTGTATTGCGTTCCCCGGTAGCGGGTTTTGAAATTGACAGTATCGATGGCAGGACTTACTGGTTTCAGGATACCTCCCACTACGCCGATTCAGTACATTGGGTTTTTGGGGATACCACCATCAGTTCTGATCCATCTCCGGTTTATGAATTTGAAAGCGACGGAGTCTATGACATGACTCTCATCGCATTTAACGATTGTGGCAGTGACACCCTGACTGCTGAAATTGAAGTGATCACGCCTCCGGTAGTCGCATTGGAGTTCTCAGATACGAGTGGTTGTGCTCCTCTGGAGGTAGAATTTATCAATCTTTCCTCTGCCAATACGGACAGCGTGCTGTGGCATTTTACGGGAGGGAATCCGGGTGAAAGTTTTATGGATACAGTAACCGTGATTTACGAAGAAGGCGGATGGTATGAAGTGTCACTGGTTGCTTTTGGCCAGGGAGGAATTGATACCCTCATCATGGATTCCCTTATTTTTGTGCAAACTGGCCCCGAGACCGATTTTGAGTTTGAGGTGGATGGCGATACAGTGCATTTTTCACAAACTATGGAAAATGAAACCGGCTGGCTATGGAATTTTGGAGATGGCAATACAAGCGACGATAAAAACCCCACCCACATTTACGAAATGCAGGGTGCATACCAGGTCACCTTGACTGTATTTAATGAGTGTGATACGATAGAATTAAGTCAACAACTTTCCATCGGTGATTTCCCGGTGGCCAATTTTGAGCCATCCACTCCATTTTCCGGCTGTTTGCCTCTCACAGTGAACTATGAAAACCTATCCTCAGATCATGCAGAATCCTTTGAGTGGTTCTTTGAGGGCGGGAATCCAGAAACTTCCACCGATTCCAATCCGACAGTGGTCTATGAAAGCAAAGGGGTTTTCTCTGTGACCTTAATTGCCAGCAACTTCCTCGGAGCCGATACCCTTGGAATGGTTCGCCTGGTAGAGATAAACGACAAGCCGGTGGCTGCTTTTGATGCTTTCGATCTTGGAGGCAAGGAATTCCAGTTTGAGAGTACCAGTCTGGATGCTGATTCTCTTAACTGGGACATGGGTGATGGAACCACTTTTGCATCTGTGGAAGAGTTCGGTTACGAGTACGAGGAGCACGGAATTTACGATGTGGTATTGATCGCCATAAATGAATGCGGTGCGGACACGACTGTCATTGAGCTTTTAATTACCAACACCATTGAATTGCGTGGCCAAGACCTAAATGTATTTCCCAACCCGGCTATGGACTGGATCAATGTGGAATTTGAATTGGCTCCCGTTGAAGACATGCACTGGGAGGTTTTTGACGCCTCTGGTATATTGGTCCGCGACGGTCAATTGTCTGCGGGTGAAACCACGCAGCGACTGGACCTCAGCGGCTTGAGTGCCGGAAGCTACTTCTTGCGATTGGGCGATGGAGAGCAATTGGAAACTGTGAAGATTCAGTTGACAGGAAACTAATATGGATAAATTACGAATTGCGAATTGTTTAATTACGAATTGGGGTGCTGGTAGTTATGGTGGAGGTTTGAGAAATTTTTAGAAGCTATGAAAAAGGACAATGTTTTACAGCGGAATAGCTATGTTTTTGCGGTTAAAATTGTGCGGGTCTGCAGGGAATTAAACAATCAAAAAGGAATATATTCTGGGAGATCAATTGCTTCGTTGCGGCACTATGATAGAGGCCAATGCTGAAGAGGCGATCGGCGGGCAATCTACAAAGGATTTCTTCTATAAGCTTACCGTTTCCTACAAAGAAGCTCGCGAGACACATTATTGGGTCCAACTAGTGAGAGAAAACGGATTGATTGATCATGACTTCGCAAAAGACCTCCTATCTGATGTCGAGGAAATCTTTCGAATCATTGGAAGCATTCAAAGAAGCATGCGCCATTCATAAGGTTACTATCAACTTTTGAACTTTTATGCATGCCCTGGGCATGTTAAGGTTTAAAGCCTTAATTTTGGTGAGTTGTTTTTGCCTGGGTTAGTCCAACGTCAACTGCACGGTACCATTTTTTTAGAGGTATTCTAGGTAGGAATTTTTGTGCCAGACAACACCTTCCTGATGTTCTCTTTGCAACGTAATGTGTGGCCTGTTGTAATTACGAGAGACGATAGGTCCAGTATTGAAGACCATAATTCGTAATTGAATCAACCGAATTATTCCGCCCTAAGCATATATTTCTTTTTCTTCCCCGATTCAATCAAAATGTATTTTTCGGCAATCAGATCGTGGCGATCTATGGTTTGCTCAGGGTTGGATGCTTTGTGTTTGTTGACAGCAAGAGCCTTTCCCTTTATGGCTCTTCTGACCTCGCTTTTTGACTTGAAAAAACCACTGTGGTCTGTGAGTAATTCCGAGATGGTTGGTTTTTCTCCAAGAAGGCTGATGGTGATAGCATGTGAGGGAATTTCCATGCTCACCATATTAAGTACTTCTTTGGAAAGGGTCTCTAGTTGTTCAGCGGTAAACTTGCGATCGAAGAGTAGGGATGAAACGCTCTGGACAGCGCGAGTTGCTTTTGCAGAGTGAATCCTGGTGGTGAGCTCTTCAGCCAGGGCTTGTTTTACCGCCCTTGGATCGTCCTTCATGGTTTTCTCCAATTCGCTGATTTCTGTATGGGATTTGAGCGAGAAAATCTTCAAAAATTTCGACATATCCCGATCGTCTGCATTGAGCCAAAACTGGAAAAACTGATAAGGTGATGTCATGTTGGGGTCCAGCCAGATGTTGCCGCTTTCCGATTTTCCAAATTTGGTTCCGTCCGTTTTAGTCAGCAGGGGTGAGGTGATGGCATAAGCCTTTCCACCCTTTACATTTCTTCGAATGTATTCGATTCCGCTGGTAATATTTCCCCACTGGTCGGAACCTCCCATTTGAATGCGACAGTTGTGGTTTTGGTATAATTTATAAAAGTCGTAGGCCTGGAGTAATTGGTAGCTGAACTCTGTGAATGACAGTCCTGTATCCAGTCGATTTTTTACTGAATCCTTGGCCATCATGTAGTTAACCGTGAGGGACTTGCCAATATCCCGCAAAAATTCCAGGGCGTTCATGTTTCGGTAAAAATCCCGGTTGTTGATCAGGACGGGGCCATCGTCTGAGTCGAACTCACCGAGGAATTTTTCAAATTGACGGGTCTGGTGACTTAGGTTTTTTTCAATCTCTTCCTCCGTTTTCAGTTCCCTTTCCTCGGACTTGAAGGAAGGGTCACCAATCATTCCGGTGGCACCTCCCATGAGTACGATGGGGCGATGGCCGGCATTTTTGAAATGGGTAAGCAACATGATTTGCACGTAATTGCCGATGGTTAATGAAGGGGCCGTGGGGTCAAATCCAATGTACGCTTTTGCGGGTTGGGCTTTAAGCACTTCCTCTACACCAGGTGTGCTGTCGTGCAAAATACCGCGCCATTCAAGTTCCTTTATAAAGTCCATTTCAAAATTTTTTGCAAAGCTATAAAATTAATTCCAAGCCCGCCCTGTTCCCGATGGTGGAGATGGAAGCGCGTCAACTCAAAAAGTGGTGTTGCAGATACTGTGTGCGTGAAATTCCTGCTTCAATCGTATATTTACCCCTCGCATGAAAGAAGTTTGGTTCATAGGAAGGAAGATAGTCGGTTGCAATACCGGATTTACCCGTGCAATACTCCGCATAGGAGTGTCTAGTCTGTCGCTCTGTCTGGCGGTGGTAATTGTGGCCACCTGTTTGGTTACCGGCTTTAAGACTGAAATTCGGGATAAGGTATTTGGCTTTTGGGGGCATATACACATCACCCATACCGGTTCCTGGCGCTCGGTGGAGAATCTGCCTATTGACAAAAACCAGGACTTTATTCTTCATTTGGACACCCTGAAGGGCCTCAGTTACTATAATCCACTGCGGGTTCCATTCACCGATATTGTCCTAAAGGAGGACAGAAAAACCCACACTTCCGGTGCCGTCCGTCATGTACACAGTTTTTTGAATCAGGCAGCCATTATTTCCACAGCCGATGATTTTGAGGGAATTATTTTAAAGGGAATCGGACCAGATTTTGACTGGTCTTATATGAAGGAGTACCTCAGACAGGGCGATACCATAGATACCGGTGGGGCTGAGGCATCCAGAGATATCATTCTCTCTGAACAAACCGCCAACAGGCTGGAGCTGGAGTTGGGTGATCCGTTCATTGTAAATTTCATCATCGACAATCAGCAGCGCAGGAGGCGGGTGAGTTTGACTGGAATATACAGGACCGGTTTGGAGGAGTACGACAGGAGGTTTGCACTAGCCGATCAGCGATTGATACGGTCAGTGCTGGGCTGGGAAGAAAACCAGGTGAGTGGATTTGAAATTTTCCTTGAAAAGGTGGCGGATGTGGGGTATTTTCACGAATACATTTACCTCGACTTACTGCCCCCTGATCTTACTTCGGAGCCGATAACCAGGAGGTTCCCCGCCATTTTTGAGTGGCTTGAGCTCCAGGATATCAACGAGCGGGTGATTGTGATTTTGATGTTGATCGTCGGGATTATCACCATGTCAACCAGTTTATTGATTCTGATACTGGATCGAACCCATATGGTGGGTGTTTTAAAATCACTTGGTGCCACCAACCGGGTCATAAGGAATATTTTTCTGTATTACGGATTAAGTCTTTTAATCAGAGGACTGGTCATTGGGAATGCCCTGGGGCTAGGACTTTGCTGGTTGCAGAGCCAATTCGGAATAATAACGCTCAACGAAGAGGACTATTACCTCGCACAGGCCCCCGTATATTTCGCCTGGGGTAAGATATTTTGGCTGAATCTCGTTTTTGTACTGGTCATTATGCTTGTGTTGTTTATTCCCTCCGCCATCATTTCCAGGATTGATCCGGTCAGAGTGCTCAGGTTTAAATAAGTGCTTGGTTTTTAAGCAGAAAGGGGAGCTTATAAAGGGTTTTAAAGTGAGGATTGTGGTTAATATAATGGTTTAGTGATAGATTGGCAATGTGTTATAGAGTTTTATGGCAATGGATACAAAAGATGCAAATTGAATTGAAATTACTGGTGGCTTGCTTTTTATTCTCAGGAATTGTTTTCGGTGCCTGTCAGAAATCGGGTGAGAAAACCATAGATCGTTACACAGAGGAGGAGCTGACCGAATTAATTGTCGATATTAGCATTGCGCGGGCTGCGGTTGCCCCTTTACCAAACGAGAAGGCCGACAGCGTTCGAAATGTTTACTACGAACAGATTGCGGAGATCAGGGGGATGGAGGTGAGTGAAATAAATACCATCTTAGAGGAGCTATCCAGACAGCCTGATCGACTGCGGTTCCATTTTCAACAGGCGGCCGACAGCATCAGGGCGCGAAACTGATTAATTCATACCAGGACTCAATAATTAGTTAACATATAATTAATGGATTATGGCAAATGGTGGATGTTAACAGCCTTAATTTTGCCGAAACAAACGATTAATTGAATGGAACACAAAGCTAGTATTCTCCTGGTTGACGATGAAGCTGATATCATCGAGTTTCTGAAGTACAATTTGGAAAAAGAGGGGTACAGGGTGCAGTCTGCACTGAATGGAAAGCAGGCCATCGAAATCAGTGAGAGCTTTAGGCCCGATTTGATTATTTTGGACATCATGATGCCGGAAATGGACGGCGTGGAGGTGTGCAGAAAAATCAGGCAAAAAACAAGTGGGAAACAACCTATTATCGCCTTCCTAACTGCCCGGGATGAGGATTATACCCAGATTTCGGCTCTTGAGACGGGAGGAGATGACTACATTACAAAACCCATCAAGCCCGGGGTTTTTATCAGCAGGGTAAAGGCGCTATTGAGACGGGCTTTCAATGAAAAAAAGGAACAGGAGGACCCGGAATTAAAAATACAGGTTGGCGATTTGCTCATAGACCGTGAGGAGTATTTGGTGTATCAAAGCGGTGAAAAGCGGGAACTCGCCCGAAAGGAGTTTGAACTGCTCAGTTTGCTGGCTGGAAAACCCGGTAAAGTTTTCAAAAGGGCTGAAATTTTACACAAAGTCTGGGGCAAGGACGTTATAGTGGGCAACCGAACCATAGACGTACACGTGCGAAAACTTCGCGAGAAGCTCGGTAGCAAGTACATCAAGACGGTGAAGGGAATTGGTTACAAGTTTGACTTCTAGCATGTACAAGAACATTACGCCTCACCAGATTACCATTCTTTCTGCCCTTGCCATCAGTTCCATTCTGTTGGTCATTTACCTTCTTTTCTCAATTGGGAGCTTGGTGCAGTTCAACTGGATCGTACTGGCACTGATCGCCATTGGCACTTTTGCAGTCAGCTATTTTGTGAATATTTTTTTCCTGGAGAAATATATCTATCGCAAAGTAAAGCTTATCTACAAGATCATACACCAGGCAAAGGTCTCCACACCGGAAGAGCGCGAGATAAAGCTCAATGAGGATATCATTGACAAGGTAGAGGACGAAGTAGAAAAATGGATGGAAGACCAGCGCAAGGAAATTCAAAGCCTGAAAAACCTGGAAAAGTACCGTCGCAATTTTTTGGGAAACATCTCCCACGAGTTGAAGACACCCATTTTCAGCATCCAGGGCTACATCCACACCCTGCTCGACGGCGGGTTGTACGATGAAAAAATTAACAGGGATTATCTTATTCGGGCTGCCAATAACGTGGAGCGCCTTCAGACCATTGTGGAAGACCTTGAAATCATCGCGCGTTTGGAAAATGAAACCATGGTCCTGGACATCCAGACATTTGATATCAAAACCCTAGCAATTGAGGTGATTGAAGACCTGGAAATGACGGCCAAAGCCCTTAATATTAATGTAGCCCTCAAAGAGGGAGCAGATAAAAGCTTTCCGGTTCGCGCAGACAGGGAAAATATCAGGCAGGTGCTGACCAATCTGGTGGTCAATTCCATAAAATATGGTAAAGAAGGGGGGCGCACCAAAATTGGATTTTACGACATGAGCGATTACATTCTGGTGGAGGTATCAGACAATGGAATCGGTATTGAGAGCAAGCACCTGAATCACGTATTCGATCGATTTTACAGAGTGGACAAGAGCAGATCCAGGGATCAGGGAGGTTCGGGACTCGGACTTTCCATCGTAAAACACATCATCGAGGCCCACAAACAAACCATTACAGTACGGTCCACAGTGGGATTGGGATCGACCTTTGGTTTTACACTGGCCCGTGGTAGTGCCTACGATTCCTGATTTCAGCCTGCGATTAATCAACTGTAAGCGTTGGACGAAACCTTTGCCTTTGGCAGTGCTGTTTCTGATGGACTTTACCATCATTTACATTTTTTTAATATAAAAAAAGTTTATTATATCCACTTTTCTAAAGAAATTTGGGATGTAGAAAAATGAAGAGCCTTATGAACAGAAGAGATTTTTTTAAGTCGGGAGCCCTTGCGGGAATTGGAGCTGCACTATGGTCACCATTCAGCAGTGGTTCGACCTTGTTTAAGTTTGAAAAGCGCGCAAAAAACATCATTTTTCTCGTTTCAGACGGCATGAGTTCGGGGACTCTGCAAATGGCGGATTTGCTCAGGCGCAGAATGGATGGGCGCAACAGCAAC
Source organism: Saprospirales bacterium (assembly GCA_007695035.1). GTDB lineage: Bacteria > Bacteroidota > Bacteroidia > Chitinophagales > Saprospiraceae > PWJY01. Next base: position 101,945 of record REEO01000050.1, on the reverse strand, counting down.
TGGATGCAGCTCTACCACGATGACAAAATAACCAGGGGCCTAATGGATATGTCCTCTCTAAACTCTTCTGTTACGGATTCTGCGGCAGCGGGTAGTTCCTGGGGCTGTGGTTACCGCGTAAACAATGGAGCTCTCAATATGGGCCCGGAAGGCGAAGTGTACGAACCCATCCTCCAAAAATTCAAAAAGGCTGGTAAAGACACGGGCTGTGTAACCACGGTGCAAATTACCCATGCCACACCAGCCAGTTTTTTGATATCCGCAGAGTCGAGGAGGGACCAGCCCAAAATTGCCGACCTCTACACCAAATACGATTTCGATGTGCTGATGGGAGGTGGATACGAATTTTTCGATTCAGAATCGCGAAAGGATGGTAAAGACCTACTGTCTGTTTTTAGGCAAAAAGGGTATCAGATCGCGCTGAACAAAGATGATATGAGAAGATCCAATAACCGAAAGCCCATTCTCGGATTGTTTGGAGAGGGTGGATTGCCCTACACGGTTGACCAACTTCATGATAGAGAGCTGTATGAGCGCGTGCCCACACTGGCCGAGATGACCCAGAAGTCCATAGACCTGATGAAAAACAATCCCAATGGCTTTGTGATTCAGGTTGAAGGAGGAAAGGTGGACTGGGCCGCTCACGACAATGATCTGGGTGCCCTCCTCTACGATCAGTTGGCCTTCGATGATGCAGTAAAGGTCGCTTTGGATTTTGCTGAAACAGATGGTGATACCCTGGTTATTATCACCACAGACCACGGCAATGCCAATCCCGGCTTGTTGGCAGGTAGAAAAGCAGATGAAAACTTCGACCGCGTTCAGGGGTTTAATAGTTCATTCAGACCCTTGCTTAGCAATGTAAAAGCTGACACCAAACCGGAAGAGGTCATTGAATTGCTGGAAAGCGGTCTTGGATTTGCCATTGAGAAAGACCACGCCAAAAAACTGTTGTCCTTTTATGACGGTGTGAAAAAGGATAAAGAGGCGGCCGGTCCTTCCCGCATTCCATCCCCGGAACTGGCAAAGATTCTTTTTCCCTACACCAATGTCGGCTGGGCGGGCACTTCCCACACTTCCGATTTTGTCGAACTGGCCATGTACGGCCCCGGCAGTGATAAGCTCCCGGCCTTCATTAAAAATACCGATCTCCATCACTATATGTTGGAAGTTGCCGGGGTTTAGGGGAAAGGGGTGGCTTTATTTGTTGCCAAAGTATTATTATCTGCACTGCTGCATTTTTTGATTGGCTGTTTCATGTCATCTGGATAAATGGTGGGTGCGGGGTTTTGGGATCAGCGAGGCAATTAGTGAATTTCGTGTTTTGAGGGAGATTTTCTTCATTTCGGGAAATTTACCCCGGCGCGCCTGGAAAGCAGTTAACCAAATGCTTTGAGTGTAGTGATGTCAGACAAAAGCCCGGGCTTGAAATAAAGCCCTCACTGAACCGCCGAAACGATATGTGCCTAGAAAATCCTCCAAACAAAAATAAACCTATAAACTCGATATGATGAAAATTCGTTATACTCATGCTGAATTTAGTCATCCGCCATGGACCATCAAACATCGGCCAACCCAATGTCCCCATTCGCAACTAAAAAACGTGAACCAAACCTCCCCACCAGTGTTTAACAAAAAAATTTATTAAATGTCCAGACCACAAAAGGGAGAAAAGGCTCCGCATTTCGAAGGAGTTAATGAGAAAGGAGAAAAAGTTTCACTGGATGATTACAATGGGAAGAAGTTGATCCTGTTTTTTTATCCAAAAGACGACACGCCGGGATGTACTGCCGCGGCCTGCAGTCTGAGAGATGACTACGACAAGCTCAAAAAGCACGGCTTTGAAATGCTCGGGGTGAGCCCGGATAAGCCCGCCAAGCACCAAAAGTTTATCGACAAGTATTCGTTTCCGTTTAGCTTGCTGGCGGATGAGGAAAAAGAAGTGCTTCAGGCTTATGGCGCATGGGGAAGAAAGAAGTTTATGGGTCGGGAGTATGATGGGGTACTGCGTTCTACCTACATAATCGATGAGGAGGGCAATGTTGAGGAGGTCATCGAAAAGGTAAAAACCAAAACCCACGCCAAGCAAATCGCCGATCTGCTAGGGTTGGACTGATTACCGATTCCAATTTTTTCAGCTAAGGATTTTTGAAAGGACCCTTTGTGATCTGCTGCAGGGTGGGGTGTGATTTAGTGCCTCAGAGATGTTACCTCACAAACTCCCATTCCCTCTTTGTCCTGTTGCCGACAGCATCTTCCACCTCAATTTTCAAATGATGAGTGCCCGGTTTCAGTGGGCGGTCAAAATGGTGGGTGATTAAATCGTTTTTCAGATCAAACTCAAAAAGTGCCCATTTGCCATTGATTTCTGCCCGGTAGGTGATTCCCCCATTTCGCATAGAAGCCGGGAGCTCGTCAAATATTTCAAAACTCATAGATGGTAGGCCCCGCATGTCCTTTCTGAATTGGACAGGTTTGATGATCGGTGGAATGGTGTCTATGAACAGGGCATATTTCCCGGCAGACCGTATTCTTGCCTCAAAGTTCCTTCCGTTCCAGCGACCCGCAATCAGACGGACATCACCGTCTTCATCAATTATGCCCATATAGACCTTGTCCCGTAATTCAGTTGGAAAGGAATAGGTGTTGAAACTCAGGGTGGGTCTCCTGAAAAAGGGAATGCCGTCCTGCGCTATTTCAATGACCGGTGAAATGCAATCCTCGCATTTATTGTGATTCTCCCTGATGTAGAGAGATTCTTTTTTGAAAAAAGCGTTGGCGGGAAAGTGGATACTCGCCCCGGGCAGATCTACGGTTTTGGCTTTTCCCACTTCAAAGCGGTGTGTGTAAAGCCTGGGTTCGCGTTTGTAGGGCGGCTCAGCCCGAATCACATCAAATTCCACACTGGATTCATTTCCCTGAAAATCCGAGGCAGTAATTCGAATATTTCTCGGTTGCTCGCGGTACGCATTAATTATTCCAAAAGTAGGGCAGTCGCAGTACAATTTCAATTGATTGCCCTCGTGCCGGTACAGCAGATGATGGCGCTTATTTTCTTTTACATTAACAGCGTAATCAACATGGGTTCTAAAAAAGGGACGTTCTGAGTAAGCCAGTCGGTCAAAAGTGATATCGTGATAGAGGCTGTCGTCCACAAAGAGCTGGAGGTGGTAAATGCCATTGCGGTTATTTGTGCCCGTCATGCGGTCGTGCCCCTTAAGGGTAATACCAAATTGCCAGCCCTCCACTTCAATTTGCGTTGGATTGACGACGTATTTGTTGCTGCCTCTGTGTCGCAGTCCGTAGTGCGACCTATCCAGTACATTGCCACGGTCATCCAGGACATGAATTCCAATTTCATTGAGCACTGGAGCGTGCCTGTCTGCCACATCGTATCCGAAAAGGAGAGGATTGACCGGTCTTTGCCCGTCCGTTTCCCTGATCTCAAAGTGCAGGTGTTTACCAAATGAAAAGCCCGTATTCCCCATGGTTCCGAGTACCTCGCCCTCTTCCACGGGAAAATCCCCCGGGCGAAGATGAAAATCCACCTCAAAAGATTCGTCCCTATACTGTCGCTCTCGTATGCGCTCCTCTATTTCAGGGGAAAAGCGGTCCAAATGCGCATAAACCGAGGTGTAGCCCTCCGGGTGGTTGATGTAAACAGCATTTCCGTATCCGCCGGCAGCCACCAATAAACGCGAAATGTATCCATCCCCTATGGACAAAATGTAATCCTCCTCATCCGTCCACTGGGACCGCAGATCAATGCCAAAGTGAAATCCGCTCCTCCTGATCTCTCCAAATGTGCCCGATAGCGACATGGGGTAGTCGATGGGCTGGGCAAAATGCGGGAGATTGTAATCCTGGGCGTTTAGTGATGCAATGGCAGCCGACAGGGCGAATAACAAAAAAGCCGTCACACCAGTCGCCAGGTATTTTTGCAAAACCGATTTGAAATGCGTTCTCATGGCACTCATTTGGCAATTTTTAGTTCGATTTTTTCAATCAATTGATCCACAGCTGTACCGGGGCTAATCTCCGACTGGTACACCTCATTTTTCAACTCTTCCAACTCCAGTTCTTCTCCACTCAATAGTGCATTTACCTTATCCAAAAGCGAGGATTTGAGCAAGTCTTCAAACCAGCTCATTTGCTGTTGTCCCCGTCTTTTTTGCTGAATTTCATGTTCTTCGATAAACGACCAAAATTCCGCTATCTTATCCAGCAGGGCAGTGGTAGTCTCCTTTTGCTCAATGGAGTGCTTTACCACCTGAGGTTTCCAGCCCGATGTTTTGGCCGCCAGCAAATGCAGCGCGTTGCGATAGTCTTTGGCCGATTGGTCAGCAAGATTTCCGCGCTCCCCATCTGCCTTGTTGACCACTACCATATCCGCCAATTCCACAATTCCCCGCTTAATGCCCTGCAGTTCATCTCCCGCACCCGGAAGTACGAGAAAAACAAACATATCCGTCATGTTATAGACGGAGATTTCCGATTGCCCCACGCCCACGGTTTCCACCAAAATAAGGTCGTAGCCCGCAGCTTCACAAATGGCAATGGCTTCGCGTGTAGACCGTGAAACGCCACCCAGTGTTTTACCGGCTGCACTGGGGCGAATAAATGCCCTGGGTGAGGAAGACAGTTCCAACATACGCGTTTTGTCTCCCAAAATACTCCCCCCGGATATCGAACTGCTCGGATCCACTGCCAGAACCGCTACTTTATGTCCCCTTGAAATGGCCTTTAGACCCAGTTTTTCAATCACTGAACTCTTTCCCACACCAGGTGACCCCGTGACACCAACTCGCAAACTCCGTTTAGTACCCTTTTTGACACAGGCGTTGATCAGCTGGTTTGCTTCCTTCTTGTCTTCGGACTTGTTGCTCTCTATCAGGGATAAAGCCATACCCATTTTCACGCGGTCGCCTGCTTGAATCCCCTCGAAAAGCACCTTCCAATTCCGAACTCTGGCCATTTTTACTGATTTTAGGCAAAGAAACAATTCTCACCCGATTTTCAGCCGCTAAGATATTAAAAAAAATTGCAATACAATTAAGAATGTCAGGTTTTAAATATAGGAATTGTGACAGCAAGAATGATATTGGTTTGGACAAAAATTTATGGGGTAGTAATAGTGCAACATAAAGGTTGTGAATCGAAGTGGTTTTTAACAGTCTCAAGACATCCTTCAAAATTTCTAAATCCTAACTTTGAAAAAATATACGACCACGAAGAACTATCGTCTTAGAATCCATAATCCATTGACGCTTTGTCTTGCACCATAAGTTTTCGGTGGTGAGGCCTACAACCATTTGGCAACCCGATCCTCCAACTCACTATTTCACTACCAGAAAACCCTCATCCCAAAATATTCAAATCCACCAGCGCATTGGCGATGCCGTTGATGACAAACTGCACCGAAATTACCGCCAGAATCAAACCAAACAACTTAGTGGCAATCTGCTTACCGGTTTCACCAAGATATCTTACAATCATCTTGGAATACACCATGGAGTAGTAGCAACTGACGGTAGTGATCAATATAGCCAGGAATACCAGCATCGTATGGTAAATTGTCGGTGCCTCGGTGGTCAGTATCATCACCGTGGCAATTGAGCCCGGTCCGCTGATAAAAGGGATTGCCAGTGGAATTACTGAAATATCATCTCCCACCGTCCCCGCTTCGGTTTTCTTTACATCCTTATCACCCCCGTTGTCCCGCTTGCTGATCATCCCCATTGCGATCCCAAAAAGTATGATACCACCCGCAATTCGAAAGGCCGCCAGGGTAATCCCAAACAACTGAAATATGATACCCCCAAGCAGGGCAAATAAAAAGAATATGCTCGTCGCTATTTTGGTTGATTTTGCCGCGAGTTTCTTCCTCTCAACCTCGGTGTGGTCCGTAGTCATTGACATAAACACAAATGCCGTGGTCAACGGGTTCACAATCACAAATATTCCGGTCACGGTAATGAGCAAATAGGAAAAGGTCGTCTGTACTATCTCAAAGGTCTCCATGTTAATGTTACTCCTTTGCTTGTAAAAAAATTATATGCCAATGTGATAAATATTATATAATAACATATGTATTCTGAAGTGGGTAACCTTAACAATGGGCAACCGCATTGCCTGGGATTGAAAATAGTTTCAACGGGCTTTATTCGGTACAAAAAAATACATATTCGGATTTATACTCATCTTTGTCTTCCGTTGCCGCTCCGGCATATTCCTCTATTTCCAATATGTCAGAACCTCTTAAGGTAAATATAAGCACTTCATGCCCAAAGCTACATATTTCCAATCAAATCCCAGGGACTTTTCAAAACTATGTTGGAATTTCCCAGTGGAGGAGGATAAAATTCAGCAGGTTAAACTTGAGTGCCCCAATATCACCTGGACCCGACCTAAACTTTTACTGAGCAGGTATTTTTGCCGAGAATAAACATGTGCCACGTTTCATTTCTAACATATTTCTTCTTTACAAAAATTTTGTAAAGGGCTAATTTTGTGTAAAAGTCGGTTGAAGGGATAAGTGTTCTTCATTAATGCAAGATTGGGATAACTTTATTGAGCCATGGCCTAATCCCATCTACGGAACAAAAATTAACTCTTCGTCCCTCAGCGATTAATTTATGGGTTCGATATCCACGGGCTAAGTTGGGATTTCCTTGGACGTTTCTTTTAGACTACCCTTGTTATTCTGGTGTTGTTTTGGATAGAATACGATACGCGCCAGCATTTTTACAGGATCCGATTTCCTATGCGGGATGCTATGATTATGATCTCACCGGTCATTTTTGTGTATTATCTATTTCTCCTGCGAGGAGTTAGGGCGTTTAGATCACTTTTTTTAATGGTCCTCTTTTCGATCCTTTTAGTTATTGTGCTCGGTTTAATCGGCATAGTTTTCCACGATATTTTACTGCCCCTGTAGGCCGATTCATCCCCGGATACAGAATAGGGGAGTTTGGTTGAAACGTAAGGCCAGGGAGGGTTTGAGGCATTATTCCATAAATTCGACCTTTCCGGAACTCATGTTGTAGATTCCTCCTGCGATTTTTATTTGGCCCTCCTGTTCCATCTCTTTCAGTATAGGGCTTTGGGCTCTGATTTGTTCTATGGTATGCCGTACATTGCTCTTGCAAACCATATGGACAAAATCTTCGTTTTTTGATCTTCTATCGCCCTCGTAGGTCACTTTTTCTACAGCGGGTTTAATATTTTTTAGCATGCCGGTGATTTTGCCCAATTCGACCTCATCGATAGCTGATTTTATGGCGCCGCAGTGTGTGTGTCCGAGGCCAGGATGACTTTTGCTCCGGCTACTTTGCAACCGAATTCCACGCTGCCCAACATGTCCTCATTTATAAAATTTGCTGCCACTCTTCCAACAAAAATGTCCCCGATTTGTCTGTCAAAAATATGCTCCAGCGGTACGCGGTTGTCGAGGCAGGATAATACCACTGCTTTGGGTTATTGACCATCGGTACTACTTTTAACCTGTTGGGGAAAATTTCTGGGGGTTAGTTCATTTTTATAAATCGTTGGTTGCCCTCTTTAAGTTGATGCAAAACATCCTCCGGGCTGAGTGCATCGCGCTCCTCCTGGGTGAGCACATTCTCCAGTGGGGCAGTGGCTTCATCATCATTTATCCCATTTGGGGAATACTCATTTGCTGGCGGTTCTCCACAAGAAATAAAAAGCAGTATGTAAGCGATGCCTACAATTGTTGGAAAGATTTTCATATGTGCATTTTTGTCCATGATTTGATTCAGTTATCAGAGTTTGCTTAGGTTTTGGTAAAATTACAGGCTTGATAAGTTGCTCTTATTCAGCAGATTTAGATCAAAATAAGTTAGGTAGGCCATTTATCTGATGGTATTAAACCAGGGTAATTAGGGCAGGATGAGTTGGTGCTGAGCCCCCCTTATTCGCCTATTGAGAATCAAACTTAATGCAAAAAATCACCCGAATAACTACCTCACCACTCAACCTCTCTCAATAATTCCGACGTATTTTGTACCTTAGAGTTATGAATGGAAACCAGAATTCAAAGGATGGCATAATCACTTTAATTTTTTGCATTGCCTTAACTTTCAACCTTGTTCATTTAAGTGCTAATTGTGTGCATGTACCGGACTTTAAGAATGGTCCACTGGCAGGTGAACAAGATACCGGATTTGCCCTAATGGTTGTAACAGATACCGATCGTGAAGTTGTTGATCCAAAGGGTCAGGGAGGGTCGTCCGCTCAATACTCTCATGGAAGCACCTCGGCGAGGTCCTTTTGTAATGAGACTGTTGATGCAGGTCCCGATCAAGTGTTGTGCCCGCCGGGTGGATCTGTGCTGCTAGAGGGAAGTTTTAGCGGGAGTGATTTTCTGGAATTGGGATGGACTCCGGAAGCGGGTCTGTCTGATCCCAATGTTCTGCAACCCATTGCCAATGTGAATTTAACCACCACCTATGTCCTGGATATATCAGCACTATCCGGTGAAAACCTGATTGAAAACGGGGACTTTGAAATGGGGAATGTCGGGTTTACGTCTGACTATAATTTTAACGATCTGAGTACTGGCTTCCTGGCTCCCGGCGAATACTCCATACAGACCAATTCAGCAGTTGGAAATCCGGCCTGGGCCCAGTGTGGAGACCACACCACGGGAACGGGCAATATGTTCCTCACCGATGGCGCCACCATGGCTGGATTGCAGCTTTGGTGTCAGACAGTAGATGTGGAACCCGATACGGATTATTTCTTTCAATTTTTTGTGACCTCGGTTTTCCCTACCTCCCCGGCCAATATAGAAGTCAACTTTGACGGCACTCCAATAGGCACTGTGAGCCCAACCAGCACCACCTGTGAATGGGTCGAATTCTCCGCTGTTTGGAATTCCGGTGGATTGAGTAGTGTGACCATCTGTCTGGAAAATTTAAACCTGGTCCTGGGGGGCAATGATTTTGCAATAGACGATATTTCCCTGTTTCAGATTTGCCAATATTCAGACAGCGTAACGGTCACTGTGCCCGATGAAATCACAACCCAAAAGGAGGCTTTAATTTGCAGCGGTGAGTTTGTTGAAGTCGGTGGCCAGCAATTTTTTGATCCAGGTGAATATGAAATTTTACTCACTTCAGCAGCGGGTTGTGACAGTATTGTTGAACTTCAGCTTGATGTACTCGAGGTAGAGGCGATTGTGGCAGACCCCCTTCCCATTACTTGCGAAAACGAAGAGGTCCTGCTTGATGGAAGCTCCTCCACAGGCAGTGAATTTAATTGGATTACTTTTGATGGTCTTATTCTTTCCCCCACGGATGAGTCTTCGGCAGTGGCTGGTGCACCGGGGACTTATGAAATGGTGGTTACCGCAAGTCAGGACGGTGTGAGCTGTGAGGATTTTTTTTCGGTTGTAGTGCCAATTGATACCATCGCTCCAGTATTTGATATAGAGGAACCGGAACCATTGAGTTGCAGCGACTCCATTGCCACGCTGCAGGCTCAAGCACCCATGCTACCTCCAAATGCCATCATAGAATGGGATCCCGGGACCGGAGAAATCGTCAGTGGTGCGAATTCACTCTCTCCAATGGTCCAGGGTGCCGGGGTTTACACACTCACCATTACGGATCCAAATAATGGTTGCTCCACTAAGCGATCAGTTGAGTTGCTCAGTGATACTTTAACTCCTGTCATTGAGGCGGAAGACCTGTATTTTCTAACATGCAGGGATACTTTGATCGAGCTTTCAGTCAATGTAATCAGTCCTGACAGCGATTTTGTTTTTTCCTGGACAACCGATAAAGGGAATTTTGCAGGTAACGAAAATACTCTGCAGCCGCTGGTCGATGCCCCCGGGATTTACACCATTTTGGTGAAAGATACTTTAACCGGTTGTGAAAGTTCTGCCGAAATCGAGGTGAGGGAAGACTTTTTCTTGCCGCAAATTGAGCTGCCGGCCACCGATACTTTTCCATGTGCTGAAGACAGCCGTAACCTATCCGTAAGCGTGGTCCCCGCCTCCAATAATTACATTTTCCAGTGGACCACGACGAACGGAAACATTCTCGGTGGAGACCAAACCGACAATCCGGAAATCGGTTCCGAAGGTGAATATCAGCTTATCCTGGAAAATACAGTTAATGGATGCCTGGACACGGCCAAAATAGAAATCATTGAAGATTGCCCCTGCACTACGCGAGCTGGAGAATTTCAAATTAATGGACTGGATTTGTGTGAAGGGGATGATATTGATATTTCCACTTTGAACCTGGAGGGTACGGTGGAGGAAGAAGACTTTGAGCTTTTTTATGTTTTGCACTACGGCAGTGCCGATGAGATTGACAGCATATTGGCTTTTTCGGAAGGTGCATCCATCGAATGGTCTCCGGATTTTGAAATCGGTACAACTTATTTTATCACTGCGGTTATCAGCACGGTGGAGGACGGAGAAATCAATTTTGATGAGGACTGCATAGATTTTTCCGACGGGATTCCGGTGGCCTGGAGCAGTGGACCTGAAATAGAAATCGGGGGCCTGTCTGAAGTTTGTTTGGGTGATGAACTTTTCCTGATTGTAGAAAGCAATGGTCCATTTCCCTTTAAAATCCAATTGACAAGCAATTCCGGGGAGACTGTGGAAACTTTCATAAATGAAGCCGATGAATTGGTGTCTTTGCCCGGGATAATGGGAGAAACGATTTGGCAGATTACCTCCTTGGACAGCGAATGCGAGGCTACCTTTAGCGGGGAATTCACCTCCATTGTCACCGAACCTTTAGAAATTAGCTTTTTGACACCGCCTCCGACCTGCAACAATGAGCTTTTCGGTTCCACACTTGATTTGAATGACTTGATAGTGGAGGAAAATATAGATGGAGTTTGGCTGTTGGACGAGGGGGAGATAGCAGGTGGAATAATTGATTTTGACGGATTCGATGCCGGAGAATACGAAATTGTATTCAATACCATAGGTTTTGAGGAACCCTGTCCCGGAAGCCGTTGGACGCTGACAGTAGAAGTGGAAGAGTGCGATTGCCCCAGCGTAAGTCTGCCTGAATCTCTACTTATTTGCTCGGACAGTATTAATATTGGTTTGGACGACTTAGCTGCCGATGAGCCGGTGACAGGGGAGTGGTCATTGAGCAACCCCAACGAAATATCCCCCGCTCCTGTTATTGAAAATGAATCTGTGGTCGGCGCTGTGGATGTTTCAGGGGTGTTTGAATTGCTTTTTAACCTGGTGGACTCGCTGCCGGAGGAATGCGAAACAGAATACATAATCGACCTGGAAATTGAGCAATTTCTATCTGCTGGGAATTCGCTTCCGGACCCTAATGAATTATGTGAAAATGATACCAATGAGATTGAGCTGTTTGAATATATTGTTGATTTTTCAGACGGAGGTGTCTGGGTGGATGAAAACGGAGATCAGGTTGATGATGTCCTGAATGTGTCGGATCTGGAAATTGGCGGGAATACGTTTCGATATCTGATTGAAAGTGAGGGTGTGTGCAGTTCTGATGAAGTGGAAATAAATATTGAACTGCTGACCGCTCCCGAATCCCGTATCATCTCAGATGATCCATTGTGTCCCGGGGAAAAAACGGGCTCTATTATGGCATTGAGTCTCGACCCGGAAAATCCCATCAGCGAAATTATATTAAACGGTATGCCAGCCGGTGAAGTGGATTTGACCAATCTATCAGCGGGGACTTATTCACTGCAGATTACGGGTTCGAATGGGTGCAGTGGGCCAGTGGAAATGGTTGAGTTGCAGGAACCTGATGAGTTTTTCATTTCTCTGGGTGAGGATATAGAGGCCCAATTGTTCGATGAGTTGGTGCTGTTTTTTGAAACCGATCTGCCCGACAGTTTGATTAGTACGGTAGTTTGGAGCGATGACCGGGGCCCTGTTGAAGAAAATGCAATCAAAATCACCTACACGGTTGAATCAGATACCCGCATCCGCATCGTGCTCACGACCACGGATGGCTGCATTTTGGAAGATGAAATCAACTTAATCGCCACAGTCGCTGAGCAGTCGGTCTATCTACCCACCGTTTTTCGGCCCACCTCTGCCATCAGCGCCAATGAAGTTTTCGGACCTCTGGGCCAGGATGCCATACAACTCATAAACCACTTCCAAATTTTCGACCGTTGGGGCAACCAGGTCCACGAAGCCAAAAACATCAGCCCCGACAGTCCGGATCTTTTCTGGAATGGGAAAATAAAAAGCGAGGCTGCCGGCGAAGGGGTCTATGTCTATCAGTTGATTTACACGGACCTTACCGGTAAAGAGGTGGTCAAAAAGGGAGATGTGTTGGTGATACGGTGATGGTTGAGGGATTTCTGGGTGGTTCTTTGTTTTGGAAATTGTTTCTCGTGGAGATTTCAATGGAAAGTGGAAATGGGGGAAATATCTGTAGATACGCATGGGTATGCCTGTTGGACCCCCAACAACTGTAAATCGTAGATATCATACCACTCCTACAATGTTCTAATATATCGTATGAAGCGTTTTTGTTATTAGAAAAATATGTAAGTTTGTAATCGAACGTCCTGGAATGATACCTTGTGTGTTTGGAAATGCTGGTTATTGTGAAGTTTCTCCACCAAAGCGTTGGGGGCGAAGCCTCAAAGATAAGACGCTAATAGTCTTGGCGAGACAACATTAATTTGGGGATTAATATTAAGTGCCCTATTACAGTTAATGAATATGGGATAAGGTTAAAGTCGAGTTCATTTTTTCATGACCGAAAATGAATTGTCAAAGATTATAGTTGATGCTGTCTATCAAATCCATGTAAGGCTTGGACCGGGTTTATTGGAATCTGTATATGAGGAAGTATTGTCATACGAATTGAGTCAAAGAGATTTACGACTCTCTCGTCAACATCACATTCCTGTCGTTTGGAAGAACGTCAAATTGGATCAGGGATTTCGGGCAGATTTGATCGTGGAGAACAAAGTACTGAAAGAAGTTAAGTCTGTTGAAGGAATTATACCTGTCTTCCCCAAGCAGGTTTTAACCTACTTGAAGTTAACAAACCTAAAGCTCTGATTGCTTATTTATTTTGATAAGGCCTTTATCAAGGATGGAATTACTAGAATTGTAAATCGTTTGTAATTGGCTGGTGCTCTAACCAGGCATATACTCATTTCACAAAAAAACTCTGCACCTTTGCTTCTTTGCGTTTTGGCTCCCAACGCTTTGGGGGAGAAACCAAAATGGCCCAGTGGCCTTTGGAAAATGCATATAGTACAATCAACTGGTCAAGCGGTGGATCACGGAGAGCCCTAAATATCCTCAAAAATCAACAATCCCAAAAATGAGATATGTGACTGAATATATCGTACTTACGCATTAAAAAAAATCAAAACTAAAAACTCACAACTAGCCAATGCTATCAACCATCTACCAATCCATTCCATCCCTACGGGCTCCTCTAGTCTGCGGTCTGGTCAATTTAGCCGGGACATAGGGGTTCAACGCACAATCTCCGCAGCACCCATTAAATCCGTGATTCAGAGAAATGATGGAATTCCATTCACAAGGCCACTACAGGCCGTAAAACAGCTTGACGGGGGAGAGTGCCTCTGGGGCAATTTTTATGTACTACTCCATAAACTCCACCTCTCCGGTGCTCATGTTGTAAATTCCACCGATGATTTTTATTTGACCTTCCTGTTCCATTTCATTCAGGATGGAGCTTCGGCTTCGGATCTGCTCCATGGTGTGTTTCACATTGCTCTTACAGACCATGTGGACAAAGTCTTCATTATTTGAGCTTCTGTCGCCATCGTAGGCTACCTTTTCAACAGCGGGTTTGATGTTTTTCAGCATACCGGTAATATTGCCCAATTCTACATCATCGATGGCTGATTTGATAGCGCCGCAGTGTTCGTGACCGAGGACCAGAATGAGTTTGGCACCGGCCACTTTGCAACCAAATTCCATGCTTCCCAGCAAATCGTCATTGATAAAGTTACCTGCTACTCTTCCGACAAAAATATCACCGATCCCCCTATCAAAAATGTGCTCTACAGGAACGCGGCTGTCAAGGCAGGATAAAACCACAGCCTTAGGGTATTGACCATCGGTACTATTTGTCACTTGTGCTGAAAAATTCCTCGGTGTGAGATCATTCTCCACAAATCGCCGATTGCCCTCTTTGAGTTGTTCCAAAACATCTTCCGGGCTGAGTGCATCGCGTTCCTCCTGAGTGAGTACATTCTCCACTGTGGAAGTTTTATCATCATTGACTGCGTTTGGGGCGTATTCATCTGCGGGTGGCTCCCCACAGGAAACGAAAAACAGTATGAACGCAAGACCGGCAATTGATTGAATGATTTTCATTAGTTCTTTTGTTGAATGATTAAAAAAATAAGCGGCCAGATTATCCTTTTGCATTGAAAAATCTATCCTTGTATTTGATACGAAAAATAAACGCTGCCGATTTGAAAAATCGTGTTGTCTGGTAAACTAAAATGAGCGAAAAGTTCACTTTTTTTCACCGAAAAATATAAGCTGCTGAGATAGGATAGATTCTGTATATGAATTTCTGAATCTGGTTTAAGTCTCTTGTACAGCCATAAGATTGCAAAGGATCCCACAAAAAAGGTATTTTAAGCCAGTATTCTAGTGGGGAAAGAGCCAAAATTACACACCCCCAATAAACCGATAAAATCCTGTAAATAAATTATTTGCACCGCCAATAGGCATCAACCATGAACCATCAATCAACAACCCACTTGCTCCACCACAGAGTCACGAATATCACGGAGACTGCACAGGGAATTTCAGGGCGTGACAGATAAGAGTCCTATGTATGAGTAAGAATGTGCTAGAAAAAATCCGCGCAAATCAACAATACCCTGGAATTGATCAAATGCCGGCCACATCAAGGTAGCGGTTGAAAACAACTCACCAATTCACAACTAATTCGCCGCACAACCATTAAACCGCTAATAACCAAGCACCTCCGCTACCGCCTCAGCCACCTTCTCACTACTAGGGATCATGGTCTTCTCAAGCACCTCATTCAGCGGGATGGCGGGCATGTTTTCCGAGCCGATGGTGCGTACCGGAGCGTCCAGGTATTCAAAACAATTTTCCTGGATTCTGGCGGCTACGCTCTGTGCAAAGGTATTGTCCACCGGTTCTTCGGTAACCACCAGACAGCGATTGTGTTTTTTGACGGAATTGAAGACCAATTTAGTATCCAAAGGGTAGATACTTCTCAGGTCGATAATTTCCACCCTGCCGGGGAATTTTTTGGCTGCATTCAGGGCCCAGTGTACGCCCATACCATAAGTAATGATGGAGATTTTTGATAGGCTCTCTGATTCATTGCTTTCGAGAGCGACCCTTCCCTTTCCAATCGGCACCTTGTAGTCTCTGGAAGGTTCAATGGTCCTTGCCGCCTCCGTGCCGGGTACTTTCGACCAGTAAAGTCCCTTGTGCTCAAGAAATACCACCGGATTGGGGTCATCGTAGGCGGCCTTTATAAGTCCCTTGAGATCTGCACCAGTACTTGGATACACCACTTTAATGCCACGTATGTTGGCGAGTACGGATTCGACGCTGGAAGAGTGGTAGGGGCCTCCGCTTCCGTAGGCACCAATGGGTACCCGCAAGATCATATTGACGGGCCATTTTCCTTCCGTCAGATAACAGGACCGGCTGACTTCAGTGAATAATTGGTTAAGCCCCGGCCAAATGTAATCGGCAAATTGCACTTCGACTATAGGTTTCAGCCCGACTGCCGACATGCCTACGGTGCTTCCCACGATGAAGGCCTCCTGAATGGGCGTGTTGAAAACCCTTTCGTCCCCGAATTTTTGCGCAAGGGTGGCCGCCTCCCGAAAAACGCCCCCGAGTCTTCCACCCACATCCTGTCCGTACAAGAGACAGTCTTTGTTATCCTGCATCAACTCTTGAATGGCAAACAGGGCACAGTCAACCATCACTTTTTGCTCATTTCCGGCAGGTGCACGGTCCCCGGTCTCTTCGGTAACCGGTGTGGGGGCAAAATCGTGGGTAAAAAGGTCTTCCGGCCTCGGGTCCGGTGCGCTCAATGCCTCCTGAAAATCTTCCCTTACCTTAGCCCAGCTCTCCAATTCGATTTTTTGGAGTTCTTCCTCTTCAAAACCGTACCCGCTAAGCATTTTTCTCAATTTAGGGTAGGGGTCACGTAGCATATGTTCATCCAAATCATCCCGATACCACTCCTTGCGGACTCCCGACGTGTGGTGGTTAAGCAGGGGTACTTTAGCATGAATGAGGAAGGGGCGCCGCTCTTTGCGAACTTTTTCTATCACCTGGCGGACCGTGGTGTAGGATTCCACAAAATCAGAACCGTCTATGGAAATCGCCTCCAGCCCTTTAAATCCTGCGGCAAATTCAAAGGCATCCTGGGCTCGTGTTTCTGCTGCATTGGCGGAGATATCCCATTCGTTGTCCTGGACGAGATACAAAATGGGGAGCTGGCGCAGTGCCGCCATTTGAAAAGCCTCGGATACCTCGCCCTCCGTTATGGAAGCATCACCCAGTGAACATACAACTACAGGTTTTTCATCAGCATAGTCATCCGTTAGTCCCACCTGTTCTTTGTATTGAAAACCGAGGGCCACACCCGTGGTTGGAATCGCCTGCATACCTGTTGCAGAGGATTGATGGGGGATTTTGGGCATGTCATCCCGGCGCAGTGAAGGGTGGCTGTAGTAAGTTCTGCCTCCTGAAAAAGGATCGGTTTTTTTTGCCATGAGCTGAAGCATGAGCTCGCGGGGTTCCATGCCGATGCCCAGCAGTATAGATTCATCTCTGTAATAGGCTGAGAGGTAGTCCTGAGGCAAAAGCTGCATACCAACGGCCAGTTGTATGGCTTCGTGGCCTCTGGAAGTAGCGTGCACGTACTTGGACACCAACTTGAAGTTTTCCTCGTAAATATCGGTTATGGACTTGGAAGTACTCATCAACCTGAAGGCCTCCAGCATGATTTTGGAATCCAATCGAGTGTCCTTGTTTTTCTTTTTATTGACTGTTTTGCTAGGCATGGAAAAATGTTCTGAAGATTAAGGTTTATTGTTTTTTCTTGCGGGCTGCTTCTTTAAATGCCGCTATGGTTTTTTTCGAAAAATCAGACAGTACTAGCTGACCGCTTATCGTGGCTCTCTCTTCCAGCAACGAATCCCAATTTTCCGCATCCTTCCAAAAAATGGATTTTAACTGATTTAATGCGGCCGGATTGTAGCCCCTCATCTCATCGAGGAATTTATCGATGGCCTCGTCCATTTGTTCCGTGGAATTAAAAACTGCGTTGAAGAGGCCTTTTTGTGCGGCGTATTCCGCACTTTGCCATTCATTGGGCGTGAGAGACATTTCAGAAAAGGCTGAGAGGCCCGTTTTTCTGCTCACGGCAGGACCGATCACAAAGGGTCCGATGCCGACAGCCAGCTCGCTTAGCCGGATGGATGCGTAGCGGGTGGCGAAACAGTGGTCACAGGCGGAAAGTACACCGACTCCACCACCAACTGCTTTTCCCTGCACGCGACCGATCACCAACTTGCCACATTTTCTGATGGCGTTAATCACATTGGCAAAGCCCATGAAAAACTTTTTTCCGTTAACGCCGTCTTCGATCGCAATGAGTTCGTCAAAACTGGCGCCTGCGCAAAAGGTTCGGTCTCCACCGCTTTTCAGCAAAATGACCATCACCTCTTCCATTCTCCCGGCCTTCAGTATTTGCTCGGAGAGTTTAGCCAAAATGTCGCCGGGCAGGGCGTTGTGAGAGGGATGGAAAAATTCAATGACCGCCACCCCGCGGTCTATTTTAGTCTCTACGTAAGGTATAGATTGTTTTTTACTCATGTTTTTTATATGATTTTTCAGGACTCCTGGTCCAGTTTTTTTACCATGGTGAGAATGGTGGCCAGTGCTACGGTCTCATCCGTCTCGTCGTAAACCTCCACGAGGTATTTTACAATTCCTTTTGCAATGTCGTCATCCGATCGCTTCTCCTGATCCACTTTTTCTTTAACCGTGAGTTTGACGCCGATGGTCATTCCCGCGTAAACGGGCTTGGTAAATCTACATTCCTCTATGCCGTAATTAAGTAAAACGGGACCTTTGGCGGGATCGACAAAAAGTCCTGCTGCGGCAGAAAGAATGAAGTATCCGTGAGCCACCCTTTTTTCAAAAATGGTCTCGTCCAGGGCTGTTTCATCAGTATGTGCGTAAAAATGGTCCCAACTGACATTGGCAAAATTGATGATGTCGGCTTCGGTAATGGTGCGCTTGTGCGTAATCACTGTTTCACCCACTTCCAATTCCTCAAAATGCTTTCTAAACAAGTGCTGTCCGGGATCTTTGAACTTTCCGCCCACTTGATACTGCTGGGTGATTTCCGAAATGGTTGTCGGTGTACCCTGAATGGCGCATCGCTGCAGGTAGTGCTTAACCCCCCTGATACCGCCCATTTCCTCACCTCCTCCGGCGCGTCCCGGGCCTCCGTGTACCAGAAGTGGTAGAGGAGATCCGTGTCCCGTGCTCTCCCGTGCACAATCGCGGTTAAAAATGAGTATTCGACCGTGATGGGTGGCCGCTCCCAGGGTGTAGTCGCGGGCGACATTGTCGTCGTAGGTGGCAATTGAACTGCAGAGAGATCCCTTGCCGAGCTTGGAAATTTGAATCGCCTCGTCCAGATTTTTGTAGGGCATAATGGTACTGACCGGTCCGAATGCCTCCACCTCGTGTGGTGCGGAGTTGTTGAGTGGATCTTTATCGACCAGCAAAACAGGGGATAGGAAAGCTCCCTTTTCCGGATCTGCTCCCTTGACTTCAAATTTAAAGGGGTCACCAAAGACGATATTGCCCGATTTGGTGAGTTCAGCAATGCGCTCCCTGACTTCTTCTACCTGTTCTTTCCCGGCCAGCGCGCCCATTCGCACACCTTCGACCCGCGGGTCACCAATGATAGTTTTTTTAAGTTGCTTGCTGAGGTGTAATTGTACGTCTTCTATCAGCTTTTCCGGTACGATGATCCTCCGTATGGCGGTACATTTTTGTCCGCACTTCACGGTCATTTCTCTTCTCACTTCTTTGACAAAAAGGTCGAATTCTTCGGTGCCCGGAACGGCGTCTTCACCCAGCACTGCGCAGTTCAGTGAATCGGCTTCCATGTTAAAAGGCACAGCTTCTTCAGTGATGCGCGGGTGGGTTTTCAACATGCGTCCGGTTGCGGCCGAACCTGTGAAGGTGACCACATCCTGTGAAGTGACGGTATCTAAAATATCCCTGGCCGATCCGCAAATCAATTGGAGTGAACCCTCGGGCAGTATTTCTGATTTGATGATGTCCCTGACCATGGCCTCGGTGAGGTAGGAGGTGAGCGTTGCGGGTTTTACCACAGCGGGCACACCGGCCAGAAGATTCACTGCAATTTTTTCCAGCATTCCCCAAATTGGGAAGTTAAAGGCGTTGATGTGAATGGCCACACCCTCTTTGGGCACCATGATATGGTGACCGATAAACTTGTTGTTTTTCGAAAGGGGAACGGATTCACCATCTACATAAAACGGCTGGTCCGGGAATTTTCTCCTTAGGGATCCATTGGCAAACAGGTTGCCTATGCCGCCCTCAATATCGATCCAACTGTCCGCTTTTGTAGCACCGGTCTGGTAAGAAATATCGTAGTACTTGTCTTTGATGGAAAAAAGGTGAAGTGCAAGAGCCTTGATCATGCGTCCTCGCTCCTGAAAAGTCATTTTCCTCAGGGCCGGGTTTCCCTTTTTTCTCCCGTATTCCAAAACGTCGGCCAGGTCAATCCCATCTGCCGATGCGTATGCGATCAAATTACCGGTGGAGGCGTCCACAAGGGGCTTTCCCTCTCCCTGACCTTCTACCCACTTTCCCATTACGTAGTTTCCAAGCTTTTGCATGTGCTGCAGTTTTTCTGTTATTACCGAGTTATTCAAACGGAGGCCAAAAGTACGCAACCCCCGCCTGGTTTCCAAACGGGAAATACCACTTAACGGTTTATTGTTTCATCCATGGTTTTGATATTCCCTGCACTCCAATCGACAGGGCATGAATTCTGATTTGGGGGATGTTAAAAGATTTCCGCACTTGTCAATAATCAAAGAATGAGATTGTGTTTACCTTCGACATAGCTGAAAAAATTGGCGGAGTGAATGGTATGTAATACTCACGTATTGATTGTGAAGGAATTTAGTTGATGGTATTAAATTGACAATGTGTGTCTTTTTGGAATAATTGGTCCAACCAAAAAAATATACCTTCAAAATTCCCTGCTTCAAAAAATGGATGTATTTCAGTCCATGGAACACTGTGGCGGGGAAATCCACCTTCCAATTCAAAAGGTATGAATGGGGCATTACTTAGAGTTTTTGTAATATTATAGGGTCAATAACTCCCGTAATACCTTCTCAAAAACCACTCAGTGAAAAGTATGAGCAACAGAGCGACACAAATCCAAAATAGATTGAGGATCAAATTGGTGCGGAGTGTGCTGTGAGCAATGGGGGTAAATTCCCGGTCATCGCTCAGCATATCACCCAAATCGGAGAGCTGGTCGGGGTAAAAAACGCTTCCTCCCTGTTCATCCGCAATCTGCCTTAGCAATCCATGGTTGGCCTCCAGATTCAGAGCCTCTAATTGCAGTGGCCTGACAGTAAATGCACCCTCTGCAGTAAAGCGCTCCATGCCTACCTCTACCTCAGCCTCGTAAGTGTATTCGCCTGGGCTGAACGGACCGGTAGTGAGAATGTAGTGGTCACCTCTCCGGTCGAAAGTGTAGTCAAACTGAGTGTCGTCCTGGTCAGTGATCGAAAGCATTACATCGGGCTCGTTGAGTCGCTCGAGACTGGCATTGTAATACTCGGCCTCAAAAACCACAGCCTCACTTTCGTTGTAGAGATTGTCGTCGGTAAATACCCGCAGCCTTCTGTCGTCTTCACGGGTGGAGAGAAATTGCGCCGTTTTCTGTAAAAGGTCAGCAGTGGCATCGGTGCCGTCAAAAGATGAAAATTCGTACAATCTCCACTTCCAGAGCCCCTCTCCGGCTAAAACTCCCATTCTTCTGTTGCCTGATTCTGCCATGGTCAGCAGTGGCATATCGGTCTCCACCTGACCTATGCGTTGGTTGAGTAGAGTATTGGCATTGGGAGACGGGTTGTATTCCCCAAAAGGGGATAGCAGGGGTACAAAGGACCTGAACCGGTTGTAGAGATCCTCGTCAATGGAAAAAGGATTGAAGTCCCTGTTTACCAAAGGCACAACATCGTTAAATCTGCCGCCACCTGCTCCGGTTATTTCCAATAGGTCCTGAGCCTGATTAAAAGCATTAATGTCGCTCTGGGCACCCAGTATAAACCACAGCGGCCGGTCGGACTCCACCGCCTGATTCAAAACTGTGCGCGAAGCAGGTGCCCGGGAGGGGATTTGATGGAGGATCACCAGGTCGTAATCTTCCAGGTCTCCCTCCCAGTTGTTTATATTGTATATATCTACTTCGTAATTTTGGTATCCCTCCAGTATGGATTTGATGGTACCGAGGTCGGGATGGGCTGTTTTCGCTAGAATGAGTATCTCCTGTCGTGTATCTAATACTTCGACAAAAAATTCCCGGCTGTTGTTTTCCATGCTCAATTCGCCCTCTATTTCTTCCACCTCCACCACATACCGGTTTAGTCCGGGTCTGCCAGCCTCTAAAATCACCTCAGAGGTGGTGAAAAAATCATTTCGGTCAATCGTGATTTCCTCTGTGTGTAACAAATTGCTTCCCCCCTGAGGATCGATTGCGTAAATATTTAAATTCGACGAGCTGCCGTCTGCCATCCGCGCCATTACATCGACTTGTACACTAAAATGCTCATCCAGGTAGGCGATGCGGTTATGCAGCACTCTTCTCACCATGAGGTCCCGTCTGACCGATGTGTCGCCAAGGGCCACAAAGTGAATGGGGGAGGTGTGCCTGATGGGGGTGTAAACCGGATTGGAACCTCTGTTGTAAATTCCGTCGGTGGCAATGACCATTCCAGCCAGGTTTCTGCCATCGTAAGTGTTGTTGACATACTCCAGCAATTCACTTATATTGGTGCTTCTATCCTGAAAATTTGTTTCTGCCGGGTCGCCGTATCGCACTTCCTCACCAAATAGAATTTTTTCTACCTCCACATTGCCTGGATTGATGTCAGCCAGTTCACTGAGCTGCCGGTAGATATCGACCATCTGCAAACTGTCCCCGCCCTTGGTGATGGAGGAGGATGCATCTGCAGCTACTATAAAAATCGGTGGCTCTTCCACTGTGATAAAGTAACGCAAAAGGGGGCCGAGCAATAAAAGGGCTACCAGTGTCACTCCTATGGTGCGCAATATAAAGAGCGTCCGTTTAAACCACGGACCCTGATCGCTGAACTGTTTGGAACCGTAATAGTGTAGCAAACCGTATAGAATACCGACAGTTATACATGTGAAGATGAGCCATGCCGGATAGATAAAACTTATTCCTTCCAATTTGATGATTTTTGTGATGGCAAAATTAGCAGCCTGTGATGGAACGATAAAATATGACCATTAGTTTTTATGGGACCGATTAAGCTACCAAAGGATCGATTAAGTTAAATGCTGGCGGGGGCAGACTCAAACCTTCCCCTCATTTTATTTAAATAATTATGAATAAGAAATGGTTTATGAAACGGGCTCCTTCACCTTTGAAAGTGCATAAATGACCTGATCAAAGATTCCCAGGAATCGGTAGAATTCGGCCTTGTCAACTTTAAGTCCATTTTGCAAGAACACCTCCTTCCACCCCAGGTCTGTTTTATTGGTATGCGGATGTCCCCGAAATTCGATGTTGTTTAGGCTGTCGGCAAAGAAGGTCAGGTATTTTTGGGCTACATTGTAGTAGATGTCCTCCATGATCAGAACTTTTTTTCCGACCCTTTTAGCCTCTTTGATGATGTTTTCCGGGTTGGGGGTGTGGTGGAGTACTGTTATCATTTGGACCCAATCAAATTGAAGGTTTTCCCAGGGAAGTTTACCCCCATCGTAAAGAAGAGGTTTTATTTCTTCAAAGGCCGATTTGTTTTGGATGTCTAAAGGAGTTACGGACAATCCCTGTTCACGGAGCAATTTTACCAGGGCTCCATTGCCACTGCCAATGTCGAGGACTTTTGCACCTGGCTGATAAAACTTACTCAGCCTCTTTGCCTTAATTTCGGCTTTTTTCAAACACCATTTTTGATAGAGAGTCATAATTCAGTCGTGATATTTGAATCGGGGTACCAATTCTTCCAAAGTTCAATAAACCGGGGGTGAAATTTGTTTCAATTGGTGTCAGAAATTCAGGCGTTTCGGGATCCAGTCTTGTTGTTTTAAGAATAAATTGTCCAGAGCGACAAACAATTGCGTCCAGGTTCCCTTTTTTAAGGTACTAACCAACAAACAGCAGTCGTTATGCAGTTGGTATTTAAAATAATAATTCTGCATACCGGTATTTTCCAAAATTATTAAGAAAAATCCTTTTAAATGAGTGAGATAAAAATCCTCTGGGCCGACGACGAAATAGATCTTTTGAAACCACTTCAAATTTTCCTTGAAAAAAAGGGATATAAAGTTGAAATGGTCTCCAACGGCTACGATGCCATTGAGCAACTTAAAGAAAATGGCAAGTTTGATGTAATTTTTCTCGATGAATCCATGCCCGGTTTGAGTGGTTTGGAAACCCTTCCCGAGATCAAGAAAATTCGCTCCGATGTACCGGTAGTAATGATCACCAAAAACGAAGCGGAAAACATCATGGACGAAGCCATCGGCTCGCAAATTGCGGATTATCTCATCAAACCTGTCAATCCCCACCAGATTCTTCTAAGTCTGAAAAAGATCATTGACAACAAGCGCCTGGTGGAGGAAAAAACCAGCTCTGATTACCAGCAGGAATTCAGACAGTTGCTGATGGAGATCAACAGTGGCCCCAATCTGGAGGAATGGGTGGAAATATATAAGAAGTTGGTGAACTGGGAGATAAAACTGGGTGGCAGTAAGTCCGAGCAGATGATGGATATTCTCGCCATGCAAAAAAAGGAAGCCAATTCCGAGTGGTCCAAATTCGTGGTGAACAACTACAAGGACTGGCTGGACGGATCTGCTGAAAATCCGCCCGTAATGTCTCACAATCTAATGCGGAATAAAGTTTTCCCACTGTTGGACGACGATGTGCCCACTTTTTTCATAATGATGGACAACATGCGCTACGATCAGTGGAAAATTATCGAACCGATACTGAAGGAGCGTTTTTACCTGGAAGAAGAGGACCATTTTTTGAGTATTTTACCCACGACGACTCAGTACAGCAGAAATGCCATTTTTGCCGGCTTGATGCCCTCCGATATTCAAAAGAGATTCCCGAAACAGTGGCTGAATGATAATGAGGAAGGCGGTAAAAATCTCCACGAGGAAGAATTTTTCAAAGACCAACTCAATAGGATAGTCCGAAGGGAAGTGAAATCCCACTACGTAAAAGTGACCCGTCACCACTTTGGAAAGCAACTGGCTGACCAAATGACCAACTTTCTTAGCAACGACATCACGGTAATTGTTTATAACTTTATCGATATGCTGTCCCACGCTAGAACAGAAATGGAGGTTCTTAAAGAGCTGGCTGCCGATGAAGCCGCTTACCGGTCCATCACCAGGTCCTGGTTTTTGCACTCACCGCTTTGGGCAGGACTTCAACGTATAGCTGATAAAAATGTAAGGGTAGTATTCACTACAGACCACGGAACCATCAGGGTTTCCACTCCTTCTAAAGTGGTTGGGGACAAAGAGACCACCACCAATCTCCGGTATAAGGTTGGAAAAAATCTGCGGTACGTAAAAGGGGACGTGCTGGAGGTTCGAGACCCATCGGAGGCCGGCCTGCCCAGACCCAACATCAGCTCCACCTTTATTTTTGCCAAAGAGGACAAGTTCTTTCTCTATCCCAACAACTACAACTACTACCACAATTACTACCAGGACACTTTCCAGCACGGTGGCATCTCACTTGAAGAAATGATTTGTCCTATCGGTGTTATGCGAAGTAAATAGAATCTTTAATCATAGCATGACGGGGAGGACCTGTATGGAGCGGAGTCAAAATTATTCAGGTTCATTCCCGCCCTCTGCTTCCTGTTCCATCTCTTCAACGATTTGCTCGATGGAGGTGTTTACATCTTTGAGCTTTTTGTGACAATAATGCAGCAGGAATCTGGCTCGCTTCATCTTTTTCTCCAATTGATCGATATCCTCTAAGTCACCCTGGAGGTCCTGTAGTATTTGGCGCAATTCTTCAATGGCCTTGCTGTATGTGAGTTCGCTGTCTTCCATAATAGTTAATTTCCCTGGTTTATTGCGCGAATCTTTCCGCGGTACAATTTGATGGTTAGTTCATCTCCTTTTTCGGTCTCCTCTGCAAAACGAATCACCTTGCCATCTTTGGCTGCAATCGAAAAGCCTCGCTTCATAATGGCCTCAGGGCTAGACAGCTTGAGTTCCCGCTCGATATTTTTCAGGCGCTCCTCTTCACTTCTATAGATCTGAGTAGTTAGCAGTTTAATCCTGCCGGTCATTTCCCGGAGTTTATATAGTTCTTCCGAAAGTGGACGTCCTGCCCGGTGGATAATTTCCCGGTTGAGTTCCCTGAGCTGGTAGTGGTGGTCTTTCAGTTTGGCGACGGCCGTCTGAAGTATGGTTTCGCGGGCGGTAAGCAGTCGGTTGATAAAATCGATATTGTGGTCTATGATAAATTGGGCGGCGGCAGTGGGCGTTTTTAGAGCTTGATGGGCCACGAGGTCTATGGCACTCATGTCGATTTCATGACCGATGCCAGATAAAACCGGAACGGGCAGTTTTGCGATTACTTCAGCCAGTTTAAGGTTGTCAAAATCCGAGAGATCCAGCCTCGAGCCTCCGCCACGGATGATAACCACCGCATCCCACTTTTTTGCAGATTGATTTATTTTGGACAGGGCGCTGAGCATATCGGCTTCAACTCGCACCCCTTGCATGTGACAATCAAGAAGCTCCGTGCGGATATCCATGATGCTTTCGGTAGCATTAATTTGGGCCATAAAATCCCGGTATCCTGCCGCTCCCGAGGAAGAGATTACAGCGATGCTTTGCAAAACATAGGGTAGTGGGAGAGTGGGTTGCAATTTGTCCAGCCCCTTTTTCCGTATTTCGTTGAAAATTTGCTGTTTGCGGGAAAAGTATTTGCCAATGGTAAATCCCGGGTCTGCATCGACTATGTTGAGCTTTAATCCGTACTCTTCGTGGAAGTCCACTTTTACGGCAATCAATAGTTCGAGGCCCTCTTTTAAAACCTCGTCCAGTTGTCCACCCAATCTTTTCTTTAATACCAGGTAATTCCCGGCCCAGAGCACAGCGAAGGCTTTGGCTTTGACGCGGTCGGACTGCTCTTGCTTCTCCACCAACTGGAGGTAGCGGTGGCGACTTTTGGTTGAAATGGAGGCTATTTCAGCCCTGACCCACAATTGCTGTGGGAAATTGACCGAAATAGCCCTCTTTATTCTCTGGTTGAGTTCGTAGAGTGGGATGGCTTTTTTAGCTTCACTGTCGGTATTTTCGAACCCTTGTTCCACACTAGCTCAGCACTTTTTTCACCTGTTGTGCAGCTTCCTCCAATAGTACCGCAGAGTGAACGGCCAAACCGGAATTGTCGATGATTTCCTTCGCAATGTCTGCATTGGTTCCCTGGAGTCGCACTATGATGGGTACATTCAAATCGTCTATATTTCTACAGGCATCAACCACACCCTGAGCGACGCGGTCACAGCGCACGATTCCCCCAAAAATATTGATGAGAATGGCCTTTACATTCTGGTCGCTGAGAATGATTCTAAATCCCTGTTCAACCCGTGCTGCATCGGCAGTACCTCCTACATCCAGGAAGTTGGCCGGATCGCCACCCGAAAGTTTGATGATGTCCATGGTGGCCATCGCCAGTCCGGCTCCATTCACCATACAGCCCACGTTGCC
Source organism: Saprospirales bacterium (assembly GCA_007695035.1). Taxonomy (GTDB): domain Bacteria; phylum Bacteroidota; class Bacteroidia; order Chitinophagales; family Saprospiraceae; genus PWJY01. Next base: position 74,884 of record REEO01000050.1, on the reverse strand, counting down.
ATCCAACTTAACATAGTTGAGGTCGTATTTTTTTGCCTCCACTTCGGTGGGGTCTTCTTCGTGTATGTCTCTCATTTCTGCGATCTCTTTTCTCCTGAAAAGGGCGGCATCATCGATTGACATTTTGCAGTCCACTGCTAAAATTCGGTCGTCTGCGGTTTTTAGGACTGGATTGATCTCTACAAGCGTAGCATCTGCATTCATAAAAGAGCGGTAGAGGTTGGCGGCAAATTTTGTCATCTCCTTGAATGCCTTTCCTGTGAGGCCGAGATTAAAGGCAATCTTTCTAGCCTGGAAGGGCTGTAATCCAATGGCGGGATCGACAAATTCCTTGTGGACCAAATGCGGTGTTTCCTCGGCCACGGTTTCGATGTCCATCCCTCCTTCGGTGGAGTATATGATGGCGTTGTTTCCCGAGTCCCGGTCGGTGAGGATGGACATGTAAATTTCATCGCAGGCATCAAAATCAGGCGCGTAGGCATCTTCTGCGATAAGTACTTTGCGCACCAATTTCCCCTCGCCTTCCAATCCACCGGGAGTCTGAGGAGTTTTCAGCATCATACCTAAAATATCTGATCCCAGTTGCTTTACTTCAGCCCGGTTTTTGGCCAACTTAACGCCACCGCCTTTACCCCGGCCACCGGCGTGAATCTGTGCCTTAATCACAGCAGCCTCAGTGCCGGTGTCCTTTTTCAGTTGGTCGTATGCGCTGAGCAATTCCTCTTTTTTCTCTACGACAACACCCTCCTGAATGGGTACATTGTTGTCTTTCAATATCTTTTTTCCCTGGTATTCGTGAAGATTCATAATGGATTATTTTTTGAAAGCCCAAAGCTAATCAGTTTTTTTGAAAAACTGAATGACTCGACGGTATGAATTTACCGCGAGTATGGATTTGGGACAATTGAATGAATTATTATCGTTTTAACCCACAGGGTGATACAGCCAATAACAATCCTGTGCTATAGATAATAAGGTCGGCAACGATGCACTACTTACAATATCGAGGTCGCGCTGTCAGCAAGCCATCGACTATCAACCCATCAGCCCATCAGCAGGCCCACCCCTTCTAATGTGCTCAGTGCAAAGCAAATCACAACTGAAACATTGTCCACTACAGAGGCGGCCATTGAGTTCGTCGAAATGGATTTAGAGCACGGAGATTGCACAGTTATTTTAGTGCAACAAAAATAATGAATGTATCGAGCAAGAATGCACAAGGAAAAATCCTCGAAAATATACCGTCTAATATAAAGCAAAAAAACTCAAAGCTATCCATCAGCCATCAACCATCCGCCAACAACCCATCAGTAACCCGGATTTTGGACTAAATTGGGATTGCTGTTCAGGTCAGAACTCGGTATTGGGAAAACATCCCTGTGCGAGGAGACTTGTTGGCCGTCGGGTGCGGCACCTTTCCATTGCCAGACATAATCACCGTCCGAAAATTGTCCGAATCTCACCAGGTCTGTTCTTCTGTGGCACTCCCAGTACAGTTCCCTGGCTCGCTCATCCAAAATGAGTTGCAGGTCAAACTCCTCCATAGTAACATGGCCGGCCGTGCTTTTGTAAGCCCTCTCCCTTACCCGGTTGAAATAGTCCAATCCCTGCTGAACACTCCCGCCTCCCCTTAAAGCAGCTTCTGCAGCCATTAGGTAGGCATCAGCAAGTCTGAATTTTGGGAAGTCCGTGTCCGGGAAGGTCGCATCTGCACCTGAAACACCATCTGAAGTGATATTTTTAAATTTGGTGACTGCGTACCCCTGGGTAAACTGGGTAATGTCTTCAATATCCAGTGTATGACCATCTGTGTAAAACATACCCCGGCGGTCAAAAGCCTCCGTGGTCAACTTATAGGAATAATCCGGTTGATCAACGAAAAGGAAAATTTTATAAAGTCCCGGTACAGTAATGGTTTGGATCGGGTCTCCACCAATTTCCAGAATGGCATCGCCACCAGTGTCCCCTAATACCAGGACGGGGTCATCGTTTGCGATAAAGGTAAATTCGCCGGCATTCAGTTGAGCTTCCACTTCCAGGGCTCTTTCATCCTCATTCCACTCCAGAGGAAGGCTGCCCCCCCCGGGTACTGCCGATCCCTGAAGAGCCCATTCCCTTCTTTCTATGGTGTAGGTAAAATTGCTCCAATTGACCCTTATATAGTGAAGGCCTGGTTCCGGTACAACAATGGGGTTCCCGTTTATCTGGAGCGTGCCGTCTCCCTGATTGTCACCGTATATGGGCGCTGTCGAGGAGGGTATTCTGGTGAAGCGAATTTCCGTGTTGGGGTCCGGGAAGTATTTGTGTCCGAAAAAGACGTTGTCGCCACCGGGCGAAGAGAGGGAGTTTCTCGTATCTGTGGGGTCATTTCCCTGATGCGTTCCGGGCACGTAAAGTTTGGGGTAGGAGACGGTTTGTCCTAAATTGCGTTCCACGATCACTCCATCGCCGCCCTCCGGAAAAACTTCTACAAACTCTCGCACTGCCCGGATTCCTCCCCAGCCACCGCCCATTCCCAGGTCGGATGGATTCATATTACCCCCAATGGCTGCATTAATAATAAAAGTCATTCCACCCCAGGTCCTGGTGTTTACACCGTCGGAAATAATGGGGAAAATGATTTCACTGGAATTGTCATTGTCCGCCAGGAAGAGGTGTGCGTACTCCTCCTCTAGTTGGTAACCTGCAGAGATTATCTTTTCGCAGTATTCAAAACAATCCGCATAGCGGTTTTCTCCTGTGTAAACCTCGGCATTCAGATAGAGTTTTGCCAAAAGCATCCACACTGCTCCTCTATCTGCGCGGCCGTATTCATTGGTACCGGGAGCTGCAATGGTCTCTTCAATTTCTAACAATTCACTTTCGATAAAATCAAACAGATCGGCTGCCTGGATTTGCTGAGGAAAGAATGCACCGACATCGTCCTGCTCAGTAACAAAGGGCACATTTCTAAAAAGATCCAATGCGTGCCAGTAGCTGAGTGCTCTCAAGAAACGGGCCTCAGCTCTGAATTCCCGGATTTCGGAGCGCAATTCATCACTTACACCGCGTGAACTGAGTTTGCTGTCGGTAGTTTCGCGAAGAAATTCATTACAGAGCGATATTTGGTAAAAAATGCGGCTGTAAAAGGCAAAGGTGAAACCGTCACTCGGTGTCCACGTTTGGTGGTGGAAGTCGAAAATTGTCTGATCATTCCAACCGATTATGGCCTCGTCAGTGGTGAGTTGCTGATGGTACCAGTAGCCGCGCAAGTATTGCCCGAATCCCTCGTCAATTCCCGAAATATCTGGTCGCCCGGACGGTCCTTCCTGACCGGAAACAGACAGTCCTGCATATAATTTTGCCAACACACCCCGGTAGGCATCTTCATTGTCGAAAACAGAGCCCGAGGTGACCTGAGTGGGGTCCAATGGGACCGTGTCCAGATCGTCAAAACAGGAGGTTGCAGTCAAAATTATCAAGATGCTTAGAAATAAAATTTTTACGCTATTCATGATTGCAAGGTTTTTTGGGTTAAAAAGTTACAGAAAGACCCATGAGAAATGTTCTCGGTCTCGGATAGAAATTGTTGTCAATCCCGTTGGGAATTTCCGGGTCCAATCCATCATAGGAAGTTATGATGAAGGGGTTCTGTACAGTTGCATAAATCCTTAGGTGATTCAATCCTATTGTCTCTGTCAAATTTCTTCCTCCTAAATTGAGGGTGTTGAAATTGTATCCAATGGTTATGTGGTCCATTCTGAAAAAACTGGCATCGGCCACAAAATGATCGCTGAACAACACATTGCTCTGTCTTTGAATGTTGTTGTCAAATGCCGAGCGGTGTATGTTGGACAGGTAGTTGGTGGGGTGGTAGAGTTGGTCAAAATGACCCAGGTCTGTGGCCACATTGTTATATACGTAATTTCCAAAATGCGCCCTGCCGGCCAAAGAAAACTCAAAACCCTTCCAGGTAAAATTACTGGTTATACCCCAGGTGACTCTCGGAGCCGGACTTCTGAAACGGTATTTGTCATCGTCGCTAACTGTACCGTCACCGTTTCGGTCTTTGAATTCACCCTCAATCAAATTGCCCTCCTCGTCATACTGTTGTTCAAATACATAAAAAGAAAACGGCTCGTGGCCCACGGAGTGAATCTGAATATTGGAGCCCACCCCTCCTGAAATACCACCTATTTCCACTCCCGGGAAGTCGGGGTCGTTGGTGGCGGTCAGTCTGGTAATCTCATTGGTGTTGTAGTTGACATTGGTGCTGACGTCCCAGCGGAAATCTCTTCTTACCACCGGACTAGTGAAGATTGCCAGCTCTACACCCTCTGACCTCATATTTCCAACATTGGTGAATATTCTATTGGTGAGATTGGTTCCCGCCGGTACATCGACCAGTCCAAGCAAATCCCTGGTGTCGCGTCTGTACAGATCAAAGGTTCCTTGTAATCGATCTGCTATTATGGAAAAATCCAATCCCACGTTGTAGGTGGTGGTTTCTTCCCATTTGATATTCCTGTCGTAGCCGTTCGGGCGTATGGTGGTAACAAAATCATCTCCAAAGCGGTAGCGCGCATTATCTAAACTCTCTTCATAAACAGCCTGGTAAATATAATATCCACCGATTTCCTGTTGACCTGTGATTCCCCATCCGGCTCTCAACTTGAGATCGTTGAAAAATCGGTCATCGTTTTCAAAAACTTTGTAAGCCCCGGCCAAAGCGGGGAAAACACCCCATCGGTTCTCCGATGCGAATCTGGAAGTGGCATCGCCTCTAAGTGTAAAAGTGAGTAAATACCGGTCCCTGAAAGTGTAATTCACCCTGCCAAACAGCGATAATAAATACATCTCACGGGCAATGTCATCTTGTTGTTGTGTTTCAGCCGGGGTCATGGCGACATCCGATCTGAAGAAAGAATTTTTATCATAAAATCGCTGCCACGAATACCCGGCCATTGCATCCAGGGAGTGGTCTCCGAACTTCTCCCCGTAATTCATATAGAATTCAATCAACTCGTTTTTCCTGCGCTCGTCATAGGTACTAACTAAGCCACCGCCAGTATTTTGGTTAAAACTGTAGGCCACCATATTGTTGCCCACAATATCAACACCTCCTTCTCCCTGAGAGTAATCGTACCCGAGATTTAAGGTAGCCCTAAGTGTGGGTAGAAACCCAAAGCGATAATCTGCCGATGCATTAATAATATAACGAGTCACTTCTGAATTGTCCTGCCTGAGGTCGCGGTCGAGAAGAGAAATGGGATTGGTTGGGGCCAGAAGGTTGGGATTGCCGTTTGGTAGGGTCCATACACTGTACCCACTAAATTCACTCTCCTCATCAAACTTTTCTCTCGTGGGATCAAAACTGACAGCTGCGCCTATCGCGCCTCGTTCCGCAAATTTGTTTTTGTTGAGCATTCCTCTTATTCCTACATTTAGCTGCAGCCTGCTGTCAAAAAAGTGAGGTGTTAGATTGATTCCCGCAGTGTATCGCTCAAACTGATCGGTGAGCAAAATTCCCTCCTTGTGCGTGTAGCCCAAAGAAACCCTATAGGGGAAAGTTTCCGTTATGCTTCCGCTGACACCGATATTGTGATCAGTGCCAACGGCATTTCTGTAAATTTCATCCTGCCATTCGTTGTTGGCATCGCCCATCAAGTCCAGTTGATTGGGTTCCTGGTCCTCCATCACCTGCCTGAATTCCGTTGGCGACAAAACATCCACCTTAGTAATAGCAGTTCCGATTGAGAAATTGGCATCATAGGAAATTTGAGTTGGCGTTCCAAAACTTCCCCTCTTGGTAGTAATAAGAATGACACCGGCTGAGCCCCTGCTGCCGTATATGGCTGTGGCCGAGGCATCTTTGAGCACTGTAATGCTTTCTATATCCCGAGGATTAATGATGTTTAGAGGATTTCGGTTGCCCGAAACACCTCCCGATGCAAGGGGGATGCCATCCACCACTATCAGGGGGTCGTTTGATGCGTCCAACGAGGATAGACCTCTTATTCGGATTTGAGCACCTTCATCCGGTCCACCGCCGCCGGTGGTTACAGTAACTCCGGGCACTTTCCCCGAAAGCAACTCTTGTGGGCTGGTAATGGCACCCTGGTTGAAATCCCGCGCCTCAACTGTCTGAACTGAGCCAGTAACATCTTCTCTTTCCACGGTTCCGTAACCAATGATGACCACCTCACCCAGCAGACTTCCAGGAGAAAGTACGACATTAATCTCAGTTTGATCACCTATCTCAATGCGTTGACTTTCATATCCCACATAGCTAAATTGCAGGTGAGTTGTGTTTTGTCCCGGCACTATGGAGTAGTTGCCATCAAAATCCGTTACGGTTCCAATGGATGGATTATCCGGGTCCTGAACTGTGGCAGAAATTAATGGCAATCCATCTTCACTGCCTGTCACAGTACCCGTGATGGGAGTCTGTGCCAAAACAGTGGTCGAAGCCAGCAAAATCAGGCCGGAGAGCCAATATCCAAGTAGGTTTTTTGTACAGTTTGGTATCATGCCTTTGGATTTTTTTTAGAAAATTTACTAAGATTAGTCAAAGTTAATTATTATTTAGTTAACTTTGTGTATAAAGTACACTAATTAATAAAAATTCTCAATCAAAACTTAAGAGGCATGAAAAAACAGCTACTATTACTCGCGATTTTAACGGTCTTTTCTTCGGCCGTTTTTGGGCAATTTAACACAGTAGGCATTATTGGAACTGCTACTCCCGAAGACTGGGCTGCCAGTACGCCTATGGTTCAGGATCCTGATAATCCCGATCTTTGGACCATCGAAATAGAACTGGCAGACGGTGAATTGAAGTTCCGCGCTGACGACAGTTGGGATGTTAATTGGGGAGGTACTGATCTTCCCATTGGGATAGCAGAGCTCGATGGTCCCAATTTCCAGATCATAGGCGGCAATTACGAAATCACGCTGAATTCTGCGACGGGAGATTACTTTTTTGACTACGACGGAGATATTGGAATAACTGGTGATGCCACGCGCTTTGATTGGGACAGAGATGTATTTCTCTTCCCCGATGCCGACAATCCCGGTACTTTTTTTGGTACCATGCCCCTCGAAATGGGAGAAGCTAAATTCAGACAGGGCGGAGATTGGGCTGTCAACTGGGGTGCAGAGGATTTTCCCGCCGGGGTGGGTGAGTTGGATGGACCCAATATACCCATTCCTCAGGCCGCGGTTTACAGTATTACCTTTGACACTTCATCGGGTGAATACTTTTTCGACGAGGTTATTGGCTTTGATAGCCTAAGTGTGGTTGGAGATGCTACTCCCGGAGGTTGGGAAGAGGACACTCAACTCCAGCGAGATCCTTCAAATCCCGATTTGTGGACTGGAGTTGTCGAGCTAGTGGTAGGTGATCTTAAATTCAGAGCGGACAACGACTGGGCAGTTAACTGGGGTGGTGATACCTTTCCCAGTGGTATTGCTGTACCCGATGGCGATAATATTGTGGTCGATGAGGCCGGTGAGTATCTGGTTAGTTTTAATGTAGCTACTTTAGAATACAGTTTCCTTATTGTGGAAGATTTTGATGTGGTGAGTATAATAGGGGATGCTACTCCCGGGGGATGGGATGATGACTCCGATATGGAGCAGGATCCTGAAAACCCCTCTGTTTGGAGATTGAGAGTCGAATTGACAGACGGTGAGGCAAAATTCAGAGCAAATAACGATTGGGAAATCAACTGGGGCGGACCTGATTTTCCTTCCGGTGTTGCCACTTTGGACGGTGTAAATATTCCAATAGTTGCAGGGGAATACCGAATTACATTTAATTCCACCACCGGTGAGTATTTGTTCGATGAGATCATTGAGTTTGATGCAATCAGTTTGGTCGGTCGCTCCGGACCTTTTGGAGAATGGCCTGAAGAAGATGATGGAGGCGCCGTTGATTGGTTCATGGACAAAGATCCCAATGATGGCAACTTATGGAATGCTTCAGAAGTGCAGCTCGTGGACTACGATCCCGATGACGATGGGGGAGTGAAATTCAGAGCTGATACTGCCTGGACCGTAAACTGGGGATCAGAGGATTTTCCCGAGGGAGTCGCTACCCAGGATGGACCCAACATTCAACCGGTTGCAGGGGTGTACGATATTTTCTTCAATGCCTCAAACGGTGAATACGTATTCAGTCCCTCGACTTCTACGAACGATATTGTTATCAATCCATCCGACATAAAATTGATCCCTAATCCCACTTCTGATGTATTCAGAATTGATCTTGGAGATATTGAAATCCAGGGACAGGTAGAGGTTCGCGTTTTCGATATGACCGGGAGATTGGTCCTCAACCGAACCTTTGATGCTTTTGATTCCTTTAGCCTGGATGTCTCCGGTCTGAGCAGCGGAAACTATATCGTCAATATAGCAAGTGAAGGATTCTACATTGGAAAGCGATTGAATGTAACGCGATAATACAATATAATTTTTGCGGGTTTTTGTGAACGGGGGAAGGCCGGTTTTAACTGTGCCTCCCCCCGTTTTTTTATGTTTACGAATACTACCAGCACATACACACAAAGTACATCACTTGTCGGAATGTTCTATTGGTGTAGATCGAGATATTCCGGACTATTCTACATTTTTTTTCAAACCCGAGTGAAATCTGAATATTCTATACAGTATTGCACTATGCCCCTCAATTTACCTATGGTATTTTGAGACGATCGAAGGTGGGGATATTATCCTTGCACCAAATGAAGTGTATAAAGCTTGGTTCTGGTTCTATGATTTTTTCTAAAATATCGATATCATAACCAACAACCTCTTGGGAGTTTATAAGATTGAATGTGAGTTTATTTTAGATGAATATTGGATATGATTATGTATTTTAGTAAATTTGCAATATTATTAAACTCATGAAAATATTTATCATGAAAAAGCCAATTTTAGTTTTATTGTGTTTTTGGATCTTTATGTGTTTTTGGTCCTGCTCCAAAGACATTGACGAATCACCTGATGGTATTATTTCTCTCCTTCCAACCAACAATGGTGTTTCCTTATCTTACAATGTGAAAACCATAAAATATACCAGGCTTGTCAATCCTCAGGATTCCTCTATCCTAACCAATTCCGAAAAGACACTTTTGGTTCCGGAAATCAGGAAGGCAAATGTAGTTTTTGAAATGGATACCCTTGGGAATTTTGCAGGAGAAATTATTATGTTACCTACTGAACCCATTTATCCGAAAAACGTGATTGGTAGAAGAGTCACTCCGGAAAACCTCAAGGTTGCACGAAAGGAATTTTCCTCCTCGGGAATTAATTATTACAATAGTCAGGATAATATTATCAGTGCAGAACCATTCTGTCAAAGATTGGCCAATTATTATGTACACCTCTCAAATAATTTAAGTGAAGAGGTCTTGCTTTCACCTCAGGATTTTGATCTGGTAATGGATGCCTGGAAGGATGCCGGCTTTCATGTGGTTGACAATGGGCCCGATTATTCAAGCATTAAATTTGATCTGCAAGGTGGCAACTATTCCTATGTATTGATTGACAGAAACCAACAGTCCATTGTCGGAACTGCTCACTACAAGAACGATGGTAGTTTGATCTCAAAATCAACAAGTTATATTCAACCCGAAACCGAACAGAATCCGAAAAAAATTAACTCCTTTTATGTTACGCCATTTAAAACACCATTTAGTGAGGTCGAAATGGAGATAGTGATTCAATCTGAATTAAATAATATTAACCATACTACTAACCTTTAAAAATATAAACTTATGAATTTTTTTAAATGCATATTTTTTCCCGTTTTTCTACTTTTATCTTGTCTCCTTCTCAATACTAATGTAACTGGACAGGTTCAGGAAAGGGATATGGTTTGGTGCAATGGTACCAGCCAAACTTCAAATGGATGGGATCATTTTAGGTTGGAGATGGGATTTCATGGATTTCAATTTGATCAGCTATTGGATAATCAGTGGCCAAATGCCTGGGGCCAGGGAGTTTTAGCTGGTGCGGACTATATAGATTATCGAATAAACCTTCGATCTGGGAGTGACGTACTAGGCATTGGTCACGGATTTGGTGGAATTGCCTTGCGCTATGCCCAACACCTCAACTCAGACATCTCTGCTATGGTGCTTTCAGGAGTACCCAATCAAGGGTCATTTGCAATCGGACAGGCCACATTAGCTACCCCAAATGGTGTATCCAAAGTCTCCGAAATTATTGAAAGGATTGAATCCGTGAAGTTGGGTGACAATTGTCAGGATTGCAATGTGACCGGATTATTTAAATCATGGATCAATACCATTGAAGGGGGTAAAGATTTTATTGGAGATTTGAGCAATGATAGTGATGTAATTCTCAACATAAATAAACCAGCTTATTTGCCAACAATCCCCTACATCGTTCTATATGGTACCGTTGAGGATTTTTCTTTGGTAAGAATGCTGGATACGAAGTTTTCAATCGGAGACGGGACTGAACTTGTGGAATGTCAGGAAGAAAGAATTCGAGAGGAATCAAAAAATATAGAGAACCTTGAAATTCAGCGTACCATTCGAAATACCAATGGTTTTTTTGCCAATGTATTGGGATTTGCAGGTTCTCTTCTCTCGGCTGGTTCAGGTTCACCTGGGGCAGCACTTTCAGCAATATCCAATTATATTAACCAGGAAACTAATAGAATAATACAAGAGATTCAGGCCCAACAAGAAATCGAGAATGAACTAGCTAGGATGTTGAGATGTCAACTTGCAAATCAATTGCAGGAAGCTGAGTGGATGCTAATGATGCTTGATGGATCATTTGAGGTAACTGAAGTATTTGTTGACATGACAACTCAGGAAGATATTGACCTTTGCATGTTGGATTGCGAGATGGATTTTTCCAATGATCCCAACTCAATCCACCATTGCCAAAATTGGTGTTCCCAAAATTTAGTAATTGGTGAGTATGTTACAACGACTGTTTTTGTAGCAGAATTAACTAACGGTTTACTAGCTGAGTCAGAACAGAAGCTTCCAGGGTCAAATATGGTGGCTGAAATTCACCTTCCCAACACTAATCATTTTCAGATGACTAGTAGAACCCAGGAGGTTTTAGTGGATGAATTCAAGGATAACATCTTTTCCGGTGCTTTAGGTGCGGCTTTTATTGTGCCCACAAACTAAATAAAAAATTCCGGCTTTGCAGAGCAGAAAAACCTGGCCTTTTCTATGGGGCATTGGATTGGCTATTTTCTTCCTTTCCGTATTTCTTCAATCTTGTCAGGAACCAGATAAGGACACCGCGGCAATTTTTATCAAAGCTGCAAGTAGCAATAACCTCTATCCTGAGTATATCGACAATTTGTTGTTGATTTCATCAGATTGTGATGGAGTATATTGCCTTTCGGCCTTTGATCCTAAGGCAAAGGAGATAGTTTGGAGTTTTTTGGATAATAGTGGTTCTCTGGAAGCGCAATACACCAATTTAAACTTTTATAGCTTTGAAAATTTAACAATACTTCCAATGGTTGATCACCTCCTGGTAATTGACCATAATTCAGGTGAGCTTTTAGATACTGTCCCTTTTCAAGGGAAAATTTCAGCCAATTTATTTGGAGGAGATAGGTTTGTATATCCCGTGGTCACATGCAATAATCAGCATGACGTACAATTTTTCTCAATCGACCTATTGAATGGAGAAAAAGACACCATTCTCTCAATACCTGCTTCAGAGAATGAAAGGATTATTTCAGTAGGCCCTGTGACCTGTTCTTTTGACCCAGAGTACTTATTCAACAGTGTTCTAAAATATAATATTTCGGACAATAGAACTGAAAATTATTTACTTCGATGGAATACTGAATTTGGAGCTACAGACTCAATTCCTCTGTCAGCCATTAATTTTCAGGGATACGGCGTGACAAGGCCGCCTCTAACCGACACTTCAAGCGGGAAGACCTTTTGGCATTTGACAAACAAAATTGTTGCTTTTAATCACCATGACAATGTAGTTGATTGGTCAACAGACCTGGATCAGGTTGCTCTGGCTTCCAGGCCTGTACTTTTTCAGGACAAAATAATTTACCCAACTGAAGCCAATTTTTTCCTGGTACTCAATAAGTATTCCGGTGAAATTGTCGATACTATTGAAAACACCCCTTCCTTCCCTGGCAGGATTAAATCTGTCGGGAATAAATTATTGTTAATTGGTGGGGTTGATGGCCGGATGTACGAATTGAAGGAAAATAATAAAAGTTTCAAGGCCAATCAACTCAATCATTTGTTTCACGAGATAATCAATGATAATCGTATCAGGACCCCATTATTTGTCAATGAAGACCAACTGTTAATAAATGTTAGTAAAAAGTGGGTGTATTTAAGTCCCAACTATATTGATTAGTCGTTACAACACTTAGAAAACTTGCATATCCACTATTACTGCTGTAAGTGGCCCTAGATTTTAAAATCCGCTTGAAAAATTCATCCCCTGCAGATTGTGAAGATTTTTGATGAAAAGTGTGCCATCAAGGGTGATACTTTTTGAAACCATCAGGTGAGTCCTCAAACAAAAGGTTTACCAGATTCTGGTCTGTAGTATTGACAGTTTTTATCCGGAGTGATTGCGTTTGGCAACTGCGATAGGGGGAGATGCTTAATTGAATCCAACTCAAGTAATCCTACGAGATAAATGGATTTTTGAGCAGAAACGAATAATCCTCTCGCAACTTCTTCTCATTGACAGCGTAAAGTTTGGCGGGTCTGTGAGGTACATCCTCCTGTTTTTTACCGACCTCTTTAATTATCCCGAGTTTGGATATTTTTTTTCTAAAATTGCGCTTATCAATAGATTTGGCGAGCACGGCCTCAAATAAATTCTGCAATTCGGGCAGGGAGAAGTGTTTCGGAAGTAACTTCATCCAGAGCGGGTATTCTATAAGTCTTTTTCTGAGGAGATGAAGGGAAGAATCCAATATATTTTTGTGATCAAAGGCCATTTCATTCAGTTGTGAAATTGACCTCCATTTGGCCCCGATGCCCCGGGGTTGTCCGTTTTGCCTGTAATCTTCCACCTTGATGAGGGCATAATAGGCAACTGTGAGTACTCGTCCCATAGGATGCCGGTCAGTCTCGCCAAAGGCCTTGACCTGCTCTAAAAAGACATCTGTGATGCCAGTTCTTTCAAAGAGTATCCTGGTTGCAGCTTCATCTAAATTCTCGTCGTTCTTTACTAAATCCCCTAATAGTGAGGGAAAACCCAGATAAGGTTCCATATTGCAGTCTAGCGTAAGTACCTTTAATTCGGACTCGTCATATCCAAATATCACGCAATCCACCGAAATGGCAGCCTTGAAATGGTCCTCAATTTCCCGCATGTGCAGGTTGATATTCTCAGCTATCTCCATTAAAATCTCTGTTGTTCATTTATTTGCCTCAAAAAAGTGGCAATATTACGTCAATACCTACATTTGGCCAAATTGTTGATGTATGCCATAGCATTGAACAAAACCCTTTTTAGAACACGTAAAGATAATACTTTTTAGATAGTGTAAAAAATACACTAATAGTTTGCAGGATATTACTTTACTTTGCACAACATTTTTTTCTATGAGTGAGATAAAGAGAATCGGAGTTTTGACATCGGGAGGTGATGCCCCTGGAATGAATGCCGCAGTTAGGGCTGTGGTGCGATCTTGCGTGTATTACAACACTCGTATTTATGGAATTTACGAGGGGTACAAAGGGCTGATTGATGGCAATTTGCGCGAAATGAGTGTGCGCTCTGTAAATAATATCCTCGGTAGTGGAGGTACTATACTCAGGTCGTCAAGAAGTCCTGAATTCAGAACGGAGGAGGGGAGAAGACGAGCATGGGAGGTTTTGGAAAAAAATGAAATCGATGCGCTGGTAGCGATCGGAGGCGATGGAACTTTTGCCGGGGCACTTCAATTGAGTAAAGAATACGACATCCAGGTAGTGGGCATCCCGGCCACGATTGATAACGATATTGCTGGTACTGACTATTCGATAGGATACGATTCCGCATCCAATGTGGTGGTGAGTTGTGTAGATAAGATCAGAGATACGGCACTTTCGCACAACAGGTTGTTTTTTGTGGAGGTGATGGGAAGGGATACCGGATTTATTGCACTGCGCTCGGGAATTGCATCGGGGGCCATTTGCATTATGGTACCTGAAAGAAATATTTCTATTGAAGAGTTGATTGCTATATTGAGAAAAGGCTACCGAAATAGGAAAACCTCATCAATTGTTCTAGTCGCTGAAGGAAATGAGAATGGCGGAGCAGTTGAACTCGCCAAAGCTGTGAATGAAAAGTACAAGGATTATGAAACCAAGGTGACCATACTGGGACATCTTCAGCGCGGGGGTGACCCTTCGTGTTTTGACCGGGTTATTGCTAGTGAAATGGGAGTGGCCGGAGTAGAGGGGCTCTTAAATGGGAATACAGGCTTCATGACCAGTTACCATTGTGGTAAGATCGTGGAAACTCCCCTCAATACTGTCAAGCTGGAAAAGAAACAATTGAATGAAAATCTGGTTAAAATAGCTCAGATCTTATCTATCTAAAAAAATAAAAATACAACAGCATGGAAAAAATAAGAGTAGCAATTAATGGATTTGGACGCATAGGACGTCTCAGTCTGAGAGAAATTCTCAAGAGCGATAAAATGGAATGCGTGGCGATCAACGATTTGACCGATGTCAAAACACTGGTACACCTGTTGAAATACGATTCCGCCCATGGTCATTTTCCGCTTTCTGTTAAAGCCGATGAATCCGAAATGATTATTGAAGGCGCCCCACCGGTTAAGTGCTACAATGAAAAAGACCCACGGATGCTGCCGTGGACGGATTTAAATATAGATGTGGTTTTGGAAAGTACAGGTATTTTCCTTACTAGGGAATTAGCCTCTAAACACCGCCAGGCCGGAGCAAAAAAAGTAGTGCTTTCCGCTCCCGGAAAAGGAGGGGAAATCCCCACAGTAGTGATGGGTGTAAATGAGGGAATTTTGAAAGCGGAGGATGCGATCATCTCAAATGCTTCCTGTACGACCAACTGTCTGGCTCCGGTAGCCCGTGTCCTTGATGAAGCATTTGGGATCAAGCAGGGTTTTATGACCACCATTCACGCATATACTGCTGATCAACGATTGATGGATGCACCGCACAAGGACCTCAGAAGAGCCAGAGCGGCAGCTATGTCTATTATTCCCACTACCACAGGTGCTACCAAAGCCACTGAGATCGTGCTTCCAAACCTTAAAGGGAAACTCTCGGGGTCCGCATTAAGGGTGCCTGTTGTCTGTGGATCTTCAACCGAGTTTACCTTTATGTTGGACAAAGAAACTACTGTTGAAGCCATTAACAAGGCTGTAGCTGATGCTTCCAATAATGAGCTTAAAGGCATTTTGGAATATACGGAAGAACCTCTTGTATCCACTGATATTATCGGCAATACACATTCCGCTGTATTCGATGCATTGGTCACATCAAAGGTGGGTGAATTGTATAGAATAATGGCCTGGTATGACAACGAATATGCCTACGCCAAGCGCTCGGTTGAATTGATGGAATATGTTTGCTCCCTCTGACGAAAATTAAGATAATTACTGGGATTGGATTAGGCGATTTACAAACAGTTTTCCGCAAAGGGAAGGTGAGGGGTAAGTTGTGATTTCTACCGAATCGTAATTACAATGTACCTGTGTTTCCCGGAATAGGAAACCAATCATGGGACATTTTACAATCTCACCTTTTGATCTGAATGAAATTAATGTTAAATTCGCACCTCCAAAAAGTAAAACGGACCGTGTCAGATACTCAGACAGTTAGACCATTTTCATGTACCGAAAGGGGATTGGGCTTTTTGCACAGAGAACTTGCCCATGTCGGTTCCCAAAGTCAGGCCACCAATCTGGCACCCAATGATATCCTGGTTGTGAATACCCTCAAAGGCAGTCTGGACATAGAGGTGGGATACAGCCGAGCTTCTTATCGGCTGGATGCGGGTGATTCATTGACCTTGTTTTATCCAATGGGGGAGTGGAAAGCAAATTACCAACTCGGGGGGGAGGAAACAGAGGTACTTTTATTGCGTATTGACGTTCTTGTACTTCACAGTTTTTTGACCGGAGAATCCGGTGCAGGTTACCGAGAGGTTATGAAAGGCGGATACTTTCCGGGTGGAAAAGGAAAATCAGCTGAAGTGATTACGCTGCCACCGCAGGCTAGACTGGCTCTTATGCAAGTGGTTACTCCTCCGGTGGGAATCAATTCTCTCAAAGCATGGACACGCGCCAAAGTCACCGAATTTTTTGCCCTTGCTTTAGACGGGAAAAAGGAGAAAATAGCCGAATCTAAATGTCCTTTCCTTCAACACGGAGAATTGTTTGAACACATGAAGACGTTCAGGGCAGAGCTAATCAGTACGATGGATGAAAATATAACCAGTGAATATGCCACTAAACTAGGTATTTCTGCCCATGCCCTGAGGGGCGGTTTCAAACGCACCTTTGGAAAATCGGTGCGGGATTTTTGTCAAGAAGTCCGGCTGGACCATGCCATGGAGTTGCTTCAGACCACAGACTACAATGTGTCCGAGGTGGCCTATCAAATCGGTTACAGCAACCCCAGTCACTTTATCGCCGCTTTCAAAAAGCGGTTTGGTGATACTCCAGCTGTTTTTGCTGCTAAAAAACTAGGTGTTAAAACCAAATGACGGACCGTCCACAAACACCAGAATTGTGAATAAAGACACCATTGTAGCGAGAAGCACCCCGCCGGGAAAATCTGCCATAGCAGTTATTCGCATCAGTGGCCCGGATGCCCTGAATATTGTTGCCAAACGCTGTCGAAAACAGCAATTGGTCGAATTGGAATCAAGGGAGCTGCTTTTTACCAGACTGTGGGACGAAGTGGATGAATTGCTGGATGAAGTGGTGTTGGCTTGCTTTCCTGGGCCTGCCTCTTACACAGGGGAAAATGTGGTGGAAATATCGTGCCACGGCTCCGAGTTTATCGTACAACAGATTACCGAACAACTTGTCAGAGATGGTGCCAGACCGGCAGGTCCCGGTGAGTTTACCATGCGCGCTTTTTTTAACGGAAAACTGGATCTTGCTCAGGCGGAAGCGGTTATTGATCTCATTGATTCTGAAACAAAGTCCCAGCACCAACTGGCTGTGGACCAAATGCGAGGTGGCTTTAGCAAAAAAATTGAAGCCCTGCGGGAAAAACTCGTCCATTTCGCCAGTATGATTGAGCTTGAATTGGATTTTGGTGAGGAGGATGTGGAATTTGCCGATCGCAAGGAACTGGGTAGTTTGGTGGAAGAAATAAACGCTTACATAGACCGGCTCCTTGATTCTTTTTCCATGGGAAATGCCATCAAAAAAGGAGTTTGCACCGTGATCGCAGGCCGTCCGAATGCCGGAAAATCTACCCTGTTAAATGCACTACTGGAAGAGGACAGGGCCATTGTTTCTGATATTGAGGGAACCACCCGGGATACCATTGAGGAAATAATCTATCTGGAAGGCGTTCCATTCAGATTGATAGACACAGCGGGAATCCGGGAGGCCGGTGACACTATTGAGGAAATTGGTATTGAGAAAACGATGGCCAAAATTGCCGGATCAGCTATTCTTATCTACGTTTTTGACGTCAAGAATACCGGCCCGGAGGAGGTTCTTTCAGACATTGAAAAAGTATCGGGTCCAAACACGCAGGTTATTGCGGTGGCTAATAAGAGGGATCTTGTCGATGAGCAATTGATAAAGAAGAGTGAGCAAAAGATCTCCCAAAGGGCATTTTTCGTCACGCTTTCTGCAATAGACCAAACTGGTTTAGACGTACTCAAAGGAGTGCTCCTGAAACAATTTAAGCAAATGAGCAAGGGAACGACTGACACCGTTCTCCACAATACCAGACATTATCGCTCTCTTTTAAAAACACGGGAGGCCCTTGAGGCAGTTTTGGAGGGGCTGGAAAACAACATGCCCGCAGATCTCATTGCCATGGATATCCGTCACGCTATGAACTACCTGGGCGAAATTCTGGGAAAGGGCATAACCTCAGAGGACCTGCTTGGTAATATTTTTTCCAGGTTTTGTATAGGAAAATAAATTGTTTCAGTTTTTGCCATTTTCAAGTCAAATTATTATATTTGCGTGTGATTACATTTCACTTAAAATTTTAGACATGAGATACGTATTACTGGTTGTGTTTTCTTCCCTATTGTTGATTTACTGTGCTGGACCTGTTGAAGAAAGGTCGACCTCAGTTGGTTCTGATGGCTGGCTGAGAGGTGTAACGGATGAAAAGTTTGAGATAGTCGCAGGGCAGTTTGGCGGTTTTGCCCGATCTATGATGGATGTCCATCACCGATATGTAGAAATGTACTGGGCAGGAGAGGATGAAAACTGGCAGTATGCGGAATACCAATTGGATGAAATGAGGAAGTCCATTGAAGATGGATTTGAACGAAGACCGGCAAGAGCAGCTTCAGGTCAGCACTTTATGGATGTGGTCATTCCCGAAATGGCAAATGCCATCGCGGAGGAGGACAAACAGATTTTTGATGAAGCATTCGAACTGATGACTTTGCAGTGTAATTCTTGCCACGCAATGGAACAGGTCGCCTTTATTCAAATTCACAAACCGGAGGTTAGAACCGGTGCTGTAATGCGCAGATAATTTTTTTGAATAAAATATTTCGCCCTGAAAATGAGTAATCCAGGGCAGTTTTGATGCATCCTTCAAAAATAGTTTACCCAAGTTGTAAAAATATTGTATCTTTGTGGGGAGAGAAGCGTAACTTTATACAATTCGTTCTAAAAACGTGCGTTTCTATTTTGTTTTCTATAAGTAGGAAACAGTAGTTTGAAATTTAAGTTTGTTTGTGATTACCCCGATTGGGACTGGTTGTTTCGCCAATTGGCGGAAATTAAGTTGGAGTACATAAGTTACCTACCATTTTACAACCCTTAATATCCTGCAAGTCTTTAAGTTGACAAACTCTCAACAGGTTAGTATTTAGTTTTTTTTAATATTTAAAGTTTTTTACCAATGAAGAAAGGAGTTGTAAAATTTTTCAATGATTCTAAAGGTTTTGGTTTCATCCGCGCAGAAGGCGAAGAGAACGATATTTTCGTTCACGCCTCTGGTCTTATCGATGATATCCGGGACAACGATGTAGTGGTTTTTGATGTCCAGGAGGGCAGGAGAGGACCCAATGCCGTAAACGTAAAAATTGCCGACTAATAAGATGGGGTGTGACGGATTCTCTTAATCCATATACCTACAGGTTATTATAAGTGTTTTATGTTTAGCCCTTTACAGGGTTAGAATTTGATTGGATAGCAGCCAGGCTGTAAGTCCAATTGAAAACAAAAGTGTTAAGCACACTGCCAAAAGGGGAAGTCGAAAGGCCTCCCCTTTTTTTTTGCCCCTGGGTCTTCTATCTATTCGATGGTTACATTCCAACTGATATCAATATCGGGCTTCAGTGAACTCGCCACGGAACAGTACTTTTCAACTGCCAATCTCACCGCTTTCTCTGCTGCCGATTTTTTAATATCACCGCTCAGTTTGAATTCCAGGTGCATTTTGCGGAAAAACTTAGGTGTTTGATCATCGGCTCTCTTTCCCTTTGCCTCCACGGTCAGGGTTTCCAATTTTTGCCTCATTTTTTCCAGTATAAGTTCTATATCCACCGCACTGCAGGCTGCAACGCAACCTAGAAGTCCATCCATCGGACTGATACCTTTGCCATTTGCATTTAGAATGATCTCAGCGCCATTTTCCTTCTTTACAGAATACTCTAAATGATTGGAAAGGTTATTTACTATTAGCTTCATGAGTATGATTTTTAATTGATTTTATAAATGTTAATTACAGCATAATGTGTATGAATTCCAGCCCGGAGGTAATCACAACCGATGAAATATGCTTTACCTCTGGAAAACCACTGCACCCCTGTCCGGGCTTTCCGGAGGCTGCATTGATTCTAAGGTTACCAATTCGAGATCGGTAGACGGTTGTGGAAATATGAATGCCTGGCGATCACCTTCCGGATTCATGTCCTCCAATTGGATCATTCCCATTCTTCTCCAGCTTGTGCCCGTTCGCCCCCACATTTGATAAAACTGTCCCTCATCGGGTGGAATTAAATTTTCTATCAATAGTATATAGCGGTCGGTAAGGTGGCATTTTACGACATATCCTGTTGGCCTTTCACCAAATACATCCCCGGCTCTGAGACTGATTACTGCATCGGAATTCTCCACCGCAGTCCAAAGACCGGTTTCCATAGTTTTTCTGTCAACCACCAGTGCATCGTTTTCTTCCATAATTTGGGAAAGACGTAAGTTGGTTTCACTTAATTCACCCTGAACAGCAGCTTGTTGATAAAGGGTAGAGAGGAAGACAAAAGTCAGACCTACGACAAGAAGTATTAACAAGCCCGTTACAATACGTCGGTTTTTTGAACTGCCTGCAGAAGGTTTCTTTTTTGGGGAATTGCCTGTACCCTTTTCCTTTCTGTCCGAGCGGGTGAAATTCTTCTTAAAATTCTCCAGCCTTCCCTCTATTTCATTCAATTCTCTTCTCAGTGCGACATTGGTCTCCAGATCTGATTCGAGTTGCTCCGTTCTCTCGGGGTCCAATACCCCTAAAACATAGGCCTCCAATATGCCTAATCTCTTGTATTCCGATAATTTCATCGTTCTAAATTTACCTCAAAGGTAAGATTCGAATTGCAATGAGTTTCTTACTGACTTATAAAATTTACCCGGCAAACGATTCAGATATAAAAAAAGGTTATATATTGGGCCCTGAAATTAGTTTGGCTGGATATATGCAAAAACCTTAACCTGTAGGTGTTTTCCTGTCAGCACGGTCTATCCTGTTGCAATTGTCTATTAGATTAGGTATTGAGATAGAAATAGCTAAAGATACGAAAGGATTATTTCCACAGGTTAAAGTAATTATTTAAAGTATTTTTGATCAAAAAAGTGGCACAAAGTGCTAAGACAAATAAGGATTCGACCCAATTACCTCATTCCCTTTACAAGCACGACCATTGTCATGCTGATACTTGGTTTGCTAGGGGCTGCGTATTTGTTTTCCGGGGAGATGGTAAAATGGTTGAAGGAGAGTACCGACATTGCAGTTGAGCTCAAAATGGAGGTGGGGGAGGAGAAGTTGGAAGAGGTGGTTAATCTTCTACGTGAAGATGAGCGAATTTTGCCCGGCAGTGTCAGGCATTTACCACCTGAAGAAGCTCTGGAAGTGTTGGGACTAGACCTGGGAACCATGGATTGGTGGGAGGATGGAGAGAGTCCTTTCAGCCACATGGTGATTTACAATGTGCACCACGAATGGTTTGAGCCTGCGGAATTGAGTGTAATGCGAAGACAGATAAAAGACGACATGGATGCGGTAGTTGAGGTACATTACCAGGACCGGTTGGTACTTGATTTTCACAGTAATCTTGAGACACTTGCCTGGTGGTTTGCCGGATTTGGCTGCTTATTTTTATTGCTTTCTGTAGTTCTCATATACAACACGACCAAGCTGGCCCTTTATTCAGATCGAAGAGAGATTGAAACCATGGAACTGGTGGGTGCTTCGCGAACTTTTATCAGGAAACCTTATTTGCTCAAATCCTTTTTACTTGGATTCCTAAGCGGTGTCATTGCTCTGGTGTTGATTGGTGGAATTATTCAACTGGGCTATGGTGATCTGATTAAATTGATTAAAGAGGCAGAGCTGGAGCTGATATTGATTGCGGGTCTTGGGCTTCCGGCAGCTGCCGGCCTGTTTTGTCTGTTATGTACCTGGCTTACTCTGAACCAATTCCTTAAATACAGATAACTTTTGCTATATCCTACATATGTGCTACCTTTGTAATCAATAAATAACATTCGATGAGCGAGGATAAAAAAAGTGGTAAAAAGAAGATAGTTACTACAGCGGGTAAGAAGAAGAAAGCGTCCCCCGCCAGACCCAAAAGACGCAAACGCGCCGTGAAGGTGAAAGAACCTATGTTGTTCGGGAAGGAGAACTTCAAATGGATGCTCGCAGGTGTCGGACTGATCGCAATAGGGTTGTTTTTCATGATGGGTGGCAATATGCCTTCGTCCGATGTTTGGGATGAGAGCATAATTTACAGTCACAGGCGCATTACCATTGGACCATTCTTTATCCTGGCCGGTTTGATTCTTCAGTTTTTCGCCATTTTCAAAAAGAAATAGTTGTTGTACATATTTTGTTGATGCAAACCATTGGAGGCCTACTTACACCAGTGGATTATGCGAATCTTACAATGCCTTGTACCGTTTTTTCTGCTAAACTCTTACCTCTGTAATGTTTTATTAGAATGTGGTTGGGAATAAAGCAAAGCACTATAAGGTATTTTGACATGTACAGTTTTAAAAACTGTGAGATTGTAATAATAGGAAAACGATAGGCTGATTTGCAACACTTTACGGTTTTGGATGATTTAAGGAGGGCAGACCCGGATAAGGGCTTTACCGTCTCAGTGAATAAACCACTGGATTGGACCTCCTTCGATGTGGTTGCAAAAATCAGGGGCAGGTTAAAGTACCTGCTCGGTAGGAAAAAGGTTAAAGTCGGTCACGGTGGCACCCTTGATCCTCTGGCTACGGGTTTGGTAGTACTTGGAATTGGCCCCGGTACAAAATCTTTAAATCGTTGGATAGACAGTAAAAAGGAGTACACCGGAAAGATTCGTTTTGGTGCCGTTACCGCATCATTTGATGGTGAAACCGAAGAGGAAGAGATTACAGATATTGACTGGCTGACATTGGAGACAATAAGGGAACGTGCCGGGGAATTTACAGGAGACATTTTACAGCGACCTCCTGTTTTTTCCGCTGTAAAAAAAGGGGGCGTTCCCCTTTACAAAATGGCGCGCAAGGGAAAGACGACTCAAATAGAGGCCAGGCCGGTTGTAATAGAGCTTTTTGAAATCGGTGAATTCGAGTCGCCGGATGCTTCCTTCAGGGTAAAATGTAGCAAGGGCACTTACATCAGGTCATTGGCTCATGACCTGGGCCAATCAATTGGAACAGGAGCCTATCTAAAGGAACTTCATCGAAATGGTGTAGGGGATTTGAGAGCGGATGAGGCTTTTATAATAGCGGATCTGGTTTCGGCGTTAGCTTCCGTGAAAGGATCAAAGGAACGTCCCGATTAAATAATACAATTCATACTGCGAATGTCAGTCGAGGTTGCAAATTTATCAAAATACTACGGTGAACAGGCCGCTGTGGATGATGTGAGTTTCACAGTTAAGCCGGGCGAGGTAGTTGGTTTTCTTGGGCCAAATGGTGCAGGAAAATCCACTACCATGAAAATCCTGACCTGTTACATTCAACAAGACAAGGGGGAGGCCACTGTTTGTGGATTGAATACCCGTACCAGTAGTCTGGATGTGAGGCGGAAAATCGGATACTTACCGGAACACAATCCACTGTACAAGGAGATGTATGTCAGGGAGTTTCTCTCGCTCTGTTGCAAAATATACGGGATACGAAATGCTAAAAAACGGATTGAAGAGGTGATTGAAATGACGGGTCTCGGATTGGAGCAACACAAAAAAATAGAAATGCTGTCCCGCGGTTACCGCCAACGTGTGGGATTGTCCCAGGCTATTTTGCACGATCCCGAAGTGCTGGTTTTGGACGAGCCTACCAGTGGACTGGACCCCAATCAAATTATTGATATCAGGGGGTTGATAAAAAAGCTGGGTGAGAAAAAAACAGTGATTTTTTCCAGCCATATTATGCAAGAAGTGGAAGCCATCTGCGACCGGGTGCTGATAATTGACAGAGGCAAACTGGTCATGGACTCCACCATTGAGGATTTGGGCAAAGATAAAGAGACTCAAACAGTCTCCATGAGAATCGTATTCAAACAACAATTACCCGATAACGGCCTTGAGGGATTGGTCGGATTGATCGAAACCAGGAAAGTTAAAAAGGGTGAATGGCTTATTAAAGGCCGACAGGATGAGGGCGAAGATTTTCGCCAAACGGTCTTTGAATATTGCACAGGCCGCGGTTACGTTATATTGGAGATGAATCAACTGAGCAGGAATATGGAGCAAGTCTTTCAGGAACTCACCGGCAAAACGGCATAACGCAATGGTACACTGTGAAACGCTTTTCCATAGAAATGTTAGTGACGAAAAAGTTATTCAGGTAAATTATTGATCGATCATGTACAGTATCTTCATCAAGGAGATAAATGCTTTTTTCAGTTCGTTAATTGGCTACTTGTCAATCGTGGTCTTTTTATTGTTGACTGGCTTGTTTTTGTTTGTGTTCCCGGATACGAGCCTACTTCACCAACCCTTTGCCACACTAGACCCACTTTTTAGCATAGCACCACTAATATTTATATTTTTGATTCCGGCCATCACCATGAGAAGTCTTTCGGAAGAGTGGTCCAACAACACCTTTGAGCTGATTGCCACTAAGCCTTTACGTACATCAGAGATATTGGGCGGTAAGTTTTTCGCCTGTATGACACTGGTGGTTTTTGCCATTTTGCCCACGCTGTTGTACTACTATACCATGCACGAATTGGGTTCACCGAGCGGGAACCTCGACAGCGGAGCAATCTGGGGTTCCTTCCTCGGTTTGCTGTTTTTGGGAATGGTTTTCACCAGCATAGGGATATTGGCTTCATCGGTTTCCAGGAACCAAATAGTGGCCTTTTTGCTTGCTGCCTTCCTGTGCTTTTTCATGTACTACGGCTTCTTTTATCTAAGCAGGCTACCTGTGTTTTTTGGCGGCATGGATGTATTCATAGAGTCACTGGGGATCGATCACCACTACACATCCATAAGCCGGGGTATCATTGATACCCGGGATTTGATATACTTTTTGACCACTTCGATATTTTTTCTGGCGATAGCCCACTACAATATTCAGAATCAACGGTAAAACTCAGGTATAAAAAACATGCGGGAGAAGTATAAAAACCTTATTAACCTCGGCCTTTTAGCAGGAATTCTCATTTTGATAAATGTGGTGGGAAATCACGTTTATACCTTTATTGATCTTACAGAGGACAAAAGATTTACCCTTACCCAACCCACTTTAAATGTCTTAGAGGACGTGGAAGATGTCGTCTATGTCAGGGTACTTTTAGATGGTAGTTTTCCTGCTGGATTCCAGCGTTTGCGATCTGCCACTGAGGATATGCTGAGGAGATTCAGAGCCATCAACCCAAATATCGAATTCGATTTTGAAGATCCTAATGAAGGAGAAACTCAGGAGGTGAATTTAAGACGTGAAGAACTTGCCCAACAAGAAATTTTTCCTGTCTCCATGCGGGTAGTTGATCAGGGCGAATCCAGCGAGCGGATTATTTACCCCTACGCCATTTTTTACTTTAGAAACAGACAGATCGCTGTTAACCTTCTTGAAAATGAAGTGCCCGGGGTGGATCCTCAGGTTACCATCAACAACTCCATAAGTCTGTTGGAGTACAAATTTGCGAATGCTATTATCAAACTGCGCACAGCTGTTAAACCTACCATAGCATATACCGAGGGTCAGGGAGAGGCAGAATCCATGCAATTGGCTGATCTCAATCGCTCTCTAAGAGATTATTACCGGGTTGGCCGCATTAATTTGGATTCCCTCTTCTACATAGATCCCCATCAGGTCCCTCTTTTGATTGTGGCCCGGCCGACCAAACCATTTAGTGAGAGAAATAAGTTTATACTTGATCAGTATGTGATGAACGGAGGTAGGGTCCTTTGGATGATCAACAAACTGAATGTGACCATTGACTCAGTTCGCAAGCACCGGAATTTTGTGCCCTGGGAGTACGATTTAAACCTCGAGGATCTACTTTTTAACTACGGAGTTCGCATCAATCCCGACCTTGTTCAAGACCTTGAGTGCTCCCGGATACCTATGGTCGTTGGCCGGGTAGGAAGCGGTTCGCAAATGGATCTTTTCCCGTGGTATTACTATCCACTCGTAGCCCCGCGAACCGATCATCCCATTGTGAAAGCTCTGGACAGGATCAATTTTTTCTTTCCAAGCTCCATAGATACCATTCGAACACAGGGAAACCTGGATAAAACGGTACTTCTTTCCACCTCGGAATACAGTCGTTTCCAAATGGTTCCAGCCCAGGTTAATTTTGACATTTTACGGTACGATCCCAAACCAGAGCGGTTCAACCGGCCCTATCTTCCCCTGGCTGTGCTGCTTGAAGGTGAATTTACTTCCGCATTTCAACACCGGCTAACTCAGGAAATGGAAGCCACTCTGGATCAATTAGACATGGAGTTCAAGAGCAGAGTTCAGGACAATGCCATGATTGTCATTTCTGATGGAGATATCGGCTTGAATACCTTTACGAGTAGGGGTGAGGTCAGACCGGTAGGCCTCAATCAATACGAGCGCAGGTTGTATGCAAACAAAGATTTTGTCTTGAACTCCATTGAATATTTGCTGGATGAGGAGGGCATATTGGAGGCGAGAACAAGGGATGTTAAATTGCGGCTGATGAATGAGGTGCGCGCCCGGTCTGAAAGGTTGAGCTGGCAGCTATTCAACATCGGTTTGCCCGTAGTATTTGTCGTGGTCTTTGGGCTGCTGTACAATTTTATAAGAAAACGCAGGTTTTCGATTAAGAGCTGATACCTACCGGTAATTCTGCAGTTAATGCATTTTGAAAAAGTTTTTGAAAGACACTTTATTTAACATCACTGAGAAAAAATGATCCAATGAAGAGAACCATACTTTATATTATCGTTTTACTGGCTCTTCTCGGCCTTACTTATCATTTTGCAGGCCAGGAATCCAGAGGCGGTTCTTCCATCGATACCAGTGACCGAGAATTCGCCATAAAAGATACAGACCAAATCGGCAAAATTTTTATTGCCAATCGAAACGATGAACCCGTCTTGCTCAATCGAAGAGGTTCTGACTGGTATGTCAACGACAGATACCTCGCGAGTAAAACCTCTATGGAGGAGTTGATGCGCATCATCAGAGATTTGGAGGTGAGGTTCATCCCACCCAGAGCATCTTATACCAATATTGTTCAAACCATTGCGAGTCTGGGGATAAAAGTCGAAATTTACGACACTCGTGATAACCTTATGAAGTCTTATTACATTGGAGGCGTAACCAATGATGAAAAGGGTACACACTTTTTGATGGAGGGTTCCGAACAGCCTTATGTGATGCATATTCCTTACTGGTCTGGAAGTTTACGTGCTAGATTTGACCTGCGCGCTGATCACTTTAGGGACAGAGCTATTTTCAACGAAAGAATCAGGGACATTGAAAAAATCGAAGTCAAATACCCCTTTCAACAAGATGAGTCTTTCGTTATTGAGCGCGAAGGGGAGACTTCCTGGGGTGTTAGACCGCTGGATCCAGATATGCCAAGGATAACAAGAACCCGGCATCCCGGTTTGGTGGAGAGTTACCTTAGAAATTACCGTCGTGTTGGAGTTGAGGGTTTTGAAAATCAGCACCCGCAGAAGGATTCCATACTTAGCAGTGATCCGTTTGCGAAGATTAGCTTGACCAGAAACAACGGGGATGTGGTGTCTTACACGCTTTATCAGCGATTCCCCGAATTAATTCCTGGGCCATTCGCAGCTGCAGAGTTTGACGCCACAGAATTTCAACTGAGGTTTTACGTCCACAGTGCCCAACGGGATGATTTTATGTTGGCCCAGTATTTTGTGCTTCGGGACATTTTGTGGGGATACAGTTGGTTTTTCCGCACCACCGAGGATGAATTTTTCTAATATGAGAACCTTTATTTGCGCAATTTTCGCGGGGTTGATAGTGTTTTCCTCTCTGGGATTTTACAGTGTTACAATGGCTGAAGAATGGGGGTTTTACGCCCATCGCAAACTAAATCGGCTGGCTGTTTTTACCCTCCCACCTGAAATGATGCCGCTTTTCAAAAAGGAAATAGAATACCTCTCCACTCATGCGGTGGACCCCGACCGCAGAAGGTACGCCACTCCCTTTGAGGGTCCGAGACACTACATTGATTTAGATGTTTACGGTGAATTCCCCTATGATAATCTTCCTCGTCAATGGAACAAAGCTCTTGCAAAATTCAGCTCGGTTAAAATAATTGATCACTGTAGCGGGGCAGAAGTACCCGACACCCATTTGATCTACTTTCCCTATATTCACTTTGATGAAGAGGTCCAAAATAAAAACAAGGCCTATGGGGAATTTGATAACCTTTTGGCAATGAACTATCAGGAGTTTTTTGACCCCAGGGTTCCAGGTGATTTTTACAGACCGCCCTGGAAGTATCCGCTGAGTGATTGGCCTGAAAAAAAGGCTGTTTTTAGTTGTTCTGGCGTTGATTGCTGTGAAATATTGATTACGGACCACATCTCGAAATACGGCATAATTACCTATTATCTGCCCATTATCCAAAGACAGCTAACCCGCGCTATGCGCAATGGTGATAAAGCCAGGATTCTACGTCATGCTGCGGATATTGGACACTATATTGGTGATGCACACGTGCCATTGCATACGACGGTTAATTACAACGGACAGCTAACCGGGCAAACTGGTATTCACGCCTTTTGGGAGAGCCGAATACCAGAGTTGTTTGCCGAGGATTTCGATCTAATTGTCGGGAAAGCCGAGTACATTGAAGACAAGGAAGATTTTTTCTGGGATGTCGTTCTGTACACCCACCAAAAAGTTGACTCTGTACTTTCAATCGAGCAGCGGCTTCGCGATTCTTTCCCCGAGGATGCCCAGATGTGCTTTGAAGACAGATTGCAGCAAACCATTCAGCAACCTTGCCGGGAATTTGCTCTGGCCTACGAGCGGGAAATGAATGGCATGGTAGAGCGTCAAATGCGAAAAACCATTTACGCCATTGGTTCCTCCTGGTACACCGCCTGGGTAGATGCCGGTAAGCCTGATCTCGGTGAACACGTTGCCACTGATCAATCTCACCAGATAGAAAGCGACTCCTTAAGGAGGGTTTATCAACGCGGGAGCATTTATGGCCGTGAACAAGTAAATGAATGAGTCCACTCCGCGGAGTGGACTCATGAATAGACTATTCACTTTCCCTTTTCAGACCGCTTAACTTACAGAAAATTATAACCAATTTTTCATTGGGGAAGATGAAATAAAGGGAGAGCTTTTTATTGAAAAAACCAGGGTATCACCCCCAAATCGTCTGGTAGAGCACCCGGCCGATTAGCATAACCCCAAATCCAATCAATACCAGCCCGGCAATTTTTCGAATGTAAATGATTCGTCTGGGCGTCAAAAAATAACTAATACGCTTCGCCAGCGCGACCTTGAGCACATCAGTAATAATAATGGTTCCCATCAGGCCTGCAAAGAAGGGGAGGGAATTGGAGGGGTCGATTTGCAGACGGTCCAGAATAATACTGATGATCCCAATCCAGAACAAAACGGTGCCGGGATTAAATGTATTCATGAAAAATCCGAGGGTCCAAAGTCCCAGATAGGAAGAGCCCGATCGGGGTCTTTTCACCCTGCCGTGACGCGCAGGCACTTTACCAAATATCATCAATCCAAGTCCGAAGGCAGTCAAAATAGCGCCCCCAATGAGGCTGACGTAGGTCTCAAAATGGTCAAATGCCATCAAATGGAATAAAAAGGACAGGGCGTATGTGATGACGGTGATAAAGAGTAAATCACTGGTCCAAAATCCGGAGGCTACCGTGACCCCGGCTCTGAACCCTTTTTCAATGCCCGTTTGGATAAGAGTAATGAATATGGGACCGGTCATCACCGAGAGAGTGAGTCCCAAAAGAATACCCTGAAGCACTATATCCATTTCGGACCTGTTTGTTCAAACTGCAATTAACTAAATTTTCAACAATCAGACCTACTGATTGATTGAAAATTCAGCGCACATTTTGAAAATGCCCGGTGAGATTGATACTTGTCAAACATTAAACCTGAAGTGCATGACGTCTCCGTCCTTTACTACGTAGTCTTTTCCTTCTACCCGCTGTTTACCGGCTTCCTTTACGGCAGCCTCTGATTTGTATTCAACAAAGTCCTTGTAGGCAATTACCTCGGCACGAATGAATCCCTTTTCAAAATCCGAGTGGATAACTCCTGCTGCCTGAGGTGCCAGGGTGCCGCGTCTGACGGTCCAGGCTCGCACTTCTTTTTCCCCAGCGGTAAAGTAGGTGATCAGGTCGAGAAGTTTGTAAGATTTCTCAATTACTAAATGAACACCGGGAACTTCCAGTCCCATCTCCTGCAGAAACTCACTTCTTTCTTCTTCACTTTCCAGTTCAGTTAGATCGGCCTCAATGGCTGCAGATATTTTCATGACTTCTGCATTCTCATCAGCGACAGCCTGCTCGAACTTTTTAGTAAATTCATTGCCATCTAAAACGGACTCCTCATCTACATTGCAAACGTACATGACCGGCTTGTCAGTGAGCAGCATCATTTCTCCCATCACATCAGCAAGAAGACCCTCTGTTTCGATGTTTCTGGCCGGATTGCCATCTTCCATCCTGGTTTTGAGGGCTTCCAGGTCGTCGATTAATTTGAGGATTTCCTTGTCGCCGGCTTTAGATTGTTTTCTGGCACGCTCCAATCTCTTATCGATGGTCTCCAGGTCTTTGAGTATTAGTTCGGTGTCAATGATTTCCTTATCACGGACCGGGTCAATACTGCCATCTACATGGACCACATTTTCATCTTCGAAGCAACGTACCACGTGAATTATGGCGTCCACTTCGCGAATATTGGCCAGAAATTGATTGCCCAGTCCCTCTCCTTTACTGGCACCTTTTATTAAACCCGCAATATCCACAATGTCCACAGTGGTTGGTAAGGTTTTCTGGGGCTTTACCAGCTCGGCAAGCTTATCCAATCTTTTATCGGGTACTGTGATGACACCCACATTGGGGTCTTTTGTTGCAAAGGGGTAATTTGCTGCCAGTGCTCCGGCAGAGGTCAAACAGTTAAACAAAGTAGATTTTCCCACGTTGGGAAGTCCTACAATTCCACATTTCAGGCCCATTTTAGGAGGGTATTTATTTTATAAAAAGAAGGGGCAAATATAGTTACAATTTCAGTTCCGTTGACGGAATTTATGGACTTCTATAAAAGACTTTCTACGCGCCTTTTAAGTGATTCCAAGAATATTAAGTATTGAGGAATGTAGAAGTGATAGATGTTCAATCTCCGTTTTCCACGATTTTCTTGATGTAGTAGGAATTGAGAATACCCAGTGCACCCATGTATTTTAACTTAAAGGTAATTAAATCGCCGACCTTGTAATCGCCGGCAGATTCCCCCAGATTGAGAATGAGCATATCCGAACTGGCATTTACAATCTCGACCTCCGGGTCATCTGGTATAAGGTAGTCCGGTGAAATGTCGAGAAGCCCGATGTCAATTATAGCCCGGTAAGTCATTTTACCGTAGTTTTCTTCATCCACCTCGTAAACTTCACCAGATGGGTTTTCTGCGAGTTCTCCGATAGGTACAACCGGTTTTTCCGTGAGTTCGATGATTTCGGTGTACAGTCGAAATACGTCGTCGTGCATGCCTTCAATGGTTTCTCCTGTGACGAGGTCTGCACCGAAAAACAGGGTTTCTCCTACCCTGAAGTGATTGACAGACATGGGAAGGGTGCCGTTGAGCAACATGGGAATAACCACGGAGGTACCCCCTGTTATCCAGGGAATATTTTTCTCAAACTTTGCATCAATGAGTTGCTTGTAAAGGCTGAGTATAACAAATTTGTCCTGGGATGGCATGACACCGTGCAGACAATTCAGATTGGATCCGATTCCCACCACCTCTATGTTTGGCAATTCAAAGACGGAATCGTAAAAGGAGATTAGGTGTTCACCCATTACCCCCTCACGGAGGTCACCCAGCTCGATCATAATGATCACCTTGTGTTTTTTACCTTGTTTGACGGCTCCTTTACTGAGCATTTTAATGGTTGTGCTCTCGGAGTTAAAACTCACATCCGCGTATTTCACAATATCCTGTATGCTTCTTTTTGCCGGGGGCTTGATGTACACCGTCTGTACGTCAGGATTGATTTTTTTAACCTTCTTGAGGTTACTTATTCTTGCATCGCAAACCTCCTTAACACCCAGTTTTAGTACCTCTTTGATGTAGGATTCAGTCCCGCAAAGCAATTTGGTGACAATCGCCCATTCGATGTCTCTTTTGGAAAAAAGTTCATCCAGAAATTCATAATTGGATTCAAGTTTCTTTCGGTAAAGTTTTAGATAAGCCATTTGGTAATAATTGTCGATAGGGTAGATCCCATCGCCTGGTTTAATTTAATTAATTCAGTCAATTATTTCTCTAGGTAAATTCTGTGGAAGTCTGGTCAATAACTCGTAGTTAATCTGCTTACTTGCGTCTCCGAAATCTGCTACCGATATCTCCATATTTCCCTGCTTTCCAATTAGTACTACCTCATCTCCTTTTTCTACTCCTGGTATATTGGTAACGTCAATGCTGATGATATTCATATTTACCTTGCCGAGTACAGCGGTTCGGATACCCTTGATAAGTACACGACCTATATTGCTGAGAGATCGGCTGTAGCCATTTCCGTAGCCGATTGGGATGGTAGCGATTTTCATTTCCTGGCCGGCGAGGTAGATGTTTCCATATCCGATATACTCGCCCCTTCTGACTGTTTTGATATCCATCACAAAACTCTTCCAGGAAATAATGCGGGTCAGCGGATCTATTTTGTCCTCCAGTTCGCTTGAGAACTCTATAAAAGTCTCATAACTGGGCCAAAAACCGTACTGAATAATGCCGATTCTCG
This sequence comes from Saprospirales bacterium, assembly GCA_007695035.1. Classification (GTDB taxonomy): domain Bacteria; phylum Bacteroidota; class Bacteroidia; order Chitinophagales; family Saprospiraceae; genus PWJY01. The sequence goes on along the minus strand of REEO01000050.1, from coordinate 42,041 downwards.
ACAACTTATCCTTCATCTCAGGGTATCTGATGGCTCCTGCTGAGCAAGTGGAGTGGTAATATTTTGCATCGATTCCACTACTTTTAACCATTTGAGATAGTCTTTGATAATTGGATTTCTGCTTTTCAATTCGAATGAAATTAGCGATACTCTCAGCCCCGGCATAATGTGTGCAAACACCCATGGTTTTAAGATGACTGCCATTTTTTTTAATAATATCAATGGCAGAGAGCAGTTCTTCTTCCGGCAGGCCGGTCCTGTTCATACCGGTCTCCACTTCCAGGTGGATTTTTGCTGGTTTGCCAACTCTCTTGGAAGCTTCCAGAGCTGCATTCAATCTAATGAGGTCAAAGATGTAAAACTCCACCTCATTTTGAATGGCCCATTCCATGGCTTCTTCTAGGATTAGCCCCATAATCATAATGGTGGCTGGCTTTTCACAGCAGTTGAAAACCCGGTAGGCTTCATCGGCACTAAACACGGAAAAGTGATCTATACCACATTCTCTTGCCAGAGGCACAAAAGATTCTATCCCATGGCCGTAGGCATTACCTTTGACTACTGATGACATCTTGGTGTTCGGTCCGAGTATGGATTCGATAAACTTGAGGTTTTTCCGATAGCAGGATTTGCTTATCTGGACTTTAGATGATTGCCACTTCATTGATGTAAAGGTAGAAAGATTGTGAGCTGAAAAAAATTATTTTTCAGGCTGATATCTCATCTCAAGGTATTTGTTAGTGAAGCCGACCTTGGTGTACAGGTGTCTTGCGGGATTATCCGGTTCGACATGTAGTGCAATTGCACCTTCGGCATTATCAATAGTCGCTTTCATGAGCTTTTTACCCACTCCCTTACCACGTTGGGCTCTATCCACTGCGATATAGACCAGGATATTTTCCGGAATATAACCTGACATCCCGGTGAGGTTTATGACAACAACCCCGGCAATGCAATTTTTGTCATCTCTCGCGGTGACTACAAATCCACCTTTGCCTTTTTCTGAGCTCAGAGCGTAATTGAGACATTTTTTAATGTCCTCTATCTTATCGCCATACTGGTCCAGGTGGGTGAATAAAAATCCGGCAATTTCGTCAATAAAGTCTTCACCCGGTTTGTCGGATGGGAAGGTAATACTCGTTTGAATGGCATTTTTCTGCTCAGACATAAATATTATGAATATTTTTTTGCAAATGTAATACAAAGGTAATCAACAGTATGTTTAAAGACCGTATTTTACCCTATTATTTTTCTCCCAGATACATTGTGTTGAATGTTGGTGCTGACCACCAATAAAAATACCCATTAAGAGACCTAATGGGTATTTCAAATCACCATGTGATTTACGTCAAATTGATAGCTCGAATTGTCCTGGGTTTACAACATCGTAAAGCCCTCTGTCACATCTTTGTTGGAAGGCCTTTTTTGGAACTGAAAGTTCCCTGTTGGCATTCATCAGACGGATTTTAACCTTACGGTTGTTAGATTCAACGATTTTGACTTTGAGACTGTGTACTGGTTTCATGATTTAAAAAATTTGGTTAGGAAGAAGGTGCGGTATCTTCGATGAATTTCTTGCCGTTCCATTTACCCAGCCATTCGCACGTTTTACCTATTTTTTTGTAGTGTAAAAAGGTTGAGACAGCTGCTGGTTTGGACTTTCTATTGATTGTTATCATGGACTGACCGGACTTTACCTGAAAGTAGTACTTGTCCTCGCCCATTGTGAAACTTTTTCTGCGCATGTTTAAAATATTGAATATTAATTAATTATATGCTCACAACTGTTGCATTGATGTTATAAGTCTTAACTAGATTGGTGGTAAATGACTTGTGCCCACGGGGCGCAAGTAGATAAAATTTACCATTTTTCATTTCGGCAAGGGTGGCGAATAGCTTCCACTTTGTTACCGTTCCCTGTTCATCATCGTTTTTCAGACTCACCTGAAAGTAACTTTTTGTACCTCTTTTGGTCGCCGTGATATCCGGCGCAACAGCATTGTCATCAGTTGACGAAAAGGAGGTCGGACTGTCAAAATTGTCATGCTGACTGGCTTTGATGTTTTCGTAGCCTTTGGATTGAACAAAATCAATTGCTTTCTCAAGCAACTCATCTGTTAAAGTATTGACCATAAATTTCTCTGTTAGGTTATTAACTTAATTGAAAACAAGGCATCAATGCATTTGCAAGGACGACCTGCGTTTGTTTGAAGATACTTTAATCTGTAACTTACTAGTTATAAACGAGAAAAACCCTGAAATAGTTCGCTCAGCCGTTGGTTTTGACTGCTTAAACAACCGTGTGTTCAATCTTGCTTTCGCAAAAAGATGGTTGATGAAGCTAACTGTAACCCGAACCGAAGGCGGGACTCTGCAAGAAAGTTTTAATTCCAACAAGGAACCAGGCTGAACTATTGGTAACGCCAATCCCTGATAAATCCCTCATTTAAAACGAAGTTGTTAAAAGATGGCTAAAGATATGCTTTAATCTGGTAATAGCCAAATATTACCGAAATAATTTAGTCTAACTATGAGATAGTTGTTTTGAACCAATTATCCTCGTCTGCATTTTCGATAGGGTGGTGAGAAGATATTTTCCTGCCGGTATATCGAATTGTCGTAGGAGAAAGTCACTCGAATTTGTTTGGCAATAGCTGAATTCCTAACAAAATTCTTATCTCAGAAAATTAATATCAATGGACGGTACAAAAAAAGTTGCTGTGTTTTGGTTCCGCAGGGACTTGAGATGGCATGACAACAGGGGACTTTACGAAGCCCTGAATTCAGGTCTGCCTGTTGTCCCTGCATTTATTTTTGACCGGGCTATTTTGGACGAACTGGAGGACCGGGACGATGCCAGAGTTGGCTTTATTCATTCCGAACTCCAAAAAATGAACAGAGAGATTGGTGATATTGGTCGCAGTATGGATGTCAGACAGGGTAAGGTGGAAAAGGTGTGGAAAGAGTTGCTCCGAGATTATCAGGTCGTTCAGGTTTATACAAATCGGGACTATGAGCCCTACGCCATTCAAAGAGATAAAAAGGTTCAATCCATGTTGGCTGAGCATCAAATCTCCTTTCACTCTTTCAAAGACCATGTGATCACTGAAGCCGGTGAGGTTGAAAAAAAAACTGGAGGTCCATATACAGTTTTTACTCCTTATAAAAATACCTGGTTTGATATAATTGGGCGGGAAGGTGGTGAGAACTGCTCATTGGAGGATTCCCCATTTTTGAAATATTACCCCTCGGAAAAATACCTCGATAATCTGGTCAGGATTAAAGGGACCGGAGTACCTAAGCTGGAAGAACTGGGATTTTCTGAGAGCAGCATTAAAATCCCTTCGCGCGTGGTTAAGCAGTCTGTCATTAAGCAATATGGCAAAAATCGCAATTTCCCCGCAGAGAATGGCACCAGTCGTCTTGGCATCCACTTTCGTTTTGGCACTCTTTCCATTAGAGAAAAGGCCCGTAAAGCTGCTTCACTGAGTAACACCTACTTGAATGAGCTGATATGGCGCGATTTTTACTCCCAAATTCTTGCGGAATTTCCCCATGTGGTGGATGGACCATTTAAGGAAAAATATGCCCGTATCGAGTGGATCAACGACACGGATGATTTCAAAGCCTGGTGCGAGGGGAAAACCGGCTATCCGATGGTAGATGCCGGTATGCGGGAACTCAATCAATCCGGCTACATGCACAATAGGGTTCGGATGATAACGGCCAGCTTTTTATCCAAACACCTACTGGTGGACTGGAGATGGGGCGAGGCCTATTTCGCCAGAAAACTACTGGACTTTGAACTGGCATCCAATAACGGTGGGTGGCAATGGGCTGCCGGTTGTGGAACAGATGCGGCCCCGTATTTCAGAATTTTTAATCCCCATGCGCAGTTGAAAAAGTTCGATAAGAATCTTCACTATGTCAAAAAGTTTGTACCTGAATATGGAACGGATAATTACCCGGATCCTATTGTGGACCACAAACTAGCAAGGGAGCGCTGCCTCAGGGTTTACAAGGAAGCCCTCGATTCGTAAACTGTGATTTAATTGACAGGGAACAATTTACTATTGATGTGGATTTTGGGTTTGGTGCGGAAATTAGTAAATTGCATGTTTTGAGAGTGGTTTCCCTACCTGGTTAATTTTCCTTGCGCGCTGGAACGCAATTCAATAATTGCGTTCAGGGGAGGGTAGCCTGACTGGTGCCAAATCCCCAAAATTCAATAACCCCCGCGAAGGGAGACACTGTCGGCTTCATCGAGGTGGCGCACTAAAAAACAACTCACCAATTCACAACTGTAAATGTCATCCGACATCAACCAATCAGCCAGAAATCAATCACTCCTTACCCGCCTTAACCAACTGATCGATCAAACCTGAGAAGATAAAGAAGTGGAAGGGTAGTACCATAAACCAATAGAAACGGCCCAGTAGTCCGAGGGGTCGAAAGGTTGCTGTTTGGATGAGTTGGCATTTATGGTCTTTTTTCTGGATGCGAAATTCAAGCCAGGCCTCACCCGGCAGTTTCATTTCAGCAAAGAGTAACAGGCGCTTTTTATCCTTGTCTGCTATGATTACTCGCCAAAAGTCCAGTGAATCTCCGGGGTGGATTTCTCTGGGATGAGTGCGTCCTCTTCTCAAGCCAATGCCACCAGCCATTTTATCGAGGTAACCGCGTACCTTCCAAAGGAAATTTCCGTAGTACCAGCCATTGTCTCCACCGATGGACCAAATTTTTTCCAGGATGGTCGGTATTTGTTTCTCCTCAACCGGTCTGGTTTTTACGTCTGTAAAAACTCCGTATTCCGGTGGTTCTGCCACTTCGCTTATGTTGAGTTTGGTGTCGGAAGAAGAAAAAGCATCCTTCCACGAGCTCAATACCAGGTCCTGACCTATTTTTTGAAAAGCGAGTTCTACAGAGGTCTTGTAATCAATCAGTTCAATACCCAGCTCTTCGCCCAGATTATTGGGCCGGGCAATTACATCGTATTTCATGCTGTCCACCAAATTTACCGCGAGATGGTAGGAGGTGGCTGTTATAAAATAGAGCCAGTAGCTGGAAAGGCGGGGCGTCATCACGGGCACCGTAAATATCCAGCGCTTCAGGTTTCGGACTTCCGCAAAACCGAGGAGCATTTCCCGGTATGTCAGGGTTTGGCCACAGGAAATGTCGTAGGATTTACCGAAGTATTTTTCTTTACCCATTACGCCTGTCAAAAACTCAATTACATTGGCAATTGCAATGGGTTGAGACCGGGTTTTGATCCATTTAGGAGCTATCATTACGGGCAACTTTTCTGTCAGGTCTCTGATGATCTCAAATGAAGCACTCCCGGAGCCGACAATGATGCCTGCTCTGAGAGCGGTGAGAGGAACAGAGCCCGATGCCAAAATTTTTTCAACATTCAGCCGGGAGCTGAGGTGTTTGGACAATTTGTCGGAATTGGCAATGCCGGTTAGGTAGATCACCTGGCGGCAATTGGTTTCGGCAATCAGATTTACGAAGTTTTTGGCCACTTTCTCTTCCCTGGTTTCAAAGTCCTTCCCTCCACTCATGGAGTGGACCAAATAAAAGGCAATATCGATATTTTCAGGGAGCGTATCGCCGGACTCCGGATTGAGAAGGTCGAGTTGTAGTATTTGGTCGGATGGCAGCTCAAAGCGATTGTTAAAGCGGGCAGGGTCCCTAACTGAACAAAAGACCGTATGTCCCTCATCTATCAAAACGGGTAGCAACCTCGAACCCAAGTATCCATTGGCCCCGGTGAGTAGTATATTCATGATAGGATAACGCGACTGTGCAGTTCCTTGTTTCAAATTGGTTGATACGCATTGGCCTCTGGGAATTTTACACTCCCATATTCCTTTCAAATGTCAAATTATAGATTTGGGGTTTTAATGGACAATTGACCCCCAAAAAGTGGGCCCATCGACAATCAACCATTCAGCTTATAACTATCGGCCATTTTGGTCCACCACAGAGCCACGAAGATCACGGAGAAAGCACAGGGAATTTGACGGCATGACAGATAAGAGCCCAATGTATGAGTAAGAATGTACCATAAAAAGATCCACGCAAATTAATAATCGCAATAGGTTGATAAAACTAGGATAATGAGGTGCTTACGTCATAAGGCCATTGGCCATAAGCCAATAACCATCAACCCATCAGCAGACTCACCAAATTATAACTGAGGAAGGCTATCAATCAACCATGTTATAGAATCTTAGAAACCGGGACATAATCGAGTCCGAAAGCTTCGGCAACCGCCTGATAAACCACCTTTCCGTTTACAATATTTAAGCCGGGAAGCAGGGTGGCGTCGTTCATACAGGCCTCCCTCCAACCTTCGTTGGCTAGTTTGATTACGTAGGGCAGGGTGGCGTTGGTCAGTGCTACGGTGGAGGTGAATGGCACCGCTCCGGGCATATTGGCTACACAGTAATGAACCACCTCGTCAATGATGTAAATAGGATCATCGTGGGTGGTGGGTTTGGTGGTCTCGAAACAGCCTCCCTGGTCCACGGCCACATCAACCAGTACGGTTCCTGGTTGCATGGTTTTTAGCATGTCCCTGGTGATTAGGTTGGGTGCCTTTGCTCCCGGAATAAGAATGGCTCCAATTATGAGCTCATGGGTTTGAATGAGTTCTCTGATGGTGTATTCATCTGAATATCTGGTGGTTACATTGGGTGGCATAATGTCGTCCAACTGACGGAGTCTGGGTAAACTGATGTCGAGCATGGTGACATTGGCTCCCAGACCGGCGGCCATTTTAGCGGCATGCGTTCCCACAATTCCACCGCCAATTACCAGTACTTTTGCCGGGCTGGCACCGGGTACTCCTCCCAGAAGAATTCCCTTACCTTTTTGCGGCTTTTCCAAAAATTTTGCTCCTTGCTGGGTCGCCATCCGACCGGCAACTTCTGACATGGGAATGAGCAGGGGTAAACTCCTGTCAGGGTTTTCCACCGTTTCGTATGCCAGGCACACTGAACCGGACTTGATCATTGCCTTTGTGAGCGGTTCGTAAGAGGCGAAGTGAAAGTAGGTGAAAATGAGCTGGTCTTCACGGATCAGATCGTATTCGGGCTCGATGGGCTCCTTTACTTTCACTATCATCTCCGCTTTCTCATAAACCGAGGCAATGGTGGGAAGTATCTTTGCACCGGCCTCTTTGTAAGCATCGTCCGAAAAACCACTGCCCTCTCCGGCTGTAGTTTGAACATAGACATCGTGGCCTCTTTTGGACAACTCCAATACACCTGCAGGGGTGACTGCTACTCTGTTTTCACTGGGTTTTATCTCCTTGGGAACACCTATTATCATGAGTTTTTTATTTTGAGGGCGCAAGATAGAAAGGTTTGGGCAATTCTCGAATGGCAGAAGGCAATTTTCGATCTGTGATTTCTGGAAAATGGAGTAGCTTATTTGACATTTGACAATAGAAAATGGCGGATGGTGTTTGGGATCAGTAACCGGTTTAGGTACGCAATGGCTTGCGTACTATTTCACCCCATAATTCAATTGATCATATTCTTTATGACAACTTAAATTGGCGGACTGGTTTTGGATCAATATCGGTGTAGAGTCGCAATGCCTTGGGTCCTCTACTATGATTCTAATTTTCATTAGGGGCGTTTTATTAAATTGGATAGGATTTTATGCTAAGGTCGAGAAGTTGTGGGTTTGGCGAAGGGTTAGGCAAATAGTGAGATGCGTGTTTTGGGGGTTTTCTGACGGGAATTCAGTGTTTACTGGAAGGGTGAGAAATTCCCTGAATGGACTGGGGTAAAAAAGCGAGTGCCGGAACGTTTTCCGGCACTGCATTTAACAATACTAACTAACTAAAACTAAGAAACGCATAAATCTTTTCATGAGATCGCCCAAAGGTCCTGAGCGATGGTTATCTATATGTCCGTCTTTTTATTCAACAATGCAAAGGTATAACACATTAATTTAATTGTACATATGTTTGATGCTGAAATTTAATACCTTTATACAAATAAAATATTTATAATTTATAATTCCTTGATTAGTAATGGTAAAATTTGTTAGTCCAAAATTATATTTCTCAGCACATTAGAGATTGGAACAAATTTCGGTCTAAAATTGCCTGTAGTAATTTCTGTAAATATGGTGGCTGGTGATATATTTAATCGATCTAATGACCTTTGTCCCCGAGCAGGGCAGTGTTGTGTGGTTCATAGGAATTCAGAGAATAATCTCTTAAGGTCAGGGGCAGTGGTTTCGCATAATGTTGTTACTTTGCAGGTCAATCAGGAAAAAAATTATAGATGAGTAGGAGCAGACAAATTATGGCTTTGTACGAGGACAATCACATTCTCATCCTCGAGAAACCCGCCGGGGTATTGGTTCACGCTGACAGATCGGGAGATTATACCTTGCTTGAGGCCGGAAAGGAATATCTTAAGAAGACGAGAAACAAGCCGGGGGATGTGTTTCTCAAGCCCGTTCACCGTATTGACAGGCCTGCTTCGGGTTGCCAGATTTTTGCCTGCACTTCTAAGGGACTGAGCAGGATGAATCAACTCTTCAGGGATCGCGCCATTAGCAAAGAGTACTTTTGCCTTTCAACCGGCGACCCTATTGTTGAATCCTCCGAGTTGGTCCACTGGATAAAGAAAGACACTGAACGCAATAAATCCAGGGTAAAAAAACCGGATCCGAGAAAGAAAATTCCCTCCAACTGGCAGGTCGCTAAACTCAAACTGGAATTATGCGGCAGTAGCGGCAACCACCACTTGTACAGAATTGTCCTTGAAACCGGAAGGCCACATCAAATTCGAGCCCAAATGGCTGCTGTCGGTGCCCCCCTGGTTGGCGATCTCAAATATGGAGGTGAAAAATGGCAACACAAAAATGCCATAGCTCTTCATTGCTTTCGAATGGAATTTGAACATCCGGTCAGCGGAGAACAGATATCGGTGAATTGCCTTCCCCATGGCCAGGCCTGGGAATTTTTTATCCCACTTATCCGGGACCAACTTTGATAAAAATCTCCCGTAAATTTTAAGCCCGTAGTTTACCTCCTTGTTAAAAATATTTTACCTTTGCGGCCGGTGAGGGTCATACGACCAGCTCCCTCTGAACTCCCCCAGGGCAGAAATGCAGCAAGGGCAGGAGGTTGTAGCGGTGCGATATGATTCCTCACCTTTTTTTATGCCCGTTGACTTGTGGATTTTTTGGGATTTCCTCTGTTCCATTGTCCAAGTCACCTTTTAACAGAAAAAGTATGCTCGATTGGACACAGCCGGGTCTGGTATTCACTCATACGTCAATACAAAATACTTATCTGGTTCCTTTTGGCTTCTATACATCACGGGTTTTCCGCTTGTATTGTACCTGTAGGTGGTTCGACAAACTGTGCATGCCGAATTGGGTAAATGGTTTAGATGATCGGTGATCTCCTCCCTGACAACATTGTTTTGGGTAAGTGTCTCAGGTCGGACAAAAATTTCAGGGTGCATCAGCAGGTAATTGACCTTGTTGTCGTATTCAAATTCTCTGGTGAATGCCAGTTCTCCCATTCTGTTGTACTCTTCCACCACTGCAATGTTGTTGTCCTCCCATTGGTAGTAAAAGTTCTCGATCTTAAAATTCCAGGATGCATCCGGAATTGTATCGCGGTAAAGCCTCTCCTTCCTGTAGAGCTGCGAAGCATCATTGTAGTAATACCTTATTTTGGCGATTGGTTGTTCTAGGTAGGTTTCACCATCGTCTAAAGAACTGAGATGCCTAATGCGTTCCAATCTGTCGATGTCATCATAGAAATGCTCTGATTTATGGATGACTGGTCCTGCAGGATTACTAGATGTTTTAATGACCTTAACTAAACGATTTCTTTCATCATAGATGTAATCTATATTGGTGTCTAAGAAAATAATATTTATAGTTTCAATCGCCTTTACAGGGGTGTTTAATTCATCGAAAAAATACTCCGTGGTAATGCGCTCACTTGAGTTATAGAACTCCACGTGGCGCACAAGCCGGTTTCCATCCGTGAACTGAATGTCCAGGTCGTCATCCCTGGAACAGCCTGTTGCAAGGAGGAAAATTGCCGCGAATAACAGGAGGTGTTTCATAGTGTGATTTTTTATCCGGTTGTTGATATGGTCAATTTCTATCCTCATTTTACAGGTTGCCTGGATTTTGTGAAATAAGCACTTGTGCACCCTTAGATTACTCATATTTTAGCATAACGTAGCTCTCTGTACTTCCACTGTTGCGCTGAAATACGGGCATACCATTTTTGTTGTAGTAATACTTTTTGTTGCAAACTCTGCAGTTTACACTAGGATAATATCCCAAATGGTCGAGCAAGACTTCCTCCACCACATTGTTCTTTGACAAACTCTTTGCATTAAAGTAATGGGTAGCGGGTTGTTTAAACCGGTAATTTGGTTTGTTGTCGTACTCGTAAAGATAGGTTATGGCCCGCACACTGTCTCTATTGTATCCCTTGGCTTTCACTATATTGCCGTCTTCCCATTGATATATAAAATTTTTAATAGCATATCCCCAGAAATTTTCCTCCCGGCCATCATTATACAGTATCTCTTTTCTACTTATTTTACCAAAATAATCGTAATGGAGCTTGAACCCTGCCCGATCTCTTTTTACAAAAGTACTTCCGTAATCCCGGGAGACAAAAAAAAGGATCTTTATGAGATTGCCGGACTCGTCGTATTGGTAGGTTTCTTTAATGTCAGAATTAAAAACTTCAGTCAACCGATCGTTTTCATCATACTCGTAATAATTTTCATATGGATTGCTACCGCGAGCCAACTTATTAAATGACTTAATTATCCGATTGTCTTTGTTGTAAATAAATTCTGCCGCTTCATACTCTTCTGAATTGAAGACAAATGAATAGCTGACCAACCGGTCTCCATCGGTAACGGGAAAGCCCGACTTTCCGTCGTCTTTTATGCAGCCGGAGGCTATGAGGAGTATTGTTGCTAAGAAAAGTAAATGTCTCATGATCGTGGGTGTTTATTGTTTAATGATTTTTATGGTCACTGCGTCCATGGGTTTTTCAGTATTATCGCTTGAAAACCGGAGAAAATACATTCCAGGAGGATAGGACTCCATGTTTAAAGTAAAACTATTTTCTCCTTTTTTCGCCACCATATGCTCTGAAAGAAGAAGCTTCCCAGAGGTGTTGAAAAGCTTCTTTGTAAGGGAAATATCCTTTTCTGAGGAATTCTCTATTTCAATATTGGTGATATTTGTCACTGGATTGGGAGATACCCGGTATTCCAATATGTTTGAGTCTATGGATTGCGGTATAAAATACCTTTGTGGGATATAACATGGGACTCCCTGATCATTTTCGTTCCCCATTTCAACGTAAAATACGGAGGTATGTGAATTGTTTCCGGAGTCTGTGACCTCAAGCCTCACATAAAGACCATGTCCATCAATAGGAGGTATTGAATTCGGACAAGGCATTGGGATATTAGCCAGGTTTCCATTGAATGGATAGTTTTGAAAGTTAAATCCATCGTAGCTGTAACTCTAGGTGTAATGATAGGATTCCCAGGTTCCACCTTCTGCATGGGCGTGGAAAGTTACATGTGCACAGGTACAAGCTTTTGTCGGTGCAGTTATGTGTGAAAATAATGGAGGGGTTTCATTTTTGCTCCAATTGGAAATGATGCATCCCATATCCTTTAGCCATGCTGCATTATTCCTCCATTCAGTACCAGTCTTATTCCCTTCTGCATTTTCTACATCCGGATTGGAAAAGAATGCTCTGGTTTTTTCTGAATCTAAGGAATACATTACACTAAATCTATGTGCGTTTGAAAGCCCACCCCATTTCTTATTTTTCCACCTGTGTGGATGTCTTGCCTGAATATTTTCGTGAACGCAGTTTACCGCCCAGGGGGCACTGCACTCTTCGTGATGACATCCGAAAAGATGACCCAACTCATGAACAAAAAGATAGTTTTTGGTGGATTTACCTGCATCAACAATAGCAACAGGTGCATTTTCATTTGGCCCTAGGACCGCTACTCCACTTAAACCTGGGATCCAACCGTCAACTTCACCCAATATAAGTACCCAATCGGCCTCATGTTCTTCCCTTAAAATATAAAGATCATTGGTTGGGCTTTGGATTGGGTTAGTTAGATAGTATATTATACTATTGTCTGGGGCGGAGAATGTCCATCGCTGCAACAGTTCATTCCAAACTCCACCAAAACCAACTAATTCATTAAACTTTGGAAGAAACTCTATTCCAACCAGATTTAAATGAAAGTCAGATGCCCTAATATCTGAGTTACGCAGGACATCCAGAGTTTGTTCGAAGGAAATATTGGCTATTTGTTGGATATTATTTTGCACTTTAGCCTCTCCACCCTCAGAATACAGTATTAAAACATTTATCGGACAGGGCCCTGTATCCCTGTATTCAGCAATCAAGCTTGAATCAGGAGGTTCCGGTGGTGTTGCAAGACTATCAAATTCAGGTACACCACACTCCAATTCAAGTTCAGTATGCTCATATTGAACAAGAATATTGGTATTACCACCGAGATCAATCAGATCGTAGTAAATACTGTCGATGCGGAAGCTACCGTATTTTTTACCATCCTCACTTATAAGGGTGCCGCGGCCGGTGTGAATGTAGGAGGAATCCTTCTCGTAGAGAAATCCATGCCAAACATAATTGCTATCAGCGCGATAATCCAACCAGTTGTGAGTGAAATTTACTATGGTGTCGGAATGGGAAGGGAGCAGTATAGGGATAGCTTTTTCCACCGCCACTGATTCAATAGGGTTGACTGTGACAAAAAAGTGATTCTCAATTGTGGTATCTGCTACAATTTTGTTGAAAGTATTCAGGGCAGTAGAATCCATTTCGGGAGGCTGTTCAAGATAGGTAAATAATGTGTTGTCATCCTGACTGTAGCTGCTAACAGCTAGCAGCGCGTTGAGGACAAAGAGTATTAAAATACTTGATACTTGATACTTGATACTTGATACTTGATACTTGACTACACATAACGATAAATTTTTATAAAATTAAGAAAACAAAACTATAAAAAAACACCTAAATGCCTTAATTGATCGTTGAAATTAACATGATATTAATACAATAGGATTGGTTCTCTTTGGTGTTAGGCTGAGTTAGTACAATGCGTTCAATTGGAGACAAGCTGAATTGGTTGTTACCACATGATTGTAATCTAAGAATTTATGCGTAATTTTGCGGCTCAAATAAATCTGTAGGAATGAAATTCTTTATCGATACTGCCAATCTTGACCAAATAAAAGAAGCCCGTGATTTGGGTATTCTCGACGGTGTAACTACCAACCCCTCGCTCATGGCCAAAGAGGGCATCACCGGACGAAACAACATTTTGACCCACTACAAAACCATATGCGAAATAGTAGATGGAGATGTAAGTGCGGAAGTTATTTCCACCGATTTGGACGGGATCCTCAAGGAAGCTGGCGAACTGGCTGATATTGCACCCAATATTGTAGTCAAAGTGCCCATGATTAAAGAGGGTGTGAAGGCCATTGCCAAGTTGACTGAAATGGGCGTTCCCACCAATTGCACCCTTGTTTTTTCTGCAGGTCAAGCAATTTTGGCTGCCAAAGCCGGCGCCACCTATGTCTCTCCCTTTATTGGAAGAATTGACGATACAAATTGGGAGGGCATGCAACTCATCCATCAAATTGCTGAGATTTACGCCATTCAAGGTTTTGAAACTGAGATTTTGGCAGCGTCAATCCGCTCCTCCAAAGCAATAGTTGAAGCTGCACAAAATGGTGCTGACGTGGTTACCTGTCCACTCAATAGCATCATCGGTCTGCTGAAACACCCTCTTACTGACATTGGCCTGGCTAAGTTTTTGGAAGACCATAGGAAGGGGAATTAATTACGAATTATTCAATTGTGAATCGCGAATTGGGGATTTTGCGTTAATTGCGACGCTTCGCAAAGTCTGAATACCGTAAAGGGGAAAGCCAAAATAGCAGCAGTTTGATAAAAAACATACTCCAGTTTTTGCAACCTTCGAAAATTGGTTAGGTGTTGGTGTGCTAGAATATTAATCATATAAAATGCCATTCACCGTCCCAACTCACAGACTCACTAATCCACAATTGAGTCCCTACTCCAGCAGGCGGGTTGTAAAGAGGTGAAAAATGCGGCGGTATTCGTCAGTCCAGGCGGAGGATTCTATAAAACCGTGGTCTTCTAATGGATAGGCCGCCAGTTCCCAATCTTCTTTTTCCAGTTCAATCAACCGTTGGGCAAGTCTGACTACATCCTGATACTGAACATTGACGTCAATTACACCGTGCAGTATTAAAAGCGGACCTTTAAGTCCTTCGGCATGGTAGATAGGGGAACTTCTCACAAATGCAAGGCTGTCCTCAACCGGGGTGTTTAATATATTAGAGGTGTAGCCGTGGTTGTAGTGGGCCCAGTCGGTGACTGATCGAAGTGCTGCTCCCGCTGCAAATGTCTCTGGTTCGAGAAACATTCCCATCAGGGTGATAAAGCCACCGTATGATCCGCCGTATATTCCGATTCTGTCGGGGTCTATGCCCTTTTCTTCAACCAGCCACTTTGCTCCATCAACCTGGTCTGTGAGGTCTTTTCCACCCATGTGCCTGTAGATGGCAGTTCTCCAATCTCTACCGTAACCCGCACTGGCTCTAAAATCAATATCCATAACTGTAAATCCATTGTCGCGCAGTATGTGGTGAAACATGTACTCTCTGAAATAACTGCTCCACCAGTGATGCACATTTTGCAGGTAGCCAGCTCCGTGTACAAAAATAACCGCAGCTCCATTTTTGGTATATTCATCCGGTTCGTAAATTCGGGCAGGAACTTTTGCCCCATCCCGTGCCTCGAATTGAATAATCTCAGGGTCTATCCATTCAAATGTGTCGAATTCCTCAGTGGTAGAATGGGTGATGCGGATCATTTCCGCTCCGGGTTCATTGGGCATGTAGTAGAGTTCCCAGGGTTGGTTTCCGGTACTATGGCGAATGGCCAGGTGTTTTTGGTCGGGAGAAATGGATATTTGGTGACCGCCTCTTTGGGAAGTGAGTTTTTGCATTTCACCGCCCTCGACAGGCAGGTGGTAAAAATGCTGTTCAAAAGGGGATTCTCGATTTGCTGCGATGTAGAAGGTCTCCCCGTCATGTGATAACGCCACTGAGTGTACCTCCCAGTCGCCTGAGGTAAGTTGGGTTATCTCCCCGCTTTCTACATCGACCAAATAGAGGTGGGAATAGCCGGTTTCCTCAGATTGAAAATAATAATGCTCGTTGTCTTTTAACCAGCCGGTATTTCCCGCAGTGAAATTCCACCCAACGATACCCGGGCCCCCGATCCACGCTTCATCTCTCTGCCTGTCTAAAAGCTCCAATTCCCCGGTTTTGGGGTCGAGTTTCATTATCCAGCGGTCCTTATTGTCCAAAGACCTGATGACAACCACAGCCTTGCCGTTCTCAGCATAATCCGGACCGTGGAAAATAACTTCCCTGGGGTCTTCGTATAGCGGGTCAAAATCCTCGCCCTCTTCGACATAGTACTTTAAAAAGTCGGGCTTGTCGAATATGCCGGGAATTTGCTCTGTACCCACTTCGTATGCTGTATCGCGCTCAAGATCGTAAATCCAAAATTCAAAGGTCGATTGGGGGTGTCCCACTTTTGGACGGGACCGAATTTGCTCTACATGACCAGATTGGGTGACGTAGTTAGGTACATCAGTGAATTTGAACTCAGGCGTGTTGGTTTGCCGCCAGGTGATGTACCGCATTTCAGGGCAGAGTTTTTGTTCCGAAACGGATTGATGGCCTGTGTAAACGGAGGGTATGCCGGGCCCGGTGAATTCATCCCGTGTCTTTTGGGACATTTCCCGGCGTTTTTCTCTCACTTCCAGGGTTTCCATAAGTTTGATCTGGTTTTCCAACCATTTTTCATGTGGAGGACTATTTGAGGGCTGACTCTCCGACCCACTTTTAAAATTGATGAGTTGTTCTATTCCGCCATCTGAGATGGAAAATCGGTAGAGGTTGTTGTCTAAGGTGTATATAATGTGCTTTTCATCACCGGAAAAAGAAGGGCTTGAAATGTTGCCCTCTATTCTTACCAGTTGACGCGCACTTCCATCATTCACATCCAGTAGAAAAAGGTTGCCGTCCCGGGTATAAACCATTTGGGAGCGATCTTGCGTAAAGGTTCCGATGGGAAAAATTTGCTCGTGCAGCTCGGGTGTCAGTTTTTCCACTTCTCCACTTTCCTTATTGTAGATCCAAGTGGATCGGATCAACTCCATGTCGGGATTCCAACTGAATCTGATATTTTCTGAAATGGCATCCCAGCTGATATCCGCAGGTGAATATCCGGTAAATTGTTCACCCTGCATGGCTTGTTTTATCGAAAGATCGGATTGGTTTTCTGCCTCCCAAATTTGTCCTGTCAAACATATGGGCATTGCAAAACAGAAAAAGTTCAAAGTGCACGCAGCCAGCGCTTTAAATGATAGTATTGAAACAGTTGGTAAAAATATTTGCATGATGGATTGTTTTATGCAAAATTAGCAAAATGTCGCAAAAGGTAGGGGAGGGGGACAGAAGCTGTAGCTGCCGGATCGTTTTTTATGCTATTCATTTTTTGTGTTAGTTCAGCGCAGTCACACCTAGTTAAATGCGGTGAATTACTAGCCGGTAATAGGGAATTCATGAGAGTAGGTGATTGGATATTTCCTTCAAAAAATCACTCTATAACCCCTATCATATCAGCATCACAACTAAAATTTGTCCAGCAATCAAAATCAATATACCTTTGTGTCTTTTGGTTGCCCCGGAGGTTCGGGTGTTGGCCGCGATTTTTAACTAAAAAAACTTAATAGATGGAATCACTTTACATTTACCTTCCCTTTTTCGGTGTGCTGGGATTGATCTACATGGCATATCTTTCCTTTTGGGTAGGGAAGCAGGATGCCGGGAGTGAGAAGATGCAGGGTATTGCGAAACACATTGCCGACGGTGCCATGGCCTTTCTCAAAGCCGAGTACATTAGCCTCGCTATTTTTATGGTTATTGCCGGTGTGGCGCTGGGTGCATTGTCCACACAAGTGGAGACCACCCATTGGTTCATCGTTATTGCCTTTTTCATCGGTTGTACCTTCTCGGCCATATCCGGGGTTATCGGGATGAAGATTGCGACCAAGGCCAATGTCCGAACTGCCGAGGCGGCAAAGACTAGTTTGCCCAGGGCACTTCAAATTGCTTTCAGGGGTGGAACAGTAATGGGACTCGGTGTGGCAGGTTTAGCGGTATTGGGACTGAGTACCCTTTTTGCCATTTTCTTTGTCTATTTCATGGGCGCTGAATGGGGACCCAATTTTATAAATAACGTGGACATGGATGCGGTGAAATCCATGACAGTTGTTCTGGAAGTATTGGCAGGATTCTCACTCGGTGCGGAGTCCATTGCACTTTTCGCCCGTGTAGGTGGGGGTATATATACCAAGGCCGCCGATGTGGGTGCCGACCTGGTGGGTAAAGTAGAGGCGGGAATACCCGAAGACGATCCGCGTAACCCTGCTACCATCGCAGACAATGTTGGTGACAACGTAGGTGATGTAGCCGGTATGGGTGCTGATCTTTTTGGCAGTTATGTGGCTACCATACTCGCTGCCATGTTACTCGGAAATTATGTAATAGCTGACAATGGAGGAGAGATTATTGATAACTTTGGTGGAATTGGCCCCATATTGCTTCCTATTTTAATAGCAGGTCTGGGATTGGTTTTTTCTATTGTCGGAACCTGGTTTATCAGAGTAAAGAGCAATGAAACCTCAGAGAGCAAAGTACAGGGTGCCATGAATCTCGGAAACTGGATGTCGATCGGTCTGACCGCCGCTGCATCCTATTTCGCAATTCAGTGGATGTTGCCCGATGTTTTGACTATGCAAGTTTTCCATAGTGGTGAGTTCTCTGAAAGACAGGTTACATCAATGGATGTGTTTTTTGCAGTGTGTATTGGCTTGTTTGTCGGAGCTGCTATTGCCTACCTTACAGAGTACTATACCGGTGCTGGAAAAAAACCAGTAATGAGTATAGTAAAGCAATCTGCAACAGGACATGCAACCAATATTATAGCAGGCTTGTCAGTGGGTATGCTCTCCACTTTTTTGCCTATTTTATTGTTCGCATTTTCAATTTGGGGCGCATATTCATTTGCAGGATTTTACGGTGTGGCTATTGCTGTGAGTTCCATGATGGCAACCACTGCCATGCAGCTCGCTATCGATGCCTTTGGACCCATAGCGGACAATGCCGGTGGAATCGCGGAGATGAGTGAGTTGCCACCGGAAGTGAGAAAACGGACCGATATCCTCGACTCTGTGGGCAATACCACGGCAGCCATGGGTAAGGGCTTTGCCATTGCCTCTGCAGCATTGACAGCACTGGCGTTGTTTGCCGCCTACGTCACATTTACCGGGATAAACGGGATCAATATTTTTGATGCCAAAGTGCTTGCGGCTCTCTTTATAGGGGCCATGATTCCGGTAGTATTTTCAGCTCTGGCCATCAGTGCTGTGGGTAGGGCAGCCATGGCCATGGTCGAGGAAGTGAGAAGACAGTTCCGCGAAATTCCCGGAATATTGGAGGGTACTGCCACTCCCGAGTACGAAAAATGTGTGGATATTTCCACCAGAGCCGCACTTAGAGAGATGTTGCTGCCTGGTTCTCTTTCTATAGTGGTTCCCATTTTAGTCGGTTTTACCATGGGGCCAGAGGCACTGGGTAGTTATATGGCAGGAGTGGCCGTTTCCGGTGTAATGTGGGCTATTTTCCAAAATAATGCCGGTGGTGCCTGGGACAATGCTAAGAAATCTTTTGAAGCTGGAGTTGAGATCAATGGAGAGATGTTTTATAAGGGAAGTGAGGCTCACAAAGCTTCGATTACCGGAGATACGGTTGGTGACCCCTTTAAAGATACCTCCGGGCCTTCAATGAATATTCTCATTAAATTGACCTGCCTTATCGGTCTGGTAATTGCCCCGGTACTGGGAGTAATGTACGCTGATGAACTTGGTTACATTGAAAATGAAGAGACCATTGAGTACCGTGAAATCGGTGAGCTAAATAACGATCAAGAAGACGATTCAATTTTCAGATTGGATTGATTCACCGAAGGTTAAATAGTGGATGATAATAATGATGAAAACCGTCGGGTAGTACTATCCGGCGGTTTTTTAAATTCAAGAACCGACGACAAGTGCCTAAGATGTCAAAACACCTTCCTGGATTCTACCTGCTAAATTAATGTTAAAGCGCTAGTTTGTTAATCTTTTTGTTCCCCGGGAATTGTTAGGTGCGTGTTTGTCATTGTAAAATTTGTGAGACACAGGCATGAAAATATAACAAAAAGAGTTATATTAGTGCATACTTTTAGTAAACCACCGGAATTGCGTAATTTTTCCCGGCAAAAAAAGCAATAAATTAATGAAAATCAGGCATCTAACTCTATCAATAGCAGTTTTCAGTCTTTCACTTGTTTTCTTTACCAGTCAGGTTTTTCCCGGACTCAGTGGAGAGGATGACAAGGAGAGAATCTTACTGGAGACAATGATGGCCCACATTGAAAGGCTTCATTTCGACCCATTGGAACTCGATCGTAAGTTTTCTCAAGTGGTGTTTGACGAATACATTCACCGACTGGACAGGAATAAACGCTTTTTTACAGAGGAAGATATGAATGAATTGCGCCCATATCGTGACAGGCTTCATTCACAAATTGCGGCCAGAGACTTCGAATTCTTTGAATTGTCGCTCGGAATTACTGAAAGGGCTGTCCAAAGGGCATATGATTATTACAGACAGGGCATTGAAGGAGATTTCACGATCAATCGGGATGGCGAGATTGAACTGGACGCCGACAATGTGGATTTTGCTGCCAATTCGGAGGAGTTGAAAGAAAGATGGCAGGAGTACCTTCATTTTCAGGTTGTGGATGAGGTGGTAAAAAAAGTAAGCCGCGCCGAACGCAACGAGGAATCCTATGATATTGACACCTTTTATGTTGCCGCAGTGGAAACAGTTGAGGAGCGCTTTGATACCTGGTTTGAAAGGGTGAAAAAAAACACCAGAGAAGATAGATTCAACACTTATCTCAATACAATCGCTAACGTACATGATCCGCACACCGGTTATTTTAAGCCCAAGGAAAAAGAGGATTTCAATATGCGGATGTCCAATCAGTTGGAAGGAATTGGAGCTCGACTTACTACTGAGGGCGATTTTGTAAAAATTGTTAATATTGTTCCCGGTGGGCCAGCCTGGAGACAGGGTGATCTCGAGCAAAATGACCTAATCTTAAAAGTTGCCCAGGAGGGCGAAGACCCGGTGGATATCACAGGTTGGAGTTTGGACGATGTGGTTTCCTTAATCCGAGGACCCAAGGGAACCATTGTCACGCTTACGGTTAGAAAAATTGATAATAAGGTCGAAGAGATTGAAATAGAGCGCGACGTGGTAGTCTTTGAAGAGGGGTTTGCGAGATCTGTTATTCTCGAGAGAGAGGATAGATCTGCGCGGGTCGGATACATTAATCTACCGAGTTTTTACTTCAACATTGGAGGTTCGGGTAAAGACCGCAACAGCAAGGACGATGTGCGAAAAGAATTGATGAAGCTGAACGACGAAGGTGTCGATGGGGTAATCCTGGATCTTCGAAATAATGGAGGTGGTTCACTCAACGACGTGGTTGATATGACCGGCTTTTTCATTGAGGACGGTCCTGTTGTGCAGGTCAAGGCCAGAACCGGTCAGCCACTGGTACTCGATGATAAAGACAGCGATGTGGTATATGACGGGCCACTTATTGTTATGGTCAATTCCTTCAGTGCTTCGGCCTCTGAAATTCTCGCTGCCGCCCTGCAGGACTACGGACGCGCCATTGTGGTCGGAGGCAAGTCCACCTTTGGTAAAGGCACCGTTCAGCGATTTTACGACCTGGACAGAATGATCAGAGGAAACAGTGAGCACAAACCCCTGGGAGAAGTTAAAGTTACCACCCAAAAGTTTTATCGAATTAACGGAGGCTCCACCCAGTTGAAAGGGGTACAACCTGATATTGTGTTGCCCGATAATTTCCACTACACCGAAGTTGGTGAGCGCGATTACGATTATGCTATGGATTGGACTGAAATTAAGCCCGTCCCTTTCTCTCAGGATGTTTTTGTTATTGACTCGGACATGATTAAGTGGTTAGAACAGAGGAGCAAGAGTAGAATATCCGAGAGCGAAATTTTTGGAAAGGTGGTTGAGAATGCTAAGCGATTGAGTTCGCAGAGAGAGAATTCTATCCGGCCAATGGATCTTGATTCCTACCGTGACTTCCTTCAGAAAAGAGAGGATGATGCAGAGAGGTTCCGTGGCATGTTCGATGATTCAATTGAAGGCATGGTCATTGAAAATCTGATGAGTGACATGGATTTCATTCACTCGGACAGCTCCAGAATCGCAAGGAATGAGTCCTTTATTGAAAATGTATCTAAGGATATTTATATCTTTGAGTCACTTGCAATTATGGATGATTTGATCACTGTCAAAGACAAAAAAGCGGTTAGACGAGGTGATGAATAGTGTTTTTGGTTGCTTCTAATCGCTTGATTTAAACAATATTTTACCATTGAATTACCTGACCTTTGAAAATGTCTCCAGGTCTTACGGGGACAGGGTTTTATTTAAGGATATTACCCTTCATATCAACAAGGGGGAAAAAGTAGCACTGGTAGCCGAAAACGGCACCGGTAAGACCTCCCTGCTTCGGATTATCACGGGTGAAGAACCGCCCGAAGGTGATCAGGCGCGAGTATTTATCCATCCTGGAATCAAAATAGGCCACCTTAAACAGGAGCCTGATCTAGATGGTGATCTGACAGTGCTGGAAGCGGTTTACAATAGTCAAAATGCTGCTGTACAGGCCTTGAAGAAGTACGAAGCCCTCATGCTTGCAGGGAGCTCAGACCCTGACAAAATCCAACAGGCCCTGGAGGAGGTCGAACTTAGAAAAGGGTGGGACAAGGAATCTGAAATACGAGAAATTCTTTCCAAACTAAAACTGGAGGACGAGCACCAAAAAGTGCGCACCCTTTCCGGAGGACAAAAAAAGCGGTTGTCCCTGGCGATGCTGCTGATAGATGAGCCGGATCTTTTTATCCTCGATGAGCCCACCAATCACCTCGACCTTGATATGATTGAGTGGTTGGAGCAATTTTTAAGCAAGCCAGAGTTTACCCTTTTCCTAATCACCCACGACCGCTATTTTTTAGAGCGAATATGCAGCGTTATTGTCGAACTTTCCGATCAAAGACTTTACAAGTACCAGGGAAACTACTCCGATTTTTTGGAGAAAAAGACTGTCAGAGAAACCAATCAGGCCCTTCGATATGAAAGGGGTAATAAGCTGTTGAAAACCGAACTTGAATGGGTCAGAAGGCAACCGAAGGCCAGGGGAACCAAGTCCAAGTCCAGGGTGCAAAAGTTTGAATCACTGCGGTCTGAACTCTCGGGGAAACAACAAAAGGATGAGTTGAATATCGCCATTAAACCTGAGCGCCTCGGTTCTAAAATTATGGAGTTGAGGTACATTGCCAAGTCCTTTGGCGAACGACAGCTGTTTAAAGATTTTCACTACAAATTCCAGAAAAAAGACCGGGTAGGAGTTGTCGGACCGAATGGATCGGGCAAATCGACACTTCTCGATATGATGGCCGGCTTGATCCCACCTGATTCGGGGTCAGTGGTACACGGTGAAACGCTGAAAATTGGATATTTCAAACAGTCCGGTCTCAATTTGCCCGACGATAAGCGCGTGATCGATTACATACGCGAATTTGCCGAATACATTCCCATGGAGAAGGGCAAGAAGTTGTCTGCCAGCCAGTTGCTGGAGCAGTTCTTGTTTGCTCCTGAACAACAGCAGACCTTTATTTCAAAATTGAGTGGTGGTGAGAAGCGAAGGCTCTATTTGTTGTCAATTTTGATTCAAAACCCCAATTTCCTAATTTTAGACGAGCCGACCAATGACCTGGATATTCTAACGCTGAATGTGCTGGAAGACTACCTGATGGATTTTCCCGGCTGCGTTGTCATCGTCTCACACGATCGTTTTTTCATGGACAAAATAGTGGACCACCTATTCGCCTTTCAAACTGGGGGAACCATCATAGATTTCCCCGGAAATTATACCGAATACCGATCCAGCCTGGACCAAAAGGTCAGGGAGGAACGAAAAAAATCGGCTGAAAAATCCACTTCTTTAAAGAAATCCGCCAAACCATCGACTGATGGATCCGGAATGTCCAAAGATACCAAAATTCAATTGAGGAAACTCGAGCGAAATCTCCAAAAACTGGAAAAGGAGAAACAATCCCTTTTAGAAAAGTTTGACAGTGACAATCCCGATCCCGAAAAAATAGGGGAGTGGTCAAAAGAATTGAAACAGGTTGAGGACGAAATCGAAGAACTGGAAGGGGAGTGGATGGAACTTGTGGATTAAGTGAATTTCCCGGTAATCCTAAAACCGGATTCCGTTTTCACAAAGAGGCTGGGTCATGGAGAGACCGCAAATAGCGCTTTAAAATCGGCATGTGTTTTCACAAAAATACTCCAAATTTACATCCCCAAATAATTGGATGTTGAGACGAAAACCAAGCATTCCCGCTTTTATAAACAACTCGCTGACTCACCCCTTCTCTGCTAAGCTCAGAGCAAAGCAATTCACCCTTTGGCTACGCAGGGCACAAAGCAACTCGAAACTGAGTATCATTGCTCCATCAATTCTCTCATTTTCTCTTCAATCTCAATTTCATCTCCCGGGGAATAACCTGTGTGGGAATACACGATATTGCCCTTCCTATCGACCAAAAAGCTCTGGGGTATGGTTTGAAAATTGAGGGCCTGTTTCAAATCCTGGTTGGTATCGGTATATATGATGAAATCCCAACCATTTTGCTCTACCATGGGTCTCACTCGGGCCATTCCACGGGTGTCATCAATGGAAATGGCAACCACCTCCATGTCAAATTCTTCCTGCCAGTCTGGATACAGGTCTGCAATGGCATCTAGTTCCCTTCTGCAGGGAACGCACCAGGTAGCCCAAAAGGTGACGAAGGTGATTTTTTCGTTTTCTCCATGTTGTTTAATACTTACATTTTGACCTTCAAGTGTTCGAACATCAATATCGGGTAGGGTGCGTTGTCCAAACATAGAGTTGGAAATGAGGCCTATAAGGATGACAGCGAGAGACAACTTTAAATAGTTCATTAGGTTGATTTTTTAACTGCAGTAAAGCTATGCCATTAGTCCATATTTCCAAAATTTTTACCGAAAAAAATATCGCTTTGCCTATAATTTCCCCCAAAGCACCTATCTTTAAACTTGATTTTGGAAACAGAAAAGGGCGGAAATGAATTATCTCAGGAAAATTACAGTGATTGGGGTCCTTTGCTTGACCTTTATTTGGAATACTGAGGCTACAGCTCAAGGCGATGGCGGTCGGTTATTTGGAAATTTGGAGGCCAATACCAATTTTTATATGCGCGATTCTGCAATTGGTGCAGCCGATATACCTCAATATGACAACCAGCTCTTTGGGGCTGATGCCTGGCTAACTCTTAACTACTCCAACTGGGGGTTCGATTTTGGTATGCGTTTCGACATGTTTAACAACTCCCAGCTATTAAACCCAACAGGCTCATACAACGATCACGGAATCGGTAGGTGGTTTGTGCGTAGGAATATCGATGATCTCACGATTACGGCCGGCTATATTTACGACCAGATTGGCACCGGAGTGATTTTCAGGGCCTACGAGGAAAGGGCACTGTTGATTGACAATGCGCTGATAGGAGTGCGGTTGGCTTATGATTTGAATGATAATTGGAGAGTTCGGGCGTTCACCGGCAAGCAAAAGCGCCAATTTTCTCACTACGGTTCTGTAATCAGGGGACTGGCGGTGGATGGGTTTGTTCAGGTGGGGGATGAGCGACCAGCCATTTTTGCACCCGGATTTGGGGTAGTGGCGCGAACCCTTGACGACGACAGTATGGATGGCATTGTCAATACTTTGAGATTCTACACACCGGAAGACAGAGATGGCCTGGATCCAAAATTTAACACCTATGCTTTTTCAGTTTACAATACATTGACCTACGGGCCATTTAGCTGGTATGTGGAGGGAGCTTACAAAAGCCCTGAAATTATGTTTGACCCGCTTGCTATTCGATCAGATGGCTTGGGAGGAAAGATTCAGGGCAGTTTAATTAAGAGCAGTGGAAGTGTATTTTACACGTCCTTGTCCTATTCCCGCTCCGGTTGGGGTATAACCCTGGAGGGCAAGCGAACGGATAACTTCTCCTTCAGAACCGACCCACAATTGGAACTAAATTTTGGACAAATCAATTTCCTGCCTCCAATGAGTCGTCAAAATACATATCGATTGACGAGTCGATATGTGCCCGCTACCCAGGAACTGGGAGAGTATGCATTCCAGGCCGATGTTAGGTATTCACCCAGCAGGCAGTGGAGTTTCAATGGAAATTTCGCCAATATCACCAACCTTGACGGTGACTTACTCTACCGCGAAATGCTGTTGGAGGTCCGTTACCGCTACCAACGCGAGTGGGTGGCGACAGTCGGTATTCAAAGGCAGGAATACGATCAAGACCTCTTTGAAGGAAAACCGGGAGTACCCATGGTAAATACCATCACTCCCTACGCCGAATTTTTGTACCGTTTTACACCCAGAAATTCCCTCAAGTTAGAGGCACAATACATGAGTACAGATGAAGATTTCGGAAGTTGGATGTTTTTCCTGGCTGAGTACAGTGTATCGCCCAGGTGGATTTTTTCCGCTTCTGCCATGTACAACATTGATCCGACCATGACCGACAAATTGCTTTATCCGACAATGTCGGTTGTTTATACTACCGGGGCAAACAGATTTTCACTTAGTTATATTAAGCAGGTGGAAGGGGTTGTTTGCACAGGTGGTATTTGCAGACTCGAACCTGCCTTCAGTGGTATGAGATTTTCCGTGATCTCCAATTTCTAGAAAATTACGTCATAATCGGCTAATTGAATGAATAAAAAATATCAATAATGAATAGAACAGGGATTATTTTTGTACTTTTTGCCATGCTTTTTTTCAGTGCCTGTGAGGAAGAAGAGGTCACTATTCCCGATTTTGTTCCACCCGACACTGACCGCGTGGTGCTTATCGAGGAACTCACCGGTGCAAGCTGTCCGAATTGCCCTGCCGGTGGATCTGAACTGCAAAGTATCAAAAACCGATTCGGTGACAATGTTGCCATCGTGGCTATCCATTCCAATTTTCTGGGAGCTCCGCGTGAAAGTAGCAAATTTGACTTTCGATCAGAGGAGGCGCAAGAATTAGATAATTTCCTTGGTCTTTACCTCGGTAAACCTGCCGCTTCTATTAACAGAAAGATGTTTTCCGGAGAACAGTACAGAGCTATTGCCAATGTGGGCTCGTGGTCGGGTCGGGTAGCCGAACAATTAGACGGGCCCAGTGAGTTGGTGATTGAGGCAGAAGTCAATTTTGATCAAGACAGCAGAAATTTGGAGGTGGAGATTGATGTCGCTGCCAAATCTATAGTGGAAGGCGACCTCCGACTGACTGTTTACCTTACAGAATCAGGCATCGTCGATGCACAGTTGAGCCAGGACGGTGTGATCGAGGACTATGTACACAACTTCACGATGCGAGCAGTACTCTCTGATGTTTTCGGAGATGTCCTTACCCAAAGTATTACGTCCGAACCGTCTGTCAGTCGTCAGTACAGCTTTGAAATGCCCGATGAAGACGGTTGGTGGGTTGCGGAAAATTGCCACATTGTCGCATTTGTGACACTGCACAGGTCATCCGATGAAATGGTTGTACTTCAGGCCATTGAGGTTCCTATTGTAAATTAACCGAATTGGTGTCTAAATAACAGTGAAATATTCTGCAAGTGGAGAGTCATCTTTCCACATTGGTCAATATCTTTTTGGGATATATTTCTAAATCACATTTCACCTGCACATCTAGACCCAGAAAACTCATTTGGGTTAGTAACAGTTTAAATTTTTATCAGGGTAAATTTCGGGATGCTTTCCTTACACTAACAACAGACCGGTAAATTATTTTCATAGAATATCATAAAAACCAGCATAATTATGGACCACAAATTTAAACCGGAAAGCCTTATGATGTCCTACGGCTACAAACCGGAATTATCTGAAGGGGCTATCAAGTGCCCCATTTTTCAAACCTCCACCTTTGTTTTTAAAAACGCCCGTGAAGGCAAGGCTTTTTTTGAGGTAGCCTACGGCAAAAGGGAACTGTTGCCAAACGAAGAACTCGGGCTTATTTACAGCAGAATCAACAATCCCGACCTCGAAATACTGGAAAACCGTCTCTGTCTCTGGGACGAAGCTGAGGATTGCGCTGTGTTTGAAAGCGGGATGTCAGCGATTACGACCACCATGCTGGAGTTTTTGAAGCCCGGTGACCTGTTGCTTCACAGCTCCCCACTTTACGGAGGTACAAGCCATTTTATCAGCCATTTTCTACCGAGTATCGGAGTGGAAACTATAGGCTTCCATCCCTGGGATACTGAAGAAGATATTTTGGCCAAATTGGAAAAATCTGGAAAGGCGGACAAGCTTAAACTGGTCTATGCTGAAACCCCTGCCAATCCGACTAACGATTTGATTGACCTTGAAATGTGTTCCGCCATCGCAAAGAAATACAGCACTGAGGACAAAAAGGTGAGGTTGTGCGTGGACAATACCTACATGGGACCACTTTGGCAACATCCATTGCAATTAGGAGCAGACCTGATCGTCTATTCAGCCACCAAATACATCGGTGGTCACAGTGATATTATTGCCGGCGCGGTACTTGGAAATAAGGAGAATATGACCCGGATAAAAACCCTGCGGACATTTCTTGGGAATATGGCAGGGCCCTGGACTGGTTGGCTCCTTATGCGAAGTTTGGAGACACTAAAAGTTAGGATGGAACAACAGCAGACAAATGCCATTGAGGTAGCCCAATTTTTGAACGATCATCCAAAAGTTAAAAAGGTCAACTATCTGGGATTGATTAAAAAAAACAGTGCACAGTACGAAATTTTTAAAAGACACTTTTCGGGTACCGGAGCCATGTTGTCTTTTAGTATAAAGGGCGGTGAAGAGGAGGCTTTCAAATTTCTGGATTCGTTGAAATTGATCAAATTGGCTGTGAGCCTGGGAAGTACGGAGAGTTTGGCTGAGCATCCCAAAACCATGACTCACGCGGGTGTGGATGAAGACCACCTTATAGAAATTGGTGTGGATGATTCTCTGCTCCGCCTTTCTGTCGGGGTTGAAAAATCGGAGGATATTATTTGGGACCTAAAACAGGCCCTGGATGTCGTGTGATTTTTTAGCAGCCCGGGTTTCTGAGGTCACCACTGTCTGTCCTCTGCATTGGGGCAGTCTGAAAGTACTTCTTTGAGTGTGGTGGGATTAATATACCCTCCTTCATTACCGAAACTGTTGCCGATGTAATTGAGGATGTTGGCGATTTCAGATTCAGTCAATTCATAATTTGGAGGCATGGGGTATATTTTCAGGTCTGGGTCGAGTGGGTCCGGTGTTTTTATGCCATAGCGGATCAGGCATGCGGCCTCGTGAATGGTTGTTTTTTGGAGGTAGGGGGATTCCCAAAGATCCGGTATCAGTTCACCCAAACCGGTGCCATCCGCCATGTGACAGTTGGCGCAGTGTATTTCGAACAGCCACTCACCATGCCGGTGTGGGTTGAAATCACAGGAAGAGTGAAAGATTGTGAAAGCACCGATAATGAGTGCCATTAATACAACACTCAATTGGAGCGATTTACTCATCAATGAGTAGTTTGATATCCTCTATAAGCCGGTCCACATCCTCGTCTTCGGTTCCGTCACAAAAACTCCTGATATGGCGGTTTTGGTCCACGAGTATGAGCCAGCCACTGTGATCGAATCCTCCGGGAGCGTCCGGGTCTTCCAGCGCAATACTCATGTAGTCCTCTGCAATGTCATAAATTTCGTCTTCATCACCAGTAACAAAATGCCAGCGGTCCGAAGTGACGCCGATGTTTTCTGCGTAGAGTTTTAAGCGGGGAATACTATCCCGGCGCACATCGATTGTATGCGAAAGGAAGAGCAGGTCGTCGCGGCCTTCAAAATAATCGTGAATCTTGAGCATCGACCGGGTCAACTTTGGACAAATCGTGGGGCAGGAGGTGAAAAAGAAATCCGCGACATACATAGCGTTTTCAAAAGTTTCATTGGTGACTTTTTGGCTGTCCTGGTTGGTAAATTTAAAATCAGGGATACGATGTGGTATCGTATCCCCGTCTGTAATTTTTGGTATCCCAAGAATGGGTAGTTCTCTTTGCTCATCCTTTCCGCATGACACCATTAAAAGTCCAACCAGTCCTGCTAGAAGCAGTCCGGTGATATTGTTCATTAAAGTAAATTTAAGTGTTCATTAATTAAGTAAAATGATCAGCTTTCATTCTCATCATCATCGCCATTGTCTTGGTGCTTTTTGAGGAATTCCTCTGCATCTTTCAGGCTTTCCCTCATAGCATCCGCCACTTCGCTGATGCGCTCTTCCTCTCTATCATAATACTCCAATGCTTCCTCGTAATCCATGGCATCCCTGTCAGTATCAGCCCAGTCACTCATCCAGGTCATCATACCTTCTCTGGCATTTTCAAGTCTTTCAATCAGGGTTCTTATCTCGTGCTGCGTTTCCTCATCGATATCTTCGACATTTTCTTCGAAATACGCCATGAGGTCATTTGCTTTAATACGGAGATCGTTGTTTAGAGGCATCACTTCATCGTGAATAACCATTACGTCATCCTCCCGATCGAGAAGGTGGTCCTGTTTCTCCTCTTCGGTCTTTTCTCCATTTTCTGCACATGCACCCATTGTGAGTGTAACCCCAAACAGAGCTAAAACAGCCATCCACAGTAATCCATTTGTTGCTTTCATCGTAAAAATTTTAGGTCGGTTTAAATTATTGATAATGTATGAATACCTGACGTTTAATTATTCACTAATATTAAACGAACCACTTTATTCTTTGGTTCATGCCGCTTGAAAAAAATATTAACATTGGAAAGGGTGAAATAAAAGAGGAGGTCATTGGGTGATTTAGTTAAAAATTTTGGAGGAGGCCTGGATACCAGGTAGTAAAAAGTGTCTCAATATTCCTGGAATTGATGATGGTTGCTGTCCGTTGCCCAGGTCCAATCTTGTGGGTCAATATCCGGCATTTAACAGGTCTTCATTGAAGGGAACTTAATCTTCGGTTGAGGTAATGGCTTTAGTGCAATCCTTTGTCTTGCAGGATTCTCTTTACCTCACCCTCGGATACAGCAACAATTTTGGCAATTGTTGGAATTTTTAAACCTTCTTTGTAGGAATTAACAATGAATTGCATATTCTTTTCAGAAATGGCTTCCTCTCTACCTTCTTCTATGGCTTCGTACCTGGCTGTTTCTATTGCGCTATCAGAGGCCTGCAGGCTCTCCAGGTAGCGATCGTACTCCTTTTTTTGGGTTGCATCCATTTTATCGTATTTAAATCGTTCATTTACTTTGTCGAGTCCCCTTGCTGTTATGGTTATTGGCGGAAGCTCGGATTTTTTTAGGTAGTAAATCCATTCCTCCAGGGAGTTTTTTGCCACATCGTCAAAATTGTTGACCTTGATCAGGTAGTATTCTGGGTACAAATCGGAGGGATATTCCTTTCCAAAGGTTTTAATTTGTGATCGGGACAAGCGCAACCGATCTTTATCCTTCATCCCTCTGAACTCCGTTGTACCCTTGTATAAATAATCCGCTCCCTGCCCCAAATCAAAGTACAAAATATTAACTGAATACACCCTTTTGACCTCGGCATATTCCTCTCCGGCAGCGATGTACTCGGTGATTACTTTCGACGTGGCATAAAGCATGCGTTGAAAGTAATCCATTTCCCTGTGGAACTGTACCTCTATAATTTTCAACTCCCCACGATCGTTCTCGCAGAGTAGGTCGCATTTATTGTGACGATCGTCTTTATCGGACTTGTTGCTCTCTGACTCCAGAAGATTCTTTATTTTTATATCTACTTTGAGTAATTCGGATAGAAAGCCCTCTAAAATCATATAATCAACCTTGCTTCTCAAAAGCCTTTTGATCGCCCAGTCAAAGCTGATTAAACTCCTCTTGTTTCTTCTGTCATTTAACAGCTAATTTAGGGAAATAATTCTTTCAGATCGAGAGGAGCTGGGGGATTTTTTTAAAAAGGGAACTAAACAGATCGTTTCTCCTCCTCAAAGCCACTTCTTTAACTTATCAATCTCTCTTCTGTCTTTTTTGGTGGGCCTTCCGAGTCCTTTTTCCCTGAATTCACTCTGTTTTTTCCGGTTGTACCAGGCCTCGTATTTGTTGTACTCCTCTTCAGGAGTGAGGTCCGTGTAACAGGATTGGGCGATTGGGGCACCCACTCTTTTTGACAGCAATTTTAGGACTTTAATGCGGAGGTTGAAGTCGTTCTTTTTGACGGTCAAAATATTATCGGGTTCTATTAGGTGTGCGGGCTTAAGTTTGTCATCGCCCATTTTAACCGCGCCTTCTTTGCAAGCTTTTGTCGCAAGGGAACGGGACTTGAAAATCCGGACAGCCCAAAGCCATTTGTCCACTCTGACCTTTTTCATGGACTGTTTTTTTTGAATGTAGAATAGACAGCACTTTCTCTCTTCCAGGGAAATAGATCAGAAATGCTCACCACTATCATATGGCCATTTTTTTCCGCTTGATCAGGTAGGCTTGAAGAATCTCATTGTATCCCTGTTTGATATCGGCCTCCACCATGTCCATTTTGTACTGCAGACATTTGGTCTTAAGGTTTTTTCTGAAGGCGTTCATCTGGGTCAGGTACTGGTCTTTAACCTCCGAGGGTTGGACCTTGACTTCGGCGCCTGATTCCATATCTATAAAAATATGGGGCTTTTCGGGAAAGTCGAAGTCCATTTCGGTGGTTTTGTCAAAAACATGGACCAGAACGACTTCGTGTTTGTTGTGCTTGAGGTGCTGCAGTGCACTGAACAATTCCGAATTGTCTTCAGTGCGTTCGAACATATCGGAAAAAATAACCACCATTGACCTTTTGTGGATGCTCTCAGCAATTTTGTGGAGACTGTCAGCAGCGGAGGTGCTTTTGTTCACTGGTGGATTGCTAATAATGTTTTCCAGTTTCGAAAGTAACAATTTATAATGGGTATGGCTTGATTTTGGGCGCAGGTGTTCAGAAATGGTTTCGTCAAAAAGCGTTATCCCAAAGGCATCGCGTTGTTTCTTCAGCAGGTTCATCAGGGAAGCGGCACCGAGAGCCGAAAACTCAAATTTGCTAAGTTCCAATTTTTTGCCAGCCTTGAATTTGGGATAGTGCATGGATGAAGAGGCGTCGATCACGATTTGACACCTTAGATTGGTTTCCTCCTCGTATTTTTTGAGAAAAAGTTTTTCCGTACGGGCGTACACTTTCCAATCTACATTCTTGATGTTGTCGCCTGTATTGTAAAGCCGGTGTTCCGCAAATTCCACTGAAAAACCGTGAAAGGGACTTTTGTGCAAACCGATTATAAATCCCTCCACCACCTGTTTGGCGAGCAGGTCGAGTTTGCTCAAATGCCTCAATTCATACTGATCGAAATATCCCATTTATCAAGTTTGTATGTCGCAAAATGTGGCCAAAAATAAAAAACGGCCCGGTAAGTCAAACTATCTCCGGACCGCTTGTAGTATTACAACTTTTAATAATTACCTGGATAATTACTTGTGGTTTTCGATCTTATCAGCCAGTGCCTGCTTCGATATCACACCCACGTGTTTGTCAACAACTTCACCATTTTTTATCAACAAAATGGTCGGTATAGATCGCACACTGTACTTTCCGGCAACCTGGGGATTGTTATCCACATTAACCTTACCTATTTTTACAGAGCCATCATACTCTTTTGCCAACTCCTCTATAATGGGTGTTATCATCCTACAGGGGCCACACCACTCAGCCCAAAAATCAGCAACAACCAATTGATCGCTTTCAAGTGCTGTTGACTGGAAATTATCATCCGTGAATTCAAGTGCCATATTAAGTTATTTTATAATTTTTACTAATCTTGCAAAATTAATACAATTTTCTCAAAGAGTTAGTTTAAATATTGTGCCAGAAAAATTATGACCCACAACCGGATAATTATACCCATTGCGCTAATAACTGCACTGATGTTGATGATCGGCTGGTTATCACCTGCCGCTATGAATTTTCTATACGGTGAGCTGATCTATCCGTCGGTCCGATTGACCTTGAATACTTTGAGCTGGCTGTGCCCAATTCCCCTGTTTAAGGTGTTTATTATTCTTGTCATGGCCGTAATCGCCAGGGGTGTTTTTTTTCGGCTAATAAAAAGGCGTGGTAATGTGGGAAACCGATGGCTCAATGTGCTGTGGTACCTGCTGAGAACCGGAATAATCATAGCCTGTGGTTTTTATTGGATATGGGGGTTCAATTACCTCATGCCTTCGCCTGTTGAGCAACTGGGATTAAGTACAAAGCCGGTACCTGCCGAGCGGGTCAATAAAATGCTATACGCCTACACGGATTCGGTAAATAAACTCCGTGCGGAGCTGCACGGCGCGGGGTTTGAAAATCCTTCAGACTTCTTTGAATTGAATGTTGATTACAAGAGGCTGGCAGACTACTTGAATCAGGTTCTGGCAGTGCACGGATTTAAACAGTATTCAGCATACCCATTGCGCCATTGGTGGCCAAAAGGCGTTTTATTGCGAAATTCCACTGCTGGCATGTATTTTCCCTTTACCGGTGAAGCCACCATTGACCCGGGCTTGCATCCGCTGCAATTACCCTTTACATCCAGCCATGAGATGGGGCACAGTGCCGGATTCACGGACGAAGGGTTTTGTAATCTATTGGCATATCTGGCCACCACCAGGTCGGACGATCCTTTTATAAGGTACTCCGGGTATTTGACCTTTTGGCGCTACCTTGCGCGAGCAGCCCGATCCTTTGACCGCGAGTTTTACAGTGAATTTATCGAAGAAAATCTGAGTGAATTGGTGGTCAGGGACCTTCAGTCCATTTTTGAAAACAGGGCGAAATACCCCGATTGGTTTCCCGGCCTCCAAAGGCGGGTTTATGATTCCTACCTCAGGGCGCACGGTGTAACAGAAGGTGTGGCCAGTTACAATCAGATGATTATTTTGGCAGAGAGTTATGAAATATTATACCGCAAGTGACTCTATCATCTCTGCGAGTATTTTATTCATCTCCCCTATGACTGAATCTGCATTTTTCCCAGTATCGGTTTCATAAAGGGAATGTGTAACAGCCCTCAGGCTTATAAATTTTGTGTTTTCGCTAAGTGCTGCAAAGAAAAAAGCCGCTCCATCGGGGGTTACAAGCGTTGCATCCGGAAAATTTTTGCTGAGCTTTGTGGTGAATTCTCCATAAGGTGGAAAAGTGGCAGAAGTTAGTCCCTTAGCCACTGGAAGAAACTGCCCTGTAAAGGGATTTTTCATTAATCGATCCGGCTGAAAATTTTCACCTGCTTGGTTAGCCATTCCAGGATTTTCTATTGTTGGTGTTTTTTCAAAAGCTTGATCCGTATCCCCGACAAATTGCTCGCTACTGAGCTGCATAATGGACCCCGTTTCCACCGTTTTTATCAGGGAAAAAGCGATCCCGGTGTGGATAAGCAGGTCAACTGCCTGGTGTTGGAGGTATTTGGTCAATGAGTAGGTGGTGCTAATAATTCCCTCACCGGTTACCAGAAGGTGAATTTCAGTTCCTTTTAAGCGATAGTGAAAAGGTGCAGATCGGGTTCCTGACCGCTCTAAAAAATTGGTGATTCCGCTAAGCTGAGCTCCATTTGGTGTAACCAGGGTCAATTTCATGGATTTGAAGGTAGTTTTTGGTGGTGATTACTATTTGTTGACTTTCTTTGGTCAAAATAAAATGCTGAAAATGTTTTTCCAGGATGCGGTTTTAGTGGCTGGCCATGCTACTGTTTGGCCTCGTAGGACAGACCGGCAGAAGGGCTGATCCCAAGCCGCTGATGATAGCTGCCAGCTGATTGAATGCTGAAATTCTGCAGGTCGAGATTTATCCCAAAAGTAAACCTGGCAGGTTCCGTAATTGCACCAAACATAATTCTGAAATTGGGGTGGATTTGATAGCGCAGACCTACTTTTATGCCGGCATCGTAGTCAACATCTTTTACCAGGCCGGCACCTACGGTCAATTGGGAG
Organism: Saprospirales bacterium; assembly: GCA_007695035.1. GTDB lineage: Bacteria > Bacteroidota > Bacteroidia > Chitinophagales > Saprospiraceae > PWJY01. The sequence goes on along the minus strand of REEO01000050.1, from coordinate 6,598 downwards.
GAAACCCTCCAATCCAGATCGAAATTAAATTGAGAGGGGATTGGGTGGTTATCGGCGATTTCAATGCCCAGTGGATTAGAAATGTGAATGCCTGCCGTCAGGTTGGTGAAAATGGAGTACATCCCGCCAATGCGAAAAGAGAGCTGGGAGTTCTGACCGTAGTTGGTAATGCTTGTTTGGTACCAATCTATCTGAACGCCCACGCTGAGCTCACGGCTGAGTTTCATCCCATATCCCAAACCGATTCTGCTCTGCCTGAATTCCTCAATGCCATAGCGGCTGAAGTTTGCAGATATTCCTGAATTTGCACCCGTACTGAGTCCGATAGCCAGTCCCACATTGGAAAATTCCGGCAGTAAATGGGTTTGTTCGGCGTAAATATTCGCTGCAAATCCCGACAGTTCTGACAATCCAGCCTGATTGGAAAAGGAGGACTCAATGCCTTTTAAAGTGTAGGCCCAGTTGGCAGTAGCTCTTCCATCCACGGACATTGGTTCCACCTGCGCTCCGGCATTAAACCCGAGTGCAAGGCAAACTAAAGCGAACAGAAGGCTTTTCATATGCTCATTTTTTCTACAAAAACCCAAAACAGGCAACCCACTTTAGTCGGAGCGAGCTGGCTCTTCTCTTATCAAAATGATCTCAACAACCATTTTTCTGAAAGATTCAAAGGTAAATCATTTGGTTGAAATCGCGGCTGATGAACAGCAAAAATTATATTTCACAGTCCATTTTGCCAGATAGCCGGGAAATATACTTACTTTTGAATCGGTGTTTTGTGAGATAAATCATTGAAAAAACCAAATATGCGTAAGATTTATACTTCAGGAATCCTCTTTTTGGCTGTTGTTATAAGCGGCATGGCCTTCACCTTCACCGATCCTATCGAGGAGCAGGTGGAAGCCATCCACAAGAGTATTTTGACATTGGATACGCATCTCGATACGCCCATGCGGCTTGGCCGGGATGATTTTGATATGTTGGAGCGAAACGATCCCAGAAAGGGCGGTGGGAAAGTCGATTTTCCGCGAATGAGAGAGGGAGGTCTTGATGCCGGCTTTTTTGTGGTGTATGTGCGGCAGGAGCCATTGACCGAAACCAATTACAAAAAGGCTTACGAAAGCGCTCTGGAGACTTTTGAATTGATACATGAGATTGCGGAGGAGAGCAGTGAGGTCGCAGGTATTGCGCTTAGCCCGGAAGATGCCTGGGAACTGAAACACCTCGGGAAACACGCCATATTTATTGGTTTGGAAAATGGGTTTCCGCTGGACCACGACATAAACAGGGTACAGGAATTCTACGATCTGGGCGCTCGGTATATCGGACTCAGTCATACCAGAAACAATCAGGTATGCGATTCCTCTACAGACCCTGAAGGTTACATCCACGGTGGATTGTCGAGTTTTGGCAGGGAAGTGGTTAAAGAAATGAACCGCATCGGTATGATGATTGATGTCAGCCACATCTCCGATCAGGCATTCTACGATGTGATAGAAGTGAGTTCTCAACCGGTTGTAGCCACGCATTCAAATGCCAGGGCCGTATGTGACCACGCTCGCAATCTGTCCGACGATATGCTGCTCGCACTGGCCAAAAATGGTGGAGTAATTCAGGTCACCTTTCTACCTTCTTATGTGAAAACCATACAACAAAAACCGGAGGTGCTCCAGGCAAGACGAGAGGTTAGAGAGCGCTACAACAACTTCAGTGGATTGAGTGAGGAAGAGATGGCAGAAGCCTGGGCGGCCTGGGAAGCCATTAATCACAAATACCCGGTAAAACTCCCAACGGTATCTGATTTTGTGGACCATATTGACCATATCGTGGATCTGATCGGAATTGACCACGTCGGCATCGGAAGTGATTTCGATGGGGGAGGGGTGCTGGAAGACTGCTTTGATGTGTCAGAGATGAAAAATGTAACGGCAGAACTCTTGCGAAGGGATTACAGTTGGGAGGACATTGAAAAAATATGGAGCGGCAACTTTTTCCGGGTTTTTAATGAGGTCATTGAAAGTGCAGAGGTCGAGTGAGGGATATTAGTTCTTCTCCTCCATCTGGGCTCAGGTTTCAATCCAATCCCTGGTAGTAGTGTATTTGGTCCCTTTTGGTAGGTTGTGGCAAGGTTGAAAATCCTTCCCAATTTAGACACCGGAATTCCAGCAATCGCTAGCAATACAATTTAAGGAGGGGATCGCAGTCCCCGTTAATTAAACCCTACCAAAATGTGTGAGTGGAATTACCCCAGTTTATTTTCTTTAATCAGCTCCCTTGTGATCACCAATTTTTGGATTTCCGAGGTGCCCTCACCAATGGTGCACAATTTGGAGTCCCGGTAAAATTTCTCCACCGGAAATTCTTTGGTGTAGCCGTAACCTCCAAAAATCTGAACACCGTCTGTTGCGATATCCACACAGACTTCTGAGGCGTAGTATTTGGCCGATGCAGAAGTCTTTGTTACGGGCTTGCCATTGTTTTTTAAATGGGCGGCCTTTCTGGTAAGTAACTCTGCACCCTGAATTTTTGTGGTCATATCTGCGAGTTTGAAACTCACCCCCTGAAAATTCGCAATAGGTTGTCCAAATTGTTCTCTCTCCTTGGCGTATTTTACGGAGGCCTCGTAGGCTCCCTTGGCAATTCCGAGTGAAAGTGCTGCTATAGATATGCGCCCTCCATCTAGGATTTTCATTGCCTGGATAAAACCTTCACCCTCCTTTCCGAGCATGTTGGCCTCCGGAACTTTGCAGTTGTCAAAAATCAATTCAGCGGTTTCGGATGCGCGCATTCCGAGTTTGTCCTCTTTTTTCCCGCCTGAAAAACCCTCGGTATCTCTTTCTACTATGAAGGCTGTCATCCCGCGGGAGTCCAAAAGTTCACCGGTTCTCACGATAACCACCGCCACTTCACCACTAATTCCGTGTGTAATCCAGCATTTGGTGCCGTTAATGATGTAGTTGTCGCCTTGTTTTTCAGCCACAGTTTTCATTCTTCCCGCATCGGAGCCGGTATTGGGTTCGGTTAGCCCCCATGCACCGATCCACTCTCCTGAGGCGAGTTTGGGCAGGTACTTCTGCTTTTGCTCCTCATTTCCAAACTCCAAAATATGACCTGTGCAAAGAGAGTTGTGAGCTGCCACTGAAAGACCGATGGATGGATCAACCTTTGTGATCTCTTCGATTATGGTAATGTACTCCTGGTAACCCAGACCGGAGCCGCCGTAATTTTCAGGTACGAGTACTCCGAGAAAACCATACTTCCCCATTTCCTTCATCATTTCCACCGGAAAGTGCTGCTCTTCATCCCATTCCATTACATGTGGCCTGATGTGGGTTTCGGCAAAATCTCTGGCACTGTCTCTGATGATTTTCAGATTTTCCTGATCGATGTATGAAGTAGTCGCTGTATCCATTTATGCTAATCTTGTTGCTGGTTAATTTCTCACAAATATAATATAAATTTTGATCTTCCAGGATTTTCTGCCGGGTCACATGCCCGGTCATAGCTCATACTGAAAGATAACCTGTATTATGAATTAGAACTACTATGGGCATTAAAGGTTCAGAGAGGGGGAGGGTACAAATTGCTGGAAAAAATTTTGTGACACCCATCTGAATTATAGTCAAAAAGCTTCGATGCTTTTTATTCCTGCTTATCAGATGATGAGGATCTGGATTTCTTGTCCTCCCACTTTTTGATCATTTGTTGCTCGTATGGGTTCCCTCCAGGTTCGTAGAGTTTGGCTGGGGGAATATCCCCGGGAAAATAGTTTTGGGGCACATAGTTTTTCGGATAATCGTGGGGATAAGCGTAGTCCTTTCCGTGACCGAGTTCCCGGCTCAATTTGTCCGGTGCATTTCGCAGGTGTTTCGGGACCGGCGAGTTGGGGAATTTTCTGACAAGGTCCCTGGCGCTGTGCATGGCCAGGTAGGCTGAGTTGGATTTGGGTGAACAGGCGAGGTAAATTGCCGTCTGAGTCATGGGAATGGCTGCTTCGGGAAGTCCGGTGTTGATGGCAGCATGCATACAGGAGTTGGCCAGTAAAAGGGCATTGGGATTGGCAAGACCTATGTCTTCTGAAGCCGAGATGATCATGCGCCTGCATATAAACTTGATGTCCTCACCGCCTTCCAGCATTCTGTGAAGCCAATAGATGGCAGCATCCGGATCACTTCCACGTATGCTTTTGATAAAAGCAGAAATGATGTCGTAGTGCTGGTCGCCAGTTTTGTCATATTCCGGTAGGATATTGACCAATACCTCCCGGGTGGTTTGGTTGTCAAGGGTCAGCTTCTTGTTTCCACCCCTGGTTTTTGCTATAACAATGCTTTCGAGGCCGTGAAGCAATTTCCTTACATCACCACCCGATGCCCTTAGAAGTTCATCGGTTTCCTTTACTTCAATCTTGATTCTATTGAGTATTTCATCTTTTTCAATGGCCTTATGAAGGATTCTCTCCAGTTCAGCTTTCCCTAGTTGCTCAAATTTATAGACCCTGCAGCGCGACAACAGGGCTGGATTTACTTCAAAAGATGGGTTCTCAGTGGTGGCGCCCACCAGTGTGATGACCCCTTTTTCAACAGCTCCGAGCAGTGCATCCTGTTGGGATTTGGAAAATCGGTGTATCTCGTCCAAAAAGAGAATGGGCTGTGACTGGTGGAGAGCGATGCGTTCTGCGGCTTTTTCAATGACGGTACGCACGGCCTTAATCCCTGAATCGGCAGCAGAGAGTTTATAAAATGGTCGCTCGGTTTTGGTTTCCAACAGCCCGGCAAAGGTGGTTTTTCCAACTCCCGGAGGACCCCAAAGAACCATTGAGTGCACATGACATTCCTCAAGCATTATGCGAAGGGGTTTTCCCGGACCAAACAAGTGTTGTTGGCCTTCGAAATCACCGGGGTTTTTGGGTCTCAATCGCTCGGGCAGTGGTGCCATGACGTTAATGGTAGTTATTCGTTACAGTCGGCGCAGTTGCCTTCCATAACGAGGTGCTGATTACTGGCCTCGTAGCCATCCGGCAGTTCAATGGCTGGAATTTTCACCTCTTCCATGCAGTAAGTTTTTCCACATTTCAGACAGTGAAAGTGTCCGTGGTTGTCCATGTGGCGATTGTGATTGCAATCCTCGGCGCATATAGCGTATAGGGGGGTATTGTCAGAACTCGGGATTTTGTGAATCAATCCACTTTCTTCAAAAGTCTTAAGCGTGCGGTATAGGGTTATGCGGTCCAGTTGGTCAAAGTGCTTTTCGATATCTTCATGTGTGAGGGCCTTGGAAGAATCCAGGAAAATGTTTAGAATTTTCAGGCGTACGCGGGTAAGGCGCAGTTTGTGGTTTTTCAGTATATCTTTTACCGCCTGGTCTTTGGTAGATTGACTCATAAAATGTTTTTTTCACTCATCAAACGCATCTGCAAAACTAATCATTTTATGTGGAAATTGTAGGGCCGATGATACACTTTCACAACAGGCAGGACCGACAATGGTTTTAAGGTTATAATACTGGCGCCGGGTATGAAATGGGTGTTTCAGTGCTAAGTGAACAAAAGCAATAAAAAAAAGGGCAACCGAAACAGTCGCGATTGCCCTTTGATTATACTGACTTTATTGATTAAGCAGAGTGTATCTGCTTCAATTTTCCGTCTTCGGTAAACCACTCGGGAAGAGCATAGGCATTTCCGCGGCCTGGATATTTAACTTTGATAATATACCCTCTCTTATTGGCTAGTTTGTGGATAGACCTGCTGATTTTCCCGCGTATCTCGGTCTTGTCGAGCTTCATTTTCTTCTTCTTAACCCAATCCTTGGCAAGTTCGTAAAAGTCGGCATTCCGAAGGATTATGCCTTGATCTTTAAGAGAATTGAGTATAAACTCATCCCAATCTGAAAGGCGATAACCATCGGTTTTAACGACGCGCTTGCGCTTGCCTTTTCCACCGGTCTTTTTTGGCTTCTTAGGTGTTTTCTTGGGCAATATGGCGTACTCAGCCGTAGCTGGTCCGCTCTTCTTTTTCATAGGCATAGATGCCTCTTCTACTGCACGTGCCATCGCAGGTTTGGATGATGACCTCCTGCCGGAAACAGAGGGTCTTTCAATGGGTTCAGATGCCTCCTGTTTTTTTTGAGGCCTGGCTTCTGATGCTTGCTGAGTTTCAGTCGATGCAGAAGTTTTACTACTTGGCAAATTAGGTGGTTGTTGCGTGCGACCTGTAGATTGGAAAAAGGCATCTTCCAATTCCTTAATGGTCGAATAGGTTTTCTGCGCCTGAAACTCGAGTTTGCGCAATTCAGACTGGTATCGGCTTATCAATTCTCGTAATTCATGAGCCGAAAGGTTTGTTATGGACATAATTTTAAATGATTAAGATTAATAAATCGGATTATTTTTTACTCACTAATTAGTATTAGCTAAAAATATATCGTTTTCAAGTATTTATATGTTAATTATGTTTGTAATATCACTCTTTAATCTATCGATACCAGAATATATTTCTCAAAATTATACTCCTAACGGGATTTGATAATATGGGATTTACACTTAAATTTTTTCTTAAGAATAATATGGTTTTAGCCTCAGTAGAGCATCTGTATAAAAATCA
>REEO01000107.1 GCA_007695035.1 Saprospirales bacterium | reverse complement strand
TCAGCATTCACAATAACGCTTCACAATTTAAAAAATGTATGGTCCTTTATAAGCAACCTCAGGTTTCATAGAAGCTCACCCATTATTGTTAATTATATATAATCCCACGGTAGTTTCATTTTGGGACAAGTTTAGGTTAGGGGTTTTAGAAGTGGTACATCATCCTCCTGCATTTTCCGGGTTAAAAATCACCATCTGAAGGAATGGGGAGCCGGATTGAGAAAAAATTGTGGGTTGCAGCACTACAGCCAAAAAAGGCAATGTGTTGCAGTAACTATAATTCGCAACCAGGACGAATCGAAGTGGATTAAAAGCTCATTTCAATCGAAACCATCTCACCTCGGAACAATCTTAAATGGGTTTACGGATCAACTCCACTTTTGGTTGGTATGAGGTTCTCCATTTCGTGGGGCTGAAAGATTCTCGATCGAATCATAAAGCGAATACCGAGAGGTATTTCCAATGAAAAGCTACTACCGCGGCCTTTTGTAACATCGAGAGTCAACTGTGTGTGTTTCCAGTATTCGAATTGGTCGCGGCTCATATAGAAATCACAGCCACTTACTTCCCCCAGCCAAACATCACTTTCACCCAGAATCAACTCCCCATCTTCGTAACACATCGGTGACGAGCCGTCGCAACATCCGCCACTCTGGTGAAAAAGCAGCTTACCATACTCAGATTTAAGTTCCTCAACCACTTTTTTTGCACTATCGGAAACGAGTACCCTGGGGACGGGAGTTTGTTGTTTAGATGTCATAAAATTTCGAGTTTGAAGTGATTAATAAATTTGACAAGTTGGAACAAATCAATGCTCATAGACTTTCTCAATACCGAAAAAAGATCGGCCTCCATAGCACGATTTGCTGATGGGAATCATTCTTATGGCATTTGCTTCATTGATCATAACCGACAGGATGTTCTAAGGTTTCTGCCATAGTCGCATGAAGAAGCAGCAAACCTGTTTTTTTTTAAAACGATCACTCCCTCGGGAAGAAAGAGTGACCGTTTAATAAAGATGTCAGGATTAAAAGAATCCTAATTTGGATTTGCTGTAGGAAATCAGCATGTTTTTGGTTTGGCGGTAGTGGTTGAGCATCATCAGGTGGTTTTCCCTGCCAAATCCCGACTTTTTGTATCCCCCGAAAGGTGCGTGCGCCGGATAAGCATGGTAGTTGTTGACCCACACCCGGCCGGCCTTGATCGCTCGTGGCACCTGATAGATTTCGTGCGCATCTCTGGTCCAAAGTCCTGCTCCCAATCCGTAAAGGGTGTCATTGCTGAGCTCAATTGCCTCTTCTGTATCCCTGAAGGTAGTCACTGCGGTTACAGGCCCAAAAATTTCTTCCTGGAAGATACGCATTTTGTTGTGCCCTTTAAAGATGGTGGGTTGAATATAAAATCCGTCTTTTAATTCCCCATTGAGTTCAGCTCCTGAACCACCACAAAGAACTTCTGCTCCCTCCTGCTTACCAATATCGAGGTAGGAGAGAATCTTCTCGTACTGGTCGTTGGATGCCTGCGCCCCCATCATTGTGTCTTCTGCAAGTGGATGACCGACTACAATCGCTCTGGTACGCTCTACCACCCTATCCATGAATTTCTCGTAAATATCTTCGTGCACGAGGATTCGGCTGGGACAGGTACAAACCTCGCCCTGATTCAGTGCGAACATCACAGCCCCTTCAATGCATTTGTCAAAGAAGTCATCGTCATGGTCGGCTATGGATTTCATAAATACATTGGGGGATTTTCCGCCCAGTTCCATGGTGACGGGAATGAGATTTTGACTTGCGTATTGCATGATCAAACGCCCCGTGGTAGTTTCTCCGGTAAAAGCCACTTTGGCGATCCTTGGAGAAGAGGCAAGCGGTTTTCCAGCCTCCGGTCCAAAACCAGTAACTACATTGAGTACCCCCGGTGGAAGTACATCCTTAATCAGCTCCATGAGCACCATGATGCTGGTAGGTGTTTGCTCTGCGGGTTTTACCACAGTGCAGCAACCTGCAGCTAGAGCGGGGGCGATTTTCCAGGTAGCCATTAAGAGGGGAAAGTTCCATGGGATAATCTGTCCAACCACTCCCAGAGGCTCTTGAAGCGAAATGCTTACCGTATTGGCATCGTGCTCGCTTATCACGCTGTCGTCTGCCCTGATTGCGCCTGCGAAATAACGGAAATGATCGACACAGAGTGGAAGATCTGCTGCCCGGGTTTCCCTCAGGGCTTTTCCATTGTCAATGGTTTCTACCCTTGCGAGCATTTCGAGGTTTTCCTCTATGATATCCGCAATTTTTAAAAGAGCGTTACTCCTTTCAGCCGCAGAGGTCTTTGACCATTCGGGGAATGCGGCATGGGCAGCATCCAGGGCTTTTTCGATATCCTCTTTTTTTCCCCTTGCAGCATGGGCCATAACCGATCCATCGATTGGAGAAATATTTTCAAAATACTCCCCGGATGCAGGTGCCACCCATTTTCCACCTATAAAGTGTTCGTACTTTTCCGGGATAGTGGGGCGCTCCACAGGTTTTGATTCTGATACTTTTAATACTGACATAATTCTTAATTTTTGATTCGCATCAAAGGTCAGATATTGAGTGTAGTAAAAATATTACTATCTTAGCAAAAGGTAATACGATTGTGCTATATTGTCAATCGAACAAATCACAACACATTGTATAGCGAAGTACCGTGGAGGAGCGACAAAGATTTAAAGACGCTGGTTGAAAACAGGGTTATCTTCGCTTTTGAAAATTGTGAGCTGAATATTTTTGAAACTCATGAAGCAGCAGAGGACGTCCATCTGTCTTTTAACAATTTTGTCATAACTTCCATGATCAAAGGCAAAAAGAATATATCCCTGGGGGCGAGACCTTACTTTGACTACCTGCCGGGAGAGATTGTAATTGCACCTCCTGATGAATTGATGAGAATAAATTTCCCTGAGGCCAGTCAGAACACCCCCACCCAGTGCATAGCCCTCAGCATTAGTGAGGATACCATCAGGGAGACTTTTGAGTTTTTAAATGACAAACATCCCAGACTGATGTCCAATCTAAACTGGGAGCTTGACCACAGCTTCTTTCACCTTCTCAGCAGAAAAGACCTTAAAAAAATAGTGGGTAGGTTCATTCAGTTGGCCATCACCGATGAAACGCGTGAAAAAGATGCCATAGCAGCCCTCACTTTGAGAGAAATGTTAATTAGACTTTCTCAAACCCAGGCCAGAACCATCCTGGAATCTACTTATCTGAGCATGAAAAATGAGACCCCGCTGGCTCACGTGGTTGACTACATCAAAAGAAATATTACCCAACAGTTCAGGCTGGAAGAACTCAGTAAGAAGGCCTGCATGAGCCCTTCTCATTTTTCCAGGTCCTTCAAAAATGAAACAGGCCTCTCAGTCACGGAATTCATTCAGTTCGAAAGGCTCAAAATCGCAAAGAAATTACTCATGACCTCTCGGTTCAATATCCGCGAGATAGCCTACCAAGCCGGCTTTACGGACATCAACTTTTTCAACAGGGTTTTTAAAAGAGAAGTGGGAACTACTCCCGGAAAGTTTAGGAATGCTCAATCCAATCATCGGCATTAAAGCACTATCCTTAAAGAAAGGCAAGAACCAAAATCCAGTAATCCCAACTAGGTTAATGGTCTTCTCACCTATATGATAATTCCTAATTAATGAGTCCACTCTAAAAAGTCCCCTCACCTAAGCAAAGATAAGAAAAAAAGTGGTTAAAAAATTGATT
>REEO01000084.1 GCA_007695035.1 Saprospirales bacterium | reverse complement strand
GTCGTTGAATACAAAAACGAACTTATAATGGCGAAGGTAAAACGATTCCTAAATATAATACTCCTTGTGCTGCCTTTATCTTTAATCGGGCAGGAAGTACAGGAAGTAATGCCTCATGGATCGGATGGTTGGGTAGTAATTCACGAAATAAGGGCGGGGCAAACCCTTTACGCTATCGCTCGTTTGCACAATGCAAAAGTTTCAGACATCCGTTCGGCTAACACAGCCGATGAGCTCCATACGCTGTCCTTGGGTCAGGAGATAAAAGTTCCTCTGAGCCAAAACCATATAAGCGCTGAAAAGCCAGCCGGCAAATACCGGGTACTCAGCACCAAAATCCGTTCAGGGGACACCTTTTACTCCATCGCTCGTCGCAGCGGTTTATCTGTGGGTCAATTACAATCGCTAAACGGAATAGGCCCGGGCGACTTGAAGCCGGGCATTGATTTGAAACTCGGGTATTACCGGCTCAGTGGAACGACTGAAGTCATTGGTAGGGCTACCAATATCTCTGAACAACACGCCACCAGGGGCCCCGCTATTGAAGAGGATCTTATTCCAGACATCGGCACCACCGAAGAAAGAAGGGAAGAATCCTGGTCTGGCAATGACAATACCTCGCTGAATTCCCGGGAAAACAGGGGTGTAGCTGTGTGGAATCAGGAGTGGAAATCCACAGCCGGATTCTATGTGCTCCACCGCACCGCTCCAATCAATTCCATTATCGAAATTGAGAACCCCATGTTTGGACGGAGGGCATTTGGTAAAGTGTCCGGCCGAATTCCCGCTTCACTCTATACCGATGACGTAATATTAATTGTATCGGATGGATTGGCCAATCATCTCGGGGTAATTGATCCGAGGTTTTTCGTAAAAGTGCGATATTTGCAGCCCGAAGAAGAGGAATAAGGTCGCATTACTCTTTCTAAACCTGGCATTCACGGCCTTTTACCAGTGATGCTGCAAAGGGTTGCTCCACAATCTAATCGAGCTTCGAATCAATAGGATCCATCAAATTTGCCTTCAATATGAGCCAAACTAATGGAGGAGCGGGAAACATTAATGCGATTTCAACGTATTTATTTGGATAAAAAATCTGGTAAACCTAAATCATTTATGAATTACGAGAAAAACATATTGGGTACCATTGGGAACACCCCCCTGGTCAAACTTAACAAGGTAATAGGTGATATCGATGCCCTGGTGCTTGCAAAAATTGAAAGCTTCAATCCCGGCCACTCCATAAAGGACAGAATGGCCCTAAAAATGCTGGAAGACGCTGAAAAAGAGGGAAAAATAAAGCCGGGCGGGACGATTGTGGAATGCACCTCGGGAAATACGGGTATGGGACTCGCCATAGCCGCTGCGGTCAAGGGTTATCGCTGTGTTTTTACCACCTCTGACAAACAATCCCAGGAAAAAATTGACATCCTCAGAGCACTTGGGGCAGAGGTAGTGGTTTGTCCGACCGATGTAGAAGCCGACGATCCGAAATCTTATTACAGTGTGGCGCGGGATATCAGCGAAAAAACGCCCAACTCCTATTGGTTTAATCAATACGACAACCTGTCTAATGCCCAGGCACATTATGAAACAACCGGGCCCGAATTGTGGGAGCAGACCAATGGCAAAATCACTCACCTGGTTGTGGGTGTAGGCACCGGGGGAACCATTTCGGGAACCGGTAGATTTCTCAAAGAAAAAAATCCCAATATAAAGGTCTGGGGTATTGACACCTACGGTTCAGCACTGAAAGCCTATCATGAAACCGGAAAACTGGTAACCGAGGAAATTTACTCTTATATCACGGAGGGAATAGGTGAAGATTTGATCCCTAAGAATGTCAACTTTGATGTGATAGACTACTTTGAAAAAGTCACCGATAAAGACGGTGCGGTGATGACCAGAAGATTGTCTGCTGAGGAGGGCATTTTTGCGGGATACTCTTGCGGCTCTGCGGTTGCCGGACTGCTTCAGCTCAAAAAACACCTGAAAAAAGACGATGTGGTGGTTGTTATTTTGCACGATCACGGTACGAGGTACGTCAAAAAAGTGTTTAATGACGAGTGGATGAAAGAACACGGCTTTCTCGAATCCAGTGAAAAAAAAGAAGCAGTGGTAGAAAAGAGATGAGCAACGGACCTGGGAAAATAAAGCCAGAGAGTAATTGGCACCCCCCTTATCCAGTCAGCTCATCCGCAATCCAAGGTTCAAATCACGCATATGAATAAAAAAATCAGGTCCGGGAAATTGGGTTTCATTTGGAACAGATGGGTTTTCCGCAAGAATACGATCCCATACCTCATAGGTTTACTCCTTATAATATCCAGTGCTTTTCATTCTGAAGAATTGCGGTCGCAGGACTTGTTATTTACTCAAAAATATGCCAATCCGACCAACTTCAACCCATCGATGGCCGGTGTTTACGATGCCCTGTATCGAATTACCGTACAGCACAGAACCCAGTGGAACTCCGTATTGAATCATCCCTATAAATCCTACGGACTGTCGGGAGATGCTCGCCTGGAAATAGGCAGGGACCGCAATCAGATGGACGCTTTTTCCATTGGCTTAATTTTCCTGAGCGACAAAGTGGACCGCTTTGATTTTAGTATGACGCAAATTTCCCTGGCAGGTGCATTTCATAAAAATCTGGGCGGTGAACACACCAACTATCTATCAGCTGGATTGTCGCTGGGAATGCGTCAGCAAAACATCAACTACGAAAATCTCCGGTTTCAGGATATGTTTGACGGCACCAGTGACTTTACATTTAACACCAGCGAGATTCTACCTGAAAATAACTTCTCCTATCCCGACCTGAACCTGGGGATAACATTCAGTCACAGGCAGAGAAACGGAATACGCTTTAATGCAGGGGCGAGTATCCTCCATGTACTCAGACCCGACCTTTCTTTCTACCAAAATGAGGACAATCCGGCATATACCGGGGAAGACGAATATCTAATCAACAGAAATTTCATAGGCCACGCCAGTGTTGAAACAGAGGTTTTTCCACGTTTTTGGCTTTCTCCCCGGGCAGTAGCTTCATTTCACGGACCACATCACAGTTTGTTTTTTGGCACAGGTTCCAGATTGCTTATCAGCGATTCCCGCGCATCCTTTCTTCACTTCGGGCTGTTTGGCAGGGTGACCAATAGACTGGATGAATACAAGTTCCGCGATCTAGCGTTATTAATGGGCTTCGAAATCGAGGGCATTCGCCTCGGTTTGAGTTACGATCTGTCACTGGATGACCTAAGGCATTATAGCCAACGACAGGGCATCTTTGAGCTATCCATCACCATCATGGGTGAATACACCAACGAAAATGACCTCTGCCCTCAATTTTAAGAGTTTTTGGAGCAGATATTTTTAAGATCCCTTATATTTACATTTACTTTGCAGGGAGAAGAGTCTGTGGAATTCAAAAAGATCGGACCCGGACAGTAAAACTCCCAGAGAGCTTTTTTGTTAGGTTTGGTGAAGATTGCCTAACATAAGCGCCATTATGTCAGATTAATAATTTAAAAGTTACTCTCGAGCGTAAAGTCAATCGAAAATGATGTCAGATTAGCAGTTATGGTCGTTTGGTACGATTTTCTCACATCAACAGTTATATAATAATAGGGAATCAATTAAATACCGATATATACAATTTATGAATCGCAAATTTTCAACCAAGGTCAAAAAAATCATCAGCCAGAGTCGTGAAGAAGCACTCAGGCTTGGAGCTGACTACATTGGCACAGAACACCTTTTACTCGGATTGATTCGGGACAAGGAAAACCTCGCTAAAACCGTACTGGAATCAATGAATGTCGATTTCAACGAATTGAAATCCCGTGTCGAGGAACTCGCCATAGCGCGAAAAGAGCAGAGCACCAGAGTAAATGTGGGCAACCTGCCCCTCAACAAGCAAGCAGAGCGCGTCCTGAAAGTTACCTTTTTGGAGGCCAAACAATTTGGCCATGAGGAAATCAGCCCCGAACACCTTCTACTTTCAGTTTTAAAGCACAGAGATAACCCCGCATCCAAAGCCCTGGAAGATTTTGAGATCGACTACGAGGGCTTCCGATCAGAACTAGAATACGTGAATCAGGAACAGGATTTTCTCAGTTCAGGCCTCAGTTCGCACACACCATCCGATCAGGATGTTCCCATGGAAGAAGAGGGAAGCGGTCCGGGAAGATACGGAAGAAAAGCAACAACCAAGTCCAGAACACCCGTTTTGGATAATTTTGGAAGGGATATGACGCGACTTGCTGAAGAGGGCAAGCTGGATCCCATTACTGGCAGGGAGCGTGAAATTGAACGCGTTTCACAAATCCTATCGAGAAGAAAGAAAAACAACCCTATTCTCATCGGAGAACCAGGGGTGGGTAAAACGGCTATTGCAGAGGGGCTGGCCATTGCCATCCATCAAAAGAAAGTGTCCCGCACACTGTTTAACAAACGACTTGTGATGCTCGACCTCGCTGCACTCGTAGCGGGAACCAAGTACAGAGGCCAGTTTGAAGAGCGAATGAAAGCCATAATGGGTGAGCTCGAAAAATCGAGAGATGTCATTCTCTTTATTGATGAGATTCACACCATTGTAGGAGCAGGTGGAGCAACAGGATCGCTGGATGCCTCCAACATTTTCAAACCTGCTCTTGCCCGTGGAGAACTCCAGTGCATAGGAGCTTCTACCCTCGATGAATACCGCCAATACATTGAAAAAGACGGTGCACTTGACAGGCGGTTCCAAAAAGTGCTGGTAGAGCCTCCCTCTACAGACGAGGCCCTCGAAATACTGCAGAATCTCAAAAAGAAGTACGAGGAATTTCACAATGTGAATTATTCTGATGAAGCACTTTCTGCCTGTGTAAAACTTAGTGAACGGTATATTACAGATCGCTTCCTGCCGGATAAGGCCATAGATATTATGGATGAAGTGGGGGCCAGAGTGCACCTCAAAAACATCCATGTTCCAAAACACATTGAGGAGCTGGAAGAGAAAATCGAGGCGGTACGAGACATGAAAAACAAGGCTGTTAAAGGCCAGCAATACGAGAAAGCCGCCGACCTGAGAGATAAGGAAACTAAATTACTTAGGCAACTCGACATCGCCAGGGACGAGTGGGAAGAAGAAGCAAAATCCAAGCGCTACCCTGTCGATGAAGACAGCATTGCAGAAATAGTAGCTATGATGACCGGCATACCTGTAAAAAGGGTGGCTCAAAGCGAGAGCAAGAAACTGGTCAATATGGACAATGACCTCAAAAAAGCCATTATTGGTCAGGACGATGCCATCAAAAAGGTGGTCAAAGCCATACAGCGAAACCGCGTCGGTTTAAAGGACCCCAAAAAGCCCATTGGAACTTTTATCTTCCTCGGGCCAACCGGTGTCGGTAAAACTGAACTTGCAAAAGCACTCGCCAGGTATATTTTTGACTCGGAGGACAGCCTCGTTCGAATTGACATGAGCGAGTATATGGAAAAATTCTCCCTCAGCCGACTGATCGGTGCGCCTCCCGGGTATGTGGGATATGAAGAAGGTGGACAACTCACAGAAAAGGTGCGTAGAAGACCTTATTCTGTAATCCTCCTCGATGAGATCGAAAAAGCGCATCCGGATGTGTACAATATCCTGCTCCAGGTACTCGACGATGGTCAGTTGACAGACGGACTGGGTCGCAAAGTGGACTTCAAAAACACCCTGATTATTATGACCTCCAACATTGGAGTAAAGCAGTTGAAAGATTTTGGACAGGGAGTTGGATTTGCCACCAAATCAAGACAGGACTCAGCAGAGGATTTCAGCAAATCAGTCATAAAAAATGCGCTGAAGAAAACCTTCTCGCCGGAGTTCCTCAACAGAATTGACGATGTGGTTATTTTCAACAGTCTGGAGCAAAAAGAGATATTCCAGATCATCAATATTACCCTGAAGGATGTTTTTGAGCGCCTGAAAAATCTCGGTTATTCTCTGACTTTGACCGAAGAGGCCAAGGAATTCATCGCGAAAAAAGGATTCGATCCCCAATACGGAGCAAGACCGCTTCACAGGGCGATACAAAAATACATTGAAGATCCTCTGGCAGAGTTTATACTCAATAACAACCCCAAGGAGGGTTCAAATTTTGAGGTCGTACTCAATGAGGATAAAGACAATACGGCAATTCATCAAATAGAAAATGCAGATACCGAAACCTGATCTTATCAGGATTTTTCGACAGTTTGGAAACTTTTAGTACCTTTGTTAATAAATCAGTAAAATTTGGCGCGTAGAAGACAAAGACCCAAGAGGGTCAAAAGACAGGAAGATCCAATTAATGAAAACATCAAAGCTCCCAAAATCAGATTGGTGGGAGACAACCTGGACGATATAAGTGATGTTATCGGACAAGAAATTTTGTCGGGTGTATATCCCACCAAAGCCGCACGACAATGGGCTGAAGAAATGGGGCTCGATTTGGTATTGATTTCAGCAAAAGCAGACCCTCCGGTTTGCAAAATCACTGACTACAACAAGTTCCTCTACCTTCAAAAGAAGAAACAGAAGGAAATGAAGGCCAAGTCAGCCAAAACGGTGGTGAAGGAAATCAGGTTTGGTCCCAACACCGACGACCACGACTTCAATTTCAAGCTCAATCACGCCAAGGGCTTTTTGGAAGATGGGGCCAAAGTCAAGGTATTTGTTCACTTCAAGGGGCGAACCATTGTGTTCAAAGAGCGGGGTGAGTTACTGTTACTCAGGTTCATCAAAGAGCTCGAAGACTACGGCACGGCCGAGAGTCTTCCCAAGATGGAAGGTAAGCGCATGATTGTCATGATCGTTCCCAAGGTCAAGAAAAAATAAATTTCACGAAATTTCAGCGTTAAAAGATGTTGATTGGTAAATTTTATTTACCTTTGCACTCGCTTTGACTAAAACTTATAGCTATGCCTAAAATGAAGACACATTCAGGAGCCAAAAAGCGCTTTAAACTCACCGGAAAGGGGAAGGTCAAGCGCTTTCAATCCAACACTTCGCACTTGCTCGGACACAAGTCTAAGAAACGCAAGTTGAGATTGAGGGATTCGGTAGTTGTACACAAATCTCAGGAGAAGCGAGTCAAGCGAATGTTAGTCGTAGGCTGATCGATCCATTGTTTAACAACCTTTAAATTCATATAAAATGCCAAGGTCAGTAAATTCTGTAGCCTCAAGAAGAAGGAGAAAAAAGATACTTAAGCAGGCCAAAGGTTATTTTGGTACCCGGAAAAACGTATATACGGTTGCTAAAAACGCCGTGGAAAAAGCATTACTCTACGCTTACAGAGACCGCAAAAATAAGAAGCGAACATTCAGAAACCTTTGGATTGCACGCATCAATGCAGCTGTCCGTGAAGAGGGCATGAACTACAGCACATTTATGGGCAATCTTAAAAACAGCGATGTGGAGCTCAACAGGAAAGTGCTGGCTGATCTGGCAATGAATCACCCTGAGGACTTTAAAAAGATTGTTGCAGACGTCAAAAGCTAATTGCGAATAGTAATTACCAGGTTTTTCCATTACCAGGAGAAACCAATATACAAATAACCAAAGTGAGCCCCGGACAACCTCCGGGGTTTTCATTTTTCCCCTATCTCAAAAACCTACTCAGTCCAATAATGATTGGTATAAATTATTATCCCGCCCGGATTGCCCTCACAGGATCCATCATAGCTGCCTGAAATGCGGGAATGATACCCGCCAAAATACCAATAATTACAGACAGCAACAGTCCCCAGAATATCATATTGAAGGTGAGAACCAACTCAAAATCAATGGCTGCGCCAACTCCGAGAAGGGCAAAGTAAACAAGGAGGAGACCCACAACTCCACCGACAAGACATAGAATTATAGATTCCAACAGGACTTCCAGCAGAAGTACTCTCTTCCTGGCTCCAATTGCTTTTTTGATACCTATTAATTTGGTGCGCTCTTTGACTGACACAAACATGATGTTAGCTACGCTAAATATCCCTACCAATATAGCAAATCCACCCACCACGATACCCACCAGATTGAGTACCCTGAAAAAATCGTTCAAAATATTGGTCAGAATGGATAGTTCGTTCAGCGAAAAATTGGAATCCTCCACAGGCCTGAGTCTTCGATGAGCGCGGAGTACAGACTCGAGTTCATCTCTAACATCCTCCATATCTTCACCATCACCGGCCTTTACCATCAATTGGGTTCCGAAAAAGGAAGTCGCACGCAAATTGGCAATTCTCCTGCCAAAGTTATGCGTAACCAACACAGCGCGATCAAAATTCACGGGATTGATCAGGTCATTGCCCGACCGCTGCACCACCCCAATAACCTGCACATTCAAGCCCTGCAATTTTACGGTTTGTCCAATCGGGTCTGCGGAGCCAAATAAGTTTTCCGCAATGGTGTGACCAATGACAATCCTTGGTGTACCCATTTGATGTTCGAGCAAATTAAAAAAGCGGCCATCTTCAAGGTCGATATTCAGTATATCCTCGTAATTCTCTGTCACCGCCATCATAAAAGCACGGGTATCGCTGTTACCAAACATCAGCGTGCGCATGCCGATATTGGTGGACAAACTTGCCATAGAAGCAGACTGCAACCGGCTTTCAACCGCCCTGTAATCTTGGTAATCCAGATTTGGTCTTCGTTGGTATCTCCAAAAATTCACCGATGGGTCTTCAGTCCACGGAAATTTGGTCACATATATAACATCTTCTCCCAGCCGCTCAAAACTTCCACGGATATTCTGCTCCAGGGATTCAACCGCTGAGAGCACTGCTATAATACAGAATATACCGATAGTAATACCCAGTAGAGAGAGAAAGGTGCGCAGTTTATTGCTGACCATTTGACCGGTCGCCTGCTGCATACTGTCGGAGAGAATTCTAAAGAATAACCGCATTTACAAAAAGGTCCTGATAATTTCTGATGTAAATATAAGAGAAGCGTGAAAAAGGGACGAAATATTTAGACCAAAGGCAAGTTTTTCAGGCCGAACAGAGTTGAACCAAAGAAATTGGAACCCCCGGCGCCTTTATTGTGTTAGAAAATTTATCTTTGCAGCTTTTTAGCGAAAATCATATATAAGAATGAGAACCAAATTATCTCAGTTCAACTTTAAACTGCCCCAGGACCTTATCGCCCAATACCCGGCAGATTACCGCGATGAATCCAGGTTGATGGTCGTCCACAAGGACTCAGGAAAGATTGAGCACAAAGTCTTTAAGGACTTGTTGGATTACTACGACGAAAACGATGTCTTTGTCGTGAACAACACCAAGGTTTTTCCAGCCAGGCTATTCGGCAACAAAGAAAAAACCGGGGCCAATATTGAAGTGTTTTTGCTTCGCGAACTCAACCCAAAGGCAAGACTGTGGGATGTGTTGGTGGATCCCGCCAGAAAGATCCGGGTTGGAAATAAATTGTACTTCAAGGATGAAAAAGGCAAGCAATCCCTGGTCGCTGAGGTGATTGACAACACCACCAGTCGAGGTAGAACCATTCGCTTCTTTTTCGATGGTACAGACGAAGAGTTCAAGAAAGAGATATGGCGTCTCGGAAAAACTCCCCTTCCCAAATACATAAAGCGCGAACTACAACCCATAGATGTGGAGCGCTACCAAACTATATTTGCCAAAGAGGTGGGAGCCGTTGCTGCACCAACTGCAGGTCTTCACTTCAGCAAAGAGATGCTCAAAAAGGCAGAACTCAAGGGAATCAGCTTTGCAGAGATCACTCTCCATGTGGGTCTTGGAACATTCAGAAATATCGAGGTCGAGGATTTATCAAAACACAAGATGGACGCAGAGTACTACCACATACCTGAGCAAGCTGCAAAAAATGTCAACAAATCGTGGGATGCCGGAGGGAAAAATTGCGTTGTAGGCACCACTTGCATGCGTGCTATAGAAAGTGCAGTCTCAGCTACCGGGACCCTCAAGGAATCATCCGGGTGGACGAATTTATTTATCTTCCCGCCTTATGAATTCTTTATTGGAAATTCCATGGTCACCAATTTCCATCTGCCAAAGTCGAGCCTTTACATAATGGTCTGCGCCTTCGGTGGCAAGGAACTCATTGAGGATGCATACCAGGAGGCCATCAAAGAAAAATACCGGTTCTACAGCTACGGAGATGCCATGCTTATTGTTTGATAAACTCCCGCACTCAGTGAACTTTAATCCACTCAACGACTTTCTTGCATTGTCAGTGAATGGATTTTTGAAAAAAATTCAGGAATAATGGTACTATCATTGAATATTTAAGGTTGATTAATTACTTTTGAGCCCGATTTGATGATATAATGATTTTTTTAATATCAAATACAGAGGATTAGCATGTACTGGACTTTAGAGTTGGCATATCACCTTGAAGACGCTCCATGGCCAGCCACCCGGGACGAACTGATCGATTACGCCATTCGCTCAGGTGCGCCCCTGGAGGTAATTGAGAATCTTCAACAAATGGAGGATGAAGGAGAGGTCTACGAGAGCATCGAGGATGTCTGGCCGGATTATCCTCGAAAGGACGACTTCCTCTTCAATGAAGACGAATACTGATTTCGCCCCTTCAATTCATTTCTTCAAGTTTCCCCCTTTTAACCCTGTGTAAATCCGAAAGGGCTTCTATTTTTGCACCATGCAATCCAAATCCGCCCATAAAATAAATATCGCCATTGACGGTTATTCCGGTTGCGGTAAAAGTACTCTGGCGAAGGACCTGGCAGAGTGCCTCAATTACATCTACCTTGACAGTGGCGCCATGTACCGGGCTGTAACCCTGTATTTTCTTCAGGAAAATATTGATTACAGCGATGCTTCGCAATTGACATCAGCCCTTCAAAATATCCGAATATCTTTTGACCAGTCAGGCAAAAACCCGGTTTTGCTTCTCAATGGTGAACCGGTGGAAAATCAGCTGAGAAGTGTGGAGGTGAATTCCGAAGTCAGCCAAATAGCCAAAATAAGCGAAATCAGGCGGTTCCTGGTGAAAAAACAGCAGCGCATAGCGCAGAAAAAAGGGGTGATTATGGAGGGAAGGGACATAGGTACTGTCGTACTACCTGAAGCAGAGTACAAGCTTTTCCTTACTGCAGACACAGATACACGCACTGAAAGGCGATTTCAGCAACTCAAAGATGCGGGAACTGCGGTTGATTGGGGAAAGATCAGGGAGAATCTTATTGAGCGAGACCGTATCGACAGCAGTCGCAAAGACAGCCCATTGCGAAAAGCAGAGGATGCAAATACCCTGGACAACACCAATCTCAGTCGAAAAAGTCAACTAATCAAAGTTTTGAA
This sequence comes from Saprospirales bacterium, assembly GCA_007695035.1. GTDB lineage: Bacteria > Bacteroidota > Bacteroidia > Chitinophagales > Saprospiraceae > PWJY01. The sequence goes on along the minus strand of REEO01000084.1, from coordinate 7,551 downwards.
GGAGTTAAAGGAAGAATTCCCGGGCATTCAAATCGCCTGTGAATCCTCATTGAGTAGGAGCAAACATTAATGTACCCATGGAGCTGTTTCTCGCTGTATTTGCATCATTGATCTCGATCGTCAACCCGCTTGGCGGAATCTCCATTTTTCTATCATTTACACCCGGTTACACCGCCCAGGAGAGAAGCAGAACTGCCCTTTGGACCAGTTTTTACTTCTTCCTCATCCTCATCTCATTTTTCATCGCAGGTTCATGGATACTGAGCTTTTTCGGAATAAGTTTGGCGTCCATTATGATAGCAGGAGGAATGGTCATCTTTGCTTCCGGGGTATCACTATTACAGGGCACTAGTGCATCTAGCAAAGCCATTACTGATCAGGTTAAAAAGGAGGCTATAAAAAGCGATGATATATCTTTTACGCCCATGGCCATGCCCATGCTCTCCGGTCCGGGTTCTATTTCACTGCTTATTAGTCTTCACACGGAGTTCACCTACTGGGGAGACCGCGCAATTATAGCGGCTGTTGTCCTGGTTACAGCTATTGTAATATGGCTATGTCTGTCCTCTGCAACTTTTATTTACCGGATGCTGGGTGAGGCCGGCATAAAAGGTATATCGAGAATAATGGGTTTTATCGTGATGGCCATTGGGGTTCAATATGTAATCAATGGGGTGATGTTACTGATTGACCAAATGGGACTGTTATGAGCGGCAAACTCTACCTGATACCCACCCATATTTCCGGGCATCCGGGAGATCAACTTCCTCCTGCAACCGTAGAGTGCATCTACAATCTCCAATTTTTCATCGCAGAACGGGCAAAAACAGCGAGGCGCTTTCTAAAAGAAATTGACCATCCGCTGCCCATGTCTGAAATAACCGTTTTTGAGATTCCTAAAAAGCAGAACTACCGCTACCTTGAGGAAGATCTCAATCACTTGAAAAAAGGCCACCACATGGGGTTGCTCTCTGAAGCAGGCAGCCCGGGAATTGCTGATCCCGGCGCTGAGATAGTCAGAAAAGCCTACGAAATGTCCATTGGTGTGGTGCCTCTTTCAGGTCCCTCTTCTCTGACTCTCGCAGTTATGGCATCGGGACTGAATGGCCAAAAATTTAGCTTTCACGGATATCTCAGTCCCAAAAAGGAGATTATCGGCAAGGACTTGAAAAAACTTGAGCGAGCGGCTGAAAAAGACCGGGGATGCCACTTTTTCATTGAAACCCCCTATAGAAACATGCAGGTATTGGAAGCTGCCGTGCTAAATCTCAAACCCTCCACCCTGTTTTCCATCCAATGCGATTTGCTCAGTAAAAACTCATACAGCATGACTCGCTCCATTGCCGAATGGAAAAAATCAGCTAAACCCGGTTTGCATAAAAGGCCCACTGTATTCCTGATCCAATCGGGCGGGTAAAAAATGCCCCACAAAAGACTCCTCATGCAGATATCAATTAGTCCGGCCCAAGCCTCAATAATGGCACGTTAATTGAACTCAGTAATGTTTTAGAGTGAAAAACCACGGCATGCAATCCTACAAAATAGTAAATGACCCCATTTACGGATTTATTACCGTCCCGCGCGGTATTCACCTGGAATTGCTGGACCATCCCTGGATGCAACGCCTCAGGAGGATTCATCAATTGGGTTGCTCTCACCTGGTTTACCCGGGAGCAGTGCACAGCAGGTTTCACCATGTACTGGGAGCTTTTCACCTAATGCAACAGGCACTGAAAATCCTTGAATCAAAGGGCACAAATATTAGCGAGGAAGAAAAAAAGGGTGCCTGCCTTGCAATTCTTCTGCACGACCTGGGACACGGGCCGTATTCCCACGCACTTGAGGGAAAGCTGCTGCCCTACTCCCACGAGGAAATCACCAAGGAGATCATCCGGTCACTGAATGAGGAGTTCTCGGGCGAATTGGGTTTGGCCTCTCAAATTTTTGAAGGGAAATACCACCGTCCCTTTCTCAATCAACTGGTCTCCAGCCAATTGGATATGGACCGAATGGACTACCTCAGCAGAGACAGCTTTTACACCGGCGTTGCTGAAGGGGTAATCAGTTACGACCGAATTACCTTAATGCTAAACACGGTTGATGACCAACTCGTCATTGAGGAAAAAGGTATCTATTCCCTGGAAAAATTCCTCACTGCCAGAAAACTAATGTACTGGCAGGTTTATCTCCACAAAACAGGCCTTGCTGCAGAGAAAATGCTCATTTCCCTTATTGCAAGAGTAAAAAAATTGCTCCGGCAGGGACAGGACCTTCCCATTGACCCCACCTTGAAGGAAATATTGACCAGCGATTCGCATCAAGGGAATCCGTCGGCTGCATTAGAAAGTTTTTACAAACTGGACGATGTGTGTTTAATTTACAGTCTAAAAAGGTTGACAGCCTCGGAGGACCGAATATGCAGGGAACTTTCGGAACGATTCCTCAACAGGCGGTTATTCAAGGTCCATCTATCAGATGAGGCCCCGGATCCTAAAACCATCAAATCCCTTAAAGAAAAAGTCTCCCGTGAACTCAATTTAAAGCCAGAGGAAATACCCCATTTTGTGCTGAATGGGGAAGAGAGCAATACTGCCTACAGGATTCAGCGGGATGAAATAACCATTTTGAAAAAAGACGGCACGCTGCTGCCCTACTCTGCATTCCCAAATCAATTGATGAGTACTGGCAAAGTGATCAAATATTACCTTATCGCTCCCAGAACTCGATAGTGCTGAGGATTGTCCGATAATTGTCTGAATAGTTTTTTTCAGGATTCAAATCCTAGACTTCAGTTCAAGTATCGTATTCTAAAAAAGGGCCACACCTCCATAGAAAAAACTCACGCTTTTCAACAATTCTTTTTCCCGGTCGAAAAAATTTCCGATTATTGCGTGGTTTATTAGCCGTCAATGCGTTGGAAGTACAAATCTAATCAAATGAAAATAGGCATAATCAAAGAGACAAAAATTCCTAGTGATTCCAGGGCTCCATTGAGTCCATCACAGGCAGCGGATTTGATAGAGAATCAGGGTATTGACCTGGTGGTTCAACGGTCGAAAGACAGGATATTTTCAGATGATGAATACGAAGCAGCCGGGGTCCCGGTCGTGGATGAGGTATGGGACAGGGATATTCTACTCGGGGTGAAAGAGGTCAAAATTGAAGCTCTGCTTGAGAACAAGACCTATTTCTTTTTTTCGCATACCATCAAAGAACAACCCTACAACAGGAGGTTGCTGCAGACGATCTTGAAAAAGAATATCAGATTGATCGATTACGAGGTGCTAACTGATGAAGTAGGAAAACGCCTCATCGCATTTGGAAGGTTTGCCGGTATGGTGGGTGCCCACAACGGGATTATGGCATATGGAAAACGCAGCGGTGCTTTTGAGTTGCCGAGACTAAAAGACCTACGGGACTACGCGGAAGCCAGGGCAATTTACAAGAGCACCTCCTTCCCCCCCATGCGCGTGGTGCTTACCGGTGGTGGCAGGGTAGCCAATGGCGCGGCAGAAGTATTGGACGATATGGGATTTGAAAAGGTTGCTGCGGATGACTACCTAAAAAAGGAATACAACAGGGCTGTTTACTGCCAATTATTGCCACGGGACTACGTAAGGAGAAAAGATGGGAATGAATTTGACCGGACAGATTTTTACACAAATCCACTGAGGTACGAGTCTGCATTTACCCCTTGGATTTCATGTTCTGATATCTTCATCAACGGCATTTACTGGGACAATGACGCCCCGGCATTTTTTACCCTGGAAGAAATGCGGGGAGATAATTTCAACATTCAGGTAATTGCTGACGTGACTTGCGACATCGCCCCGGAAGCATCCGTTCCATCCACCATCAGGCCCAGCACCATCGAAGAACCTGTTTATGGATTTGATCCTATGAAGGAGAAGGAAACACTGCCATATACCAGCAGAAGTATTGATATGATGGCCGTGGACAATCTACCCAATGAGCTTCCCAGGGATGCATCAGAAGCCTTTGGCCAGCAGTTTATCGAAAATATATTGCCAGAGTTTAAAAAGGAATACAGTTCGGTACTTAATGGAGCGACAATTGCTATTGATGGAAAACTAGGGCCCGAGTTTTCCTATCTGAAAAATTATGTCGAACTGGAAAGGTGATTAGGTGCCACTAAGCCTTTGAAAAATCAATTGGGATAGGTGGGAAGGTCACAATTCTTCTGAAAGTGTAATCAAGGATTGCCTTTTCTACACCAACTCAATAGATTGGCCTCCACTCGTTTTTCAATATCAACAGATGGAGTTTCCTTAAACCGGCGCCCCGTCATGCGCTCATAGAGGTCGATGTACTTGTTTCTTATTTCAGCTATCACCTTATCGGACATATCAGGCATGGCATCACCCTGCTTCCCCTGAAAGCCATTTTCCATTAACCACTCTCTAACGAATTCCTTACTAAGATGCTTTTGGGGCAGCCCCTTTTTGAGACGGTGCTCATATTCTTCAGCAATAAAATACCGTGAGCTGTCGGGCGTGTGGACCTCATCAATTAGGGTAAGCATTCCATTTTGATCGAGACCGAATTCGTACTTGGTATCCACCAGCACCAATCCCCGTTTCTCAGCCATACTTTGTCCACGCTGAAACAACTTAAAGGTTATCTCCTCCATCTTCAGGTAAGTCTCCTCATCCACAAGTTCGCTCGATAAAATGGCTTCTCTCGAGATGTCTTCATCATGGCCTTCGTCGGCCTTTGTAGAGGGTGTAACAATCGGCTCTGGAAAGCGCTCTGATTGAACCATCCCCTCCGGCATACCGACATCGCATATGCTGCGGTGGCCATCCTTGTAAAGCCTCCAGGCATGACCGGCGAGATAGCCCCTGACCACCATTTCTATTTTGACGGGGCGGCATTTTTTTCCTGCTGATACATTGGGATCCGGGACGTCTTCAAGCCAAATAGGTACAATGTCACTACAGGAATCCAGAAACCAGGCAGCCATTTGATTTAGAACCCTTCCTTTGGAAGGGATGGGACTGGGGAGAATATGATCGAAAGCGGAAATCCGGTCGGTGGCAACAGCGGCAATTTTATTTTCAAAAAAATACATATCCCTGACCTTTCCGCGATAGAATTTAACAAGGCCGGGCAGTTTAAAATCTGTTTGCTTAAGTGCCGCAGGAAAAGAAGAGTCCACCAGTTTCAGATATTTTGAATGGTGTTTTTCTCTGTCAGAATTTCTTTCAATTCCTTGAGCATTGAGTACTCGTAGGGCAACACCTTCTTGAAGGCATCTTTAATGAGGACGAATGCACCGGAATCTGTGGAGGGCATCATTTCGACAATTTTAGACTTTACGAGATTCTCCACATCATTTTGAAAAAGGGCCTTGATGGAGGGAATGTCGTGCCAGTCTCCCTCTATGGCAAAAGCACTTACCTTGCTACCATCCTGGTTGGTCACAGGCTCCAATTGAATTAGTTTCAGGCCCGATTTGTCCACCGACTCTATGAATGACTGTGCATCCTCACCCTCTGGAATGGAGAGCATCTCTTCGCGGATGTCTTCCTCTGCGTTGACCAGAAAAATTTCCAGACCTTTTTCATGCACCCTGTACACCACCAATCTGACTTTATCTAAAACGCTCATACCCTGTTTTTTTTCATCAGTGTACAATACTCTGATTTTCTACATTGTATTACAAAATAAAGGAATCTTTGTTGAACAGAACCCATTGATCCACAAAAAATAATACCCTTTTTTTACAATCGCAACTTTAATCATTGGAAACCAATAGTTTATACACCACCAATACAAGCAAAACACGCTTCTCATCCGCGGAAACAGGATTGATGAAGGTGAAAAGGCGGGGGTGTACTGATTTCGTATCTACGTCGCTATTGAGCGTAGCCACTTTTTTATTGCCCACTTTTACTTCTTCGGGGAGGGACGGAAGAGAAACAAGCTCGCCGAGTTTTCTGTTTTGCTTCCGCTCCAGTATTTTGCCGTCCTTGACCATTCCGACCGGGTGGCCGTCGATGTAGAGCTGAGCGCCCTTTCGCCCTTTAATTATGACTATTTCAGAATTGGAAGACCGAACGTAGTAGATGGTTTTCTTTGACCTTTTCGGATACCTTTTCACTACGAAGGCCAGCAATGGCTCATCGTAAATGGAGGTAATATAGCCCCTCGATTTTCGTCCAAAAATTCGACCTTTCAACTGCTTGTTGACAACCTTTGCAGACAGTAGGTCTAATTCATTGCGATCGATGGGAATTAGTTCATCTGCCATCCTCCTGGCCTCAGACCGCAATTTGATCACTTCCTTTTTCATGCCCGGCAATCCTGGGTTAATATATCGGGAGTAAGTATGCACTCCCAGTACCAACGCCAGAAAGGAAAGTGTAATGATGAAGGCAAAAGCGAGCATACTTTCTAATGGTTGATTTTCATGCTGTATAAAATGTATTGTAAGGTCAAAAGTAGGGACAAAACGAATATTATCCAAGGTAATTTCTTAGCGTTGTTCTGCTGATAGAACGCTTGAGTCTTATCAACCCCCTGTCTCTGATCTGCCTCACACGCTCTTTGCTCAAACCGGTTTGTTCGCTGATCTCATCCAATGAGAGGGCCTTGTTTTCATTCAGACCAAAGAAGCAACTGAGTACGAAAAATTCCCTCGGCGACAGTTTTGATAGCTCGATCTGCACCTGATCCTTCAGGGATTCTTTGAGTAGTTGCAGATCCGGACTTGCTCCATCTTCATCAGCCAAAAGGTCGAGTAAGGTAGCATCTCCCTCCTCTTCAGAAACGGGACTGTCTATGCTTGTAAAGCTGTTACTGGACTTCATAATCCCTTCCACTTCATTGATAGATAAGTCCAACAGATCGGCCAGTTCCTCCTTGGATGGTTCCCGTTCAAATTCCTGAGAAAAATACCGGATGGCCTCTTTTATCTTGTTGTAGGAAGCTGCTTTATTGACGGGAATCCGCACAATGCGGGAATACTCGATTATTGCGTTGAGTATCGCCTGCCGGATCCACCAAACGGCATATGAAATAAATTTAAACCCTTTGGTTTCATCGTATCTTCTGGCAGCCTTGATCAGACCGACATTTCCCTCATTGATCAAATCGGATAACGACAATCCGTTGTTTTGATATTGCTTGGCCACGCTGACTACAAAGCGAAGATTGGCTCTGGTTAGTTTGTCGAGTGCATCCTGATCTCCCTCTTTGATTTTTTTGGCCAGAGCCACCTCTTCCTCGTGATCGAGTAACTCAATTTTGTTGATTTCATTGAGGTATTTGTCGAGAGATTCTGCTTCTCGATTGGTAATACTCTTCTGAATTTTTAACTGCCTCATAAAACCAATACAAATAACTGTACAATGCCCATTGGGCAATACTCATGTATTGTTTACACCTGGAGCAGTGAATTAGTTTCCAAAGGAGTAAAATACTCAGGTCAGTAAATTCAAGAAAATGGGGGCAAAAATTTAATTTCTCCGGTCGCGATTCCCCCTGTTCCGGTCGTTTGATCCGCGTCCGCCGTGACCTCCTCTTCCT
>REEO01000094.1 GCA_007695035.1 Saprospirales bacterium | reverse complement strand
TCATCACCGGAATAGTTGACAACTACTCCCGGTAGTGGTTCTCCGTTGCCTCTTTGGAATGATCCGCTGATGGTATGGGTTTCATTTACTACTACCTCCGTTGTGGCCAAATCAGTGCATCCATTTTCATCCATCACTGTCACCGAATATGTCCCGTCATTTGCATTTGCAGCATCTGATAAAGATGGGTTTTGATCTGTCGAGCTAAATCCATCGGGGCCTACCCACGAATACGATACTCCACCAGAGGCCGTTAGGTTGATCGTATCTCCTTTAAAGTATGGGCCATCATTTGAGGCCGTGGCGTATGGCATTTCCAAAAGCACTACTTCCAGAGATTCTGTGCATCCACCTGATGTTGTATCTTCATAGGTTACAATATAAGTTCCGGCAAGTGAACTACTCAGGTCGATTTCTCCAGTGAAGGTATCTATTGTAATATTAGAGCTGTTAGCTATAAATTCACCTCCAAGGTTTCCATTTAATACGGGACTTGGAATCGAGTCATTCAAACAATATTCCACTGTCATTAAAGGTGGATTTACAAGAGAGGAAAATCCATCGTACGCAAAAGATGCATCACAATCATCGGAAGGGAGAACTAAAATAGGTTTTGCATTGATACTACTAACCACACAACCATTACCCAGGATATTGGAGAATGGCTCTCCGATCCAATCATTTGGATCTACCGGTAAGGGAACAGGACCTGAACCGCTATAATAGGCAATGCCATAAATGTCATAAGTTCCTGGTGAAATACCGCTAAAATCGGAGTTCTCGTTCTCAAAATTAATACTATCAGATGTTTTACTTACTGCAATAAATGTATATGAGTAATCAGCAGGCAGAATAACTCCATCGAAAATATTGGCCGCCGGTGGTGTAGAGGTAAATTGTATATCATAATTAAAAGGGTAGCCTGGGGTTCCATGGCTAACACTACTCACCAACAATGTGTAAAGCACTCCTGCCTCAAGGTTGGCTGTTAGGTTTGAAAAAAGAAAAGTCGAACCCGATCCGTTTGGTTTTTCAGCGCTACTTGTAACATGATTGCTACAATTCGGTCCAGTAAAGGGCGAAGTATAGAGGTTCAACACGGAGCCAAAAGGACCACCATGTGCTATGGTATATGAACCTGAAATATCCACAGAAAAATGGTGGACATTATAATGAACTAAACTTCCAGATATTTCACAATTTAATGGGGTACCCTCCAGAAAAACAAGATTACTTTCATCTAAATCTGTATCAATAGTGTCCTCAAATCCAGATATTGCTGATCCCAAATTGTATTGGAGGTTGAGGTTCAGACCCGGGTCATCCAGATCAAAGATACTCATACTGTCGGGGGATAATATGGTTGCGGGAACTTCACACTGAGAGTCGATAATAAAAGGTTCAGATGAAATAGAGAAGAATACAACGCACGGATTAACCGCGCATGCAACTTTTATTCTCGCCTGATAGGAGGCAGGTAACCCTTCTGGGATTTCAACTATATGCAAACCATTGTTGGATTCTTCTAAAGCCAGGGCGATAGGATAAGTTTGACCTCCATCCAGCGAAAGCAAAATATTTACATCGTCGCAAAAAGCATCAGTACCATTTACATCCCAGGTGACTGTGACACTATCTCCATCCTCAAACTGCTCACCTCCATTGGGGAAAGTCAACTCCAAAGGCCCATCTTCTTCCACGCTGATTGAAATTTCATCCATTCCAATGCCTCCATGACCATCTTTCACGGTAAGTCTGAAGGTGAGGGACCTCTCCACTGTGGGCAGAGGTTCAAACGGGCTGTCAAAAACATCGTTGGTAAGTAAATCCAAATTGGGAAAGTACCTTTTCGGACTATTCGATGATGGAAAGCTCCTAAACAATGGTGCAAGTGGATCCGAAGCAGCATCCAGGCCCGTTTTTCCATAAGTAGGACCAGTAGCACCATCGTTGTCGTATTGTTCCCAGGTGTAATAGAGTGGATCGCCATCGGGATCAAAACCCTCGCCAACAAGTTTAAATGGAGTGCTAATGGGAATTTTGTTAACATTGCCACAGGGATCTGCATCCGCCACAGGGGGAGAATTCCCAAGGTCAACTTCATCGGCGCAGTCTCCTTGGTCCAAAATATAATTCATCATCCGTTCCAGACTGTTAGCATGGAAATAATTATCAGCAGCACCGGGTGAAGGTATATTTTGACCGACACCACATAATCCCAAATAACTCATGATAGTAGTACCCGATCCGATCTCGAAATTGGTATTTGAACTAAAGCTATTGATGCCACACCAGCCACCTGACCCGTTGAAAGTATGTCTGGCATTGAACATGTGACCTATCTCATGCGCAAAAAGGCGAATCCAACCGTTGGATGTGTTTGAGGAAAAACCACTCCAACCGGCAGCCTTTGTTCTTCCCGGACCCCAACCCCAGAAATTATTCCTACAAACAGCCCCCGTAACAGCAGTTCCCCCACCGGGAATATCGGAACCAGTTGAGTTGTGTAATACATGTCCGATGTCGTAATCCTCAACATCGAAATGATTATCTATTGCATTGGCAGCCATAGTTAACCTGCCTTGTCCCGGGATAAAAGGATCCGTGTCTGGATCAGTATAAATGTAAGGAGTGAGTAGATTAAACTGGACGCCAAGATCTATTTCATATATGGCCTGAATACTGTTTACAGAAAATATTACTGCATCTTCCGCCAGTGGAATAGTTCCACCATTTTCTTCAAAAAAATCGCCAGATGTAACAATGGCCATATTGTAAGTTCGGATAACATCTCCGAACTCCAAAATATCATTGCTCCTTAAATGAACCCTTCGCAATGGTTCCTGATAATCGGGGGCTTTCTCAGTTCCGAGGCAGGAAGGCCTGGGATAATCTTCAGTATTTTTTAGCATGGGATTGTGATTTAGATATATGAAATACTGATTAGAATCATGCCTACCAGCATTCTCAATGTATATGGTCCCAAAAGAGCTTTTTATAATAGCATGCATTCCAAACTGGGAAATGGCCAATCTTCCCCTAATTAAAGGATTTATCTTATCGACTATCCTGAAAGTTCGAACATCTGGTCGTTTTTCGGCAAAATCCGAAGTCAGTATATTAGACTCAATAACAGTATATTCTCTCCAGATATCCATATGATTTGGCAGCTGTATAGTAGTTTGGCCACCGTCGGAAACTGCATACAATTCCGCCCTGAGTTCCTGAAGATTAAGGTGGTCAGAACTCACCAATTGCTGGGAGAAAACTGAATTTGACAATATGAGTAATAGTAGGAAAAAAAGTGATGTGAAAAGAGTAACCGGATATTTCATTTCATAAGCTTTTTGATGATCCCACCATTTAGTAGCGACCAATAGAAAATAATTTTAATAGTATTCTGCCCAATACCAGCTGGATTAGTTCAAATTTCCTCACAACATCCTACTCCTATATCACAAATTCCCGCTAAAATGTAACTCGAATGGAGTATTATTTTTGGATAATTTATTTTTTTATTCATAAAACACTGACTTAATGATTCTTAAACAGGAAATATGACCAGCACTTTTACATATCGTTTAACTCACTATTAACTATAGCATTGAAAAATCTACTAAAAACACCAATACCGAAAGATTCCTGGGCTACTTCAAATAAGAGCATAGCTATCCTCTCCCCGGTTTACCATTGAAACGGGCACCACCAATTTTGATAAGAAAGAAATTTGGTGGTTCAAATACTTTCGAAAAAAAGAGGTGCAGAAGAAACCCCCTGCACCTCACACTTGTGCTATCATATCCTGAACTTTATTCCACCCTAATCATCTGCCCACCATATTCAACACCATCTATTCTAATGA
>REEO01000072.1 GCA_007695035.1 Saprospirales bacterium | reverse complement strand
CCCGCCATCGACGCCGGAAATCCCGACACTACTGGTTTGAATTTACCTCTATTGGACCTTGACGACAATCCGAGACTTTTCAATGCCACCGGCTCTGCAGAAGCCATCATTGACATGGGTGCCTATGAGTTTCAATCGACCCTGCCTGACTCAGACATTATTTATGTGAATGCTGCTCTACCGACTTCAGGTAATGGCACCTCCTGGGAATGCGCATTTACGGATTTACAGGCTGCTCTTGCTATAGCCGAAGAAGGCAATGAAATTTGGGTTGCTGCGGGCACTTATTATCCAACCTCAGACCCCCTGAATAGGGATGCCAAGTTTTTTCTCAAACAAGGAGTGGCCCTTTATGGGGGATTTACGGGTGATGAACAGGATCGGGATGAGCGGGACTGGATAAACAATGAAACCATTCTCTCCGGTGATATTAATCAAACTGGATTGGATGACGGTAATTCATATAATGTTGTGGATGCGAGTTGCGGCTCTCCTGAAAACCTGGACTGCCCCGATGAAAATACCATACTCGATGGTTTTACAATAACCATGGGATATGGCGATGGAATGGGGAATAATAGAGCCGGCGCAGGTTTATTGTCCATTTATGGCAGGCCTACTGTTCGGAACTGCACCTTTTGGGGAAACTATGCAGAACTTGGAGGAGGAGCGATTTACAACTTTGAAGGTGAAATGCTTATTCAGAACTGTCTTTTTCACGATAATTATGATGAACTTGGCAGTGGCAGTGCTTTGTTTTTCTCAGGTTCCTTTGCTGAAATACACAACTCAACTTTTTTTGCCAATACATCCAACTCCAATGCCGGTGCACTTTTTGCAGAATTTGGATCCTCAATTGAAGTAATTAATTCTATTTTCTGGGAAAATGGCAGTACCGATTTTAGTTTTTCAGGGCCGGATGATCCTGTAGTTTCTTACTCCTTAATTCAGCAGCAGTCCGGGACTTATCCGGGTACAGGAAACCTTAATGTCAACCCGTTTTTTGTGGATGCTGATTTACGAAATTTCAAACTCAGCGATTGCTCTCCCGCTATCGATGCCGGAAACCCGGATACTACCGGTTTAAATCTACCTGAGCTAGATCTTGCCGGCAACCCCAGGGTATTCAATGCTACAGGGGGTCCTGATCGGATTGATATTGGTGCTTATGAATTTCAATCGACTATTTCTTTCTCTGAAGTAATTTATGTCAATGTAAACAACCCCAATCCGGGCACCGGCATTTCATGGGATTGTGCCCTCAATGACCTTCAGCAAGCACTTTCTGTTGCGGATTCCGGGGCAGTTATCTGGGTGGCAGAGGGAACTTATTTACCAACATCTGGCTCAGACCGCACCATTTCCTTTGAAATGAAGGAAGGGGTCGCCCTCTACGGAGGGTTTGAAGGGAATGAGACAGATTTATCTGAAAGAGATCCGGAAAATAATGTAACAGTGCTAAGTGGAGATATCGGTGTCCAGGGCGATACCTCAGACAACTCCTACCAGGTGGTGACAGCAGGTGGTGGGATCAGCAATGTCATATTAGATGGATTTACCATTACTTTGGGCAATGCAGACGGTGGCGGTTCAAACGTTCAGGGTGCCGGTATGCGCGTATTTGGTGGAGCCTCTGTAACTATTGAAAATTGCAAATTTGTTGGCAACCATGCCGATGACCGCGGAGCAGGGATGAAAGTATTGTCCTCAACTGCAACCATTCGCAATTCTATTTTCCAATCCAATACAGCAGAAATTGGTGCTGGTTTGTTAGCAAATACCAACGCCAATGTGGTGGTAGAGAATTCTATTTTCAGAAACAATGAGGCCAATGTACGAGGAGGGGGTGTTTTTTACAATTCCTCCAGCGGAGAACTGAGAAATTGTCTGTTTTTCAACAATACAGCCGGTACTGAAGGAGGAGCCGTAATGATGGCTGTTTCTGCAAGTTTGGAAATAATAAACAGCACCTTTGCCAATAACTTTGCCGCTGATGGAGGCGGTTTGAGAATTGCTGGATCCTTTGCCAACATTGCGAATTCTATTTTCTGGGGTAATGGAGATGAGATAAATGGATCTGTTAACAGTGTTTCATATTCCATAATAGAAGGTGGATTTTCAGGTGTCGGTAATTTTTCTGCTGATCCATTATTTTCCGATCCAGAGGGGAATGTTTTTACGCTACAAGCCTGCTCTCCTGCTATAGATGCAGGAGACAATGATGCGCTATCCGTGTCTGATTCTCTTGATTTGGCCGGAAATCCCCGGCTGTTTGACGCAACAGAGCTGGGTTCGCCCACAGTAGATATGGGGGCATATGAGTTTCAGGCTGTTGTGCCTGCAGCCGGTAATCCCAATGTTATATATGTTGACGCCTCCAATGCCAGTTCAGGCAGTGGCAGAAGTTGGGCTTGCGCTTTTACGGATCTCCAGAATGCACTTGCTGTAGCTCAGGAGGGGGATACGATATGGGTGGCACAAGGTTCATACAGCCCCACCGATGATTCTGACCCGGAGGTCTCATTTGAATTGGTAAGTGGAGTGGTGATGCTGGGTGGTTTTAATGGCACAGAAACCAGTGCTGATCAGAGAAACTGGGAGAATAATCCAACCATTTTGGATGGAGATAATGGAATGGGTCCAAATTCCAATAGAGTCGTTTATGCCGACAATGTGGATTCAACCACTGTATTGGACGGTTTTACCATTCAGGGTAGTCAGAATTTCGGAAGCCCTACATCACTTGGTGGCGGAATGTATATTAGCTTCGGAGCACCGATAATAAGGAATTGCACCATACAAAATAATTTGGCCTTCGAAGGTGGAGGTGGAGTATATATAGAGAGTGCATCTCCTGTTTTTATCAATACCACATTTTTCGGAAATAGCACCTCGGAGGGATTTTATGGTGGTGCTGTGTATGCCTATTTTGCAAATCCCCATTTTGAGGAATGTCACTTTGAACAAAATTTTGCATTCTTTGGTGCTGGAATTTATTCGGAGGGTTCAAATATTTCCATAAAGAATACTGGATTTACACAAGAATTTGCAAGCATTTCCGGTGGTGGAATTCTGGCTGAGTTCGGCTCCCAAATTACCATTGAAAATGCTACATTCTCAGAAAATGAGGCCGGTACTGGAGGGGCAATTGCGGTGGAAGGTTCAGAGCTTATAATATCGGGCAGTAATTTTACGGACAACGCCTCCTTTTTCGGTTCGGGTGGGGCTATCAGTTCTTCGGAAATTTTTTCCATTTCGAATATCCACATTTTCAGCTCTACCTTTTCAAACAATTCTTCTCCGGAAAATTGTGGTGGAGCCATTTCTTTAGCAGGGATGGGGGCGACATTAACCATTGATTCGACCGATTTTATCGGAAATGAGGCTGCAACCGGGGGTGCTGTTTGTATAGAAGATTCCGGGCAGGGGACACTCAGTCATGTATCTTTTTTGGAAAATGAAGGCTTCTTCGCAGGTGGTGCTATTTACGCCAGCGATGCAGGGCTTCTATCAATTAATAATGGGGATTTCCAGGAAAATAGTTCTACGGAAGACGGTGGTAGTATATTCAGCTCTGCCACCTTGACTTTTTCCATTGACAGCTCGGAGTTTATACTCAATGCTGCCGACAGCCTGGGAGGAGCTGTTTTCCACGCGCAGGATACCCTGGTGCTGACTAACAGCTATTTTTATGAAAACACTGCTCATTCCGGAGGGGCCATTTATACCAGTGAGGGTGGATTGCAAGTCAGTTTTACTGATTTTGAATCGAATATTGCAGCGTACAGAGGAGGAGCGCATTGTGCATTGGAATCAAAAGATGACTATGAGCATGTCAATTTTAAAAAAAATGAGGCCGCTAAGGGCGGTGCAGTATTTGGAGACAAGACCAAATCTAAATTTTTACATACAAAAGCTAAGGAGAACAAAGCTCAACAGAAAGGCGGAGCATACTACAAAAAGGATGCTGAAGTCGAAAAGAAACATTCGAAAATCGAGGAGAATGAATCTGAAAGTGGGGGTGGGATTTACTCCAAAAAATCTGAGATGTACATCGACAGTTCTGAATTCATTAAAAATATGGCACTGGAAGATGGTGGTGGATTCAAAGGGGACAGTAGCAAGACGTATTTCAAAAACTCTAAATTTGAAGAAAATGAGGCCAAAAATGGCGGTGGAATTAAAACCGATGGATGTGAGGCAGAGCTGGACCGTACAGAATTGAAGAAAAATATGGCCTCAGAGAAAGGTGGCGGGATGAAAAATAAAGGGTCTAAAATAGACATCAAGGACAGCAAAATAGGTCAAAATGAGGCCGGAGATGACGGCGGCGGAATTAAGGGAGACAGCAGCAAAACCGATATCAAAAACTCTGTATTTGAGAAAAATAAAGCTAAAAAGGGTGGTGCTATAGCAACCAAAGGCTGTGATTTCAACGTTAAGGACACCGATATTATGGACAATGAAGCCGATGAAGAAGGTGGCGGGGTATATCACGAAAATACCAAAAAACTGTACGATGGCGTCAATGTTAAAAATAATAAGGCTGAAAAAGATGGTGGTGGCATGAAAATTAAGCACGCCCAGGACAGTTCAAAAATGAAGAATGTGAATGTCAGGGACAATTCCTCTCAGGAGAAAGGCGGGGGTATGGCAACAGACAGTTCCAAGATTGAATTTGAAAATTGCAACTTCTCAAAAAATAAAAGTGAGAAGGGGGGTAATATCTACAACAATAAAAGCAATTGCAAATATAAAAACACCAAAATCACCGCTGGAAAGGCCAATAAAGGAGGTGGCATGTACAATAAAAAAAGTTCCCCGGAAATGATCAATTGCCAGGTGACGGGTAATGTGGCTCTAAACCAAATGAATTTCCAAATCAACCAGACTGCGGTTCGTTCCATGCAAGGATTTCTCGATGGTGAAGGTGGTGGGTTTTTCAATGAAGAAGGTAGTCCCAGACTTATTAATCTGACTTTATCCGGAAACTTCGCTGATGATAATGGTGGAGGCATGTACAACACTGATAGTTCAAACGCAGAGGTCAGCAATACCATAGTGTACAACAATCAATCCGGAGATGGCCAGGATACGCTTAACTCTAATGTCTCTAATGAAAACTCAAACCCCACTTTTAACAACTCAGTGGTAGAGGGGGCCAATGGAAGTGATGACTGGAATCCTGAAGCTGGCAATGATTCGGGTGGTAATTTTGACTTTGACCCTCAGTTTGTGAATGAGTTGGATCCATCATCGGAACCCAGTGAAGGAGGAAATTTTCGTTTGGCAGGAAATTCCAGCGCTATCGACTCCGGGAATGACGACGATGTACCCGAGGATATTGAAACTGATATTATTGGCAATGCTAGAACCAGTCTGTTCGGTGTGGATATTGGAGCCTACGAAAGACAGTCCTGTCAATTTGATGCAACCAATACCATTTTTGTGGATGCCAATCGCACCGATAGTGTAGGTACCGGTCAAAGTTGGGAGACTGCATTTACTGAATTATTTGATGCACTTTTCCTGGCATTAGATTGTGACAGCACCTTTTTTATTTTCATTGCGGAGGGAACATATTATCCCACCGATGATCCCACAGACAGGGAGGGTGCCGTATTCCTGCGCAACAGCTTGAATATTCTTGGTGGATTTCCGGGTGAGGGTTCCCCTGATCTCACAGATCGAGATTGGAGGGAGTTTCACACGACCATAAGCGGAGATATAAATCGATCCGGTGACTCAGAAGGGAATTCATACTCCGTGGTCGCTGCATTCGACGCCGATTCTTCCGCAGTGTTGGATGGGGTGACAATAAGAGACGGAAATGCAGATGGAATGAATGGATCACCGCTCAGCCCACTCAGGGCAGGAGCAGGTGTTTACATTATCGGCTCTGACCCCACTTTAATAAATCTTAGGATAGAGGAAAATACCGCGGAGACAGGAGCCGGAATGTTAATTACCGGATCGGCATCACCATCGCTTTATCAAATTGAAATTTTGAACAATACGGCACTGGAGAATGGTGGTGGTTTGGCAGATATTAGTTTTGAAGGACAGGATACTGTCATCTGGTCCAATTTACTCATTGCAGGAAACAGTGCAGGGGAAAATGGAGGAGGTCTTTATCTCGAAAATCAGCGCAATCGTATATTTTTAAATACCACCGTTACTCAGAATATGGCAGAGGAGGAAGGAAGCGCGGTTTACAATGACAATTCGCTTTCACACTTCAGGAATTCTATTTTTTGGGAAAATCAGGGATCCATATTTAACCTGGGATCTGCTCTCACTGCTGATTTTTCTCTCATTCAATTACCCGTTGGAGTTTATCCGGGCATCGGAAATTTCAATGCCAATCCTTTTTTCTCTGATCCCGATGCCCTTGACTTTAGTCTCACCGGCTGTTCACCTGCAATCAATGCTGGCACCTCTGAATTCGCCCCGGATGTTGACCTTTTGGGCAATATCAGGCCCGCCAACAGTAATGTGGACATGGGTGCATACGAATTCCAGGGGACACCGGAAGAAAATTGTTGCCCGGAAGGTGAGATTATCTACGTGAATCACCAGGCCCAGGGTGTCAACAATGGTTCCGATTGGGTCAATGCATTTACAGATCTCCAGGATGCCCTTGATTTGGTTTGCCCGGAGGTAACTCAAATTTGGATTGCAGAAGGAACTTATTATCCCACGACTGATACAATGGACCGGGATTCCTCTTTCGTGATTCCTTCGGGAATTTCCGTTTACGGTGGATTTCAAGGAGATGAGGAATCGGTAGAGGAGAGAAACTGGTACCTAAATCGCACTATTTTGAGCGGGGATATAAATGAATCGGGCACTCTGGACGGAAACAGCCATACAGTGGTTGTGATCGAGGATGCTCAATCTGAGGTGCTTCTTGACGGACTCTTTATTACGAAGGGGAATGCCGATGGATATCTGGGAATGGTGGTAGGTCCGCACAATTCAGGCGGAGGTCTTTACATTGACAACAGTTTAGTGGTTGGCCGCAATCTTTATGTTGAAGACAATACGTCTGTGCACAGTGGTGCCGGAATTTCAATTTTTGAATCCGAGGTGGACCTTGTCAATATGGTAGTAACAGCAAACTACTCCGAATTCCAGGGTGGTGGATTGTTCCTCGATGGGCAATCGGAGGTTTCACTAATCAATGCCACTTTCTCAGGCAACAAATCAGATAATGAGGGAGGTGCAGTTTACTCCCAACAGGGCAATTTGTCAATATTCAACTCCATTATTTGGAATAATTCAGCAGATTCCGATACCGAAAGCCTTTCGGCCTCTATTTCTGATCTGGGCACCGGACTTTCAATCTCTCACAGCCTTATTTCCGGCTCAGGAGGCAGTGGCACACATTGGAACCTCCCAGTCGCCTCAGATGGGGGCGGCAATCTGGATGTTGATCCGCTTTTCGTTGGGAATGTTGATTTCAGTGCCTTTCCCTCAGCCTCTGGAGATTTGAATCTCACTTCCTGCTCTCCCGCCTTGGACCGGGGCCTCAATTCTGCTGTTCAAAATTTGGTTTCTGAAGATATAGGCAGTGATCCACGCTTATTCAACTCAACTGACATAGACTCAGCAGTGGTGGATATGGGGGCTTATGAATTCCAGGGAGAGGCGGAGTTCCCCGACTTAAATTGCGACGATATTTCGGTTTTCCTGGATGAAGTAGGAGAAAAAGAATTGACTGATGACCAGTTGGTCCCGGATGCCGAGAGTTGTGGAACCCTGGGAATTAGCTGGTCTGGTTTTGATTCTCTTAGTTTTGATTGCTCAAATACCGGAACTTACATAGTTTCTATGGTTGGTACGGATAGTGCAAGTCTCAGAATGGACAGTTGTCAGTTCGAACTCACAGTTTCTGACACCATTGATCCTGTGGTGACTTGTAGTGATGCCACCATAGATTTGGATGCGAATGGGATAGCCACATTGGAGGTGGGAGATTTCAATTATTTTGCTTCCAGCAACTGCGCCTTTGACACCCTTTATGTGAATAATAGCGAATTTAGCTGTAGTGATGTGGGTACTAACATCTTTGAATTTGTGGTTACCGACATCAACAACAACACCACTATTTGCTCAGCAGAGGTCGAGGTCATAAATCCATTTACTCCACAGGTAGATTGTCGGGATACCAGTATAGTACTGGTGGATACCGACATGGCGATTATAGAGCCCGGTGACATAGGAGAGGTGATTGGCTCAAATTGTGCCATAGACTCTGTTTGGATTGATATGAATTCTCTTGGCTGCCCTGAAGTTGGCCCCAACACGGTTCAGTTTTTTGCAGTTGATATTACCGGCAAAAAGGATTCTTGCTCAAGCGAGATCACAATAGTCGATGAAATTGTCACCATGGCGCAGTGCAAAAACCTCACAGTTTATCTGGATTCATTGGGCAATGCATCCATCCAGCCCGAAGAAGTGGATGACCATTCAATATTGAGTTGTAGTATTATTGATTCTCAACTTGACAAGTCGGATTTCAGCTGTATGGATGTGGGAGAATTCCCTGTAATAACCCTCTCATTTCTCGACGGTGATGGTACTGTAGGACATTGCAACTCAATTGTTGAAGTGTTGGATACCATCGCTCCTTTCGTAGAGTGTGAAGATGTAACCATTGAAATTGAACCCGGCGATGCATTCGTGATTTTGGACCCGGATACGCTAGTTGGCAGTGACTCATTTGATGCCTGCGGCATAGCCACTTCAGCAGTTGATAAAGATACTTTTTTCTTGCAGGATTTGGGTGAAAACACAGTTGAACTCACTGTGCAGGACCCTAGCGACAATGCTGTAACTTGCTCTGCTGTGGTTACAGTAGAGGGATGTCCGCCTTTTAACCTGGATTGCCCGGCTCCAGACACGATTTACGTAGAAAGTGGATGCGCTATCGTCAATCTTAATTATGAATCAGCAACTTCAAACGACAGCCCCTGCCCACTGGAATTTTCTCAGCTGCCTTACTGGGGTCAGCTTTTGAATCCGGGAGTCTATACGCAGCTTGTTTCCGCTGAAGACCCGGCGGGTAATACGGCTTCCTGTTCATTTGAGTTGACGTTAAAAGATACGATTCCACCCACTGTTAGTTGTCCTGAGGATGGAGTGGTTTATGTAAATGAGGATTGTAACGGCTTTCTTGATGATTATACCGGTGAGGTTGATGCCAACGACAACTGTGGAATTTCGCAAATAGTCCAAATGCCATCTGCTGGTTTTTCAATGACAGCAGATGATACAACGGAAGTCACCATTACGGTGTTTGATCAAAGCGACAACAGTGCAACTTGCTCTTTCTTCATTGTTGCGGTAGATACCATTTCTCCTACACTCCAATGTGATGAAGATCTGATTGTGAGGTATGTGGATGGAAATTGTCAGGAAGAGGTTGGTGATCTGACATCACTGGCTAATCCTGAGGACAATTGTGTTACTTCATTTACCACAGTCCAGGATATAGCTGCAGATTTTGTCATTTCAGCAGGAGATGAACTGACAGTTACCCTTTCTGTCAGCAATGAAAACGGATGGAGTGGAAGCTGTGAGATTCCAGTCATGGCAGTCGATACCCTGGAACCTCAACTCACTTGTCTGATTGATTCTGACACTGTTCAGGTGGATATCGATTGTAATGCAAGCCTGGGAGACTATACCGGCTATGCATTTGTGAGTGACAATTGTTTGGCTCCTGGAGATTTTGCGGTTTCGCAGAGTCCCGCGGCAGGTTTTAACCTGAGTCCGGGTGATGAGTTCAGTGTTAATCTGGTCACATCCGATAACGGACAATGGGAAGACAGTTGTCAAATTAACATTGTAGTGGTGCACCCTTTCGATCCGGTATTGAATTGCCAAACGGAAAACATAGTAAGAGAAGTGGGGCCCCAGTGTCTGGCGGAAGTTGGCGATTTGACCTCGATAGCGACAGTATCAGACAATTGTCTGACCGGGGATGCATTTACCATTGTGCAGAATATCCCACAAGACTCTATGATTGGTGCAGGTGTCAGTGTCAACGCTGTGGTAAATGTCAGTGACACCACAGGTTGGTCAGCGCAGTGCTCGGTTGCGGTTAGCGCGATAAATGAAAGTGTATTTTCATGGCAGGATCCCTTACCGACGGATGATACACTGAGTTGTGCGTTGGGGGCCGAAATCATATCGCTCACATTATCAGATTTTTGCGATACACTTTCTGTTTATCCGTCCGCTGATACCACAATGGGATGCATGGGCATTGAGACCCTTGTATTTACCTGGATATTCGAAGATTTGAGCCATAGCCAAACCATAGTTTTCGTAGATAATACTCCTCCTGTTTGGTTAACCCATCCTCTACCACAGGATACTACGGTTGAATGCGACCAGATTCCAGCTCCTGTCACATTAGAGGCAGAAGACCTGTGCAGCGAAGTCAATATTGAGTTTGAGGAGGAGGTATTGGGTGATACGATTGCCGGCTCATATACACTTAGTCGAAGTTGGTCGGCAGCAGACCATTGCGGAAATGAAATAGACCACCAGCAATTGTTGACCGTGGTGGACCTGACTCCTCCCACCATTGCATGTCCCGACACGGTGGTGATTGATGCAGATGAGCATTGCAGTGTAACCATGCCGGACCTGAGAGCGCAGGTGACAGTTGATGACAATTGCAGTGCGATACCAAATATCTCCATCAATCAAATTCCTTCACAGGGTCTGACTGTAATCGTAGAAGAGATTACCGTTTTTGCAGTGGCAATCGATGAAGCCGGAAACAGTATTACTTGCACCTTCATCCTAAAGGTAGAAAACTTTGGTCAGGACGCCTCCATCCAATGCCCTGAACCCGTTTCTGTAAATGCGCAGGAGGGAGATTGTTACAAATTTGTAGAATTTGAAGCAAGCTTTACGCAAGGATGTGATGGGGTAGTAATCGTCAACGATTTCAACAGTGGAGCTGAGGATGCAAGCGGAGTTTACCCCCTCGGAACTACTGAGGTTAGTTTCGTACTTAG
Organism: Saprospirales bacterium; assembly: GCA_007695035.1. GTDB lineage: Bacteria > Bacteroidota > Bacteroidia > Chitinophagales > Saprospiraceae > PWJY01. Next base: position 8,447 of record REEO01000072.1, on the reverse strand, counting down.
CCAAAACGGACAACCGGCGGACAGCTGTGTTTCCTCAGTTGAAGTCTTGGATGTGGAAGTGCCCGAATTGACCTGTCCGGATGATATTGCCGTGGACACCGACCCCGATGCGTGCTTGGCTACAGGAATTTTACCCGGTGAGGCTTGGGCATCTTCGACTTGTGGCAATGTGCTAGTCAGTGTGGATATTCCAACTTCACTGGAGATTGGACTGAATACTATTGTGCACACTGCTGAGGCAGACAATGGCCAGACTGCCCAATGCGAACAAATCGTTGAAGTTCATGATGCAAATCCACCCTCAATTGACTGTCCCGATGACCTGACAGTGCAGGTTGATTCCGGGCAGTGTGTGGCTTCCGGGGTCGAAACCGGAGATGCTACTGCTACTTCACTGTGCGGTGAGGTCGAAATAGAAAGCGATGCCCCGGAAATTTTCTCTGTGGGCACCACCATTGTAACTTACACCGCTACTTCAGACAATGATTTGGAGGCTAATTGTGAGCAGCAGGTTACCATTACCTGGATGGACGCAGTTGAAATAAATTGTCCTGATGATATAACCAAAGTGCTCATTGGCGGAGATTGCGAGCTAGAAGACCTCGATTTGGGAACTCCGGTTCTAATGCCACTCTGTGGAGATATTTCAATAGGAAACGATGCACCTGGTGTATTTGAGGCGGGTATTACCGCAGTAACACACACCGCTACTCTCCCCAATGGAACAGAATTGACCTGTGTACAGGAAGTTGAAGTGATTGACAACTATCCGATTAGTATAGTTTGTCCTGAAAGTCTGGTTTTCATCACGGAGCCGGGAATTTGTGAAGTCGTTAATCCGGATGTGGGCGAGGCTGAGGTCTTTACCGTATGTCAATCTGCTACAGTGGAAAGCGATGTTCCTGCAGTACTGCTCCCCGGTACGCACACGGTAACCCATACGGCATCCACCGGAAGCGGTATTGAAGTATCTTGCGAACAAATTGTCGAAGTTCAAGACCATGAAGACCCCACCATTGTGTGCCCGGATGATAAAGCGGTTCAAATACCCCTGGGTTCTTCTAATGCACAGGTTGACCTGAGCCTTGCAACTGCCCATGACAACTGCGGCATCGACCAAATTTCCAACAACTGGAATTCAGGTGGTGCGGATGCTAGTGGCTTTTATCCATCTGGAGAGACATCGGTAATTTTTACTGCATTGGATGTTAATGGCAACAGCAGTAGCTGTGTAACCCTTGTTTCTGTGCAGCTTGTCGATACTTCCCTGTACAGCATTTCAGGCAATGTAAGCTCCTGGAACAATGTAGGTATGAGCGATGTAGAACTGGTGCTCAGCAGTGGATTGTCAGAAAGTCATTTTACCGATGTGGATGGAGATTACCAATTTGCGGTGCCCGGCTCTATAAATTTGATCATTAGTCCTGAAAAAGACATCAGTTGGCCGACCGGCATTTCGGTGGTCGATCTGGTGATGACTCAGCGCCATATATTGCAAATTGAAACCTTTGACAGTCCGTACCGGATAATCGCTGCCGATGTAAATGGTTCCGGCAGTAACAGTACCATTGACCTGGTGATAATGCAGTCCATAATCCTGGGAATAAACAATGCAGAACCCAACATTTCACCTATGATTTTTATACCCGCTGATTACCAATTCAGTAATCCGCAGAACCCTTTTATCAACAATTGGCCTGAAAATTTAGCCTTTCAATCAGTTAGTGGAAACAAGGCAGACCAGGATTTTGTAGCCATAAAAAGAGGAGATGTGAGCGGTACAGCGTTTAGCGGAATCAGGCTCGCTGCGGCCAATCCTTTGGAACTTACACTGGATGTTAAAAATCATGAAAATGAAGGGCATATTGAAGTAGTGGTTTCTGGATCTGTTGAAAAATCCATGAGAGGTTATCAAATGGAGTTTAGCTTCGATCCAGGCTCATTGAACTTTGAAGGAGTGGAAGTCAAAGGGAGTAAGATGCCGGATATGCGCGATGAACTTTTCCATTTTGATCAGGAAAATGGAGTCATCAGGGCTATTTGGTACAATGCCGAATCGGTAGATTTATCAAATGAGAAACAGCTCTTCAGTCTCAGATTCAGCAAGTCAAACCCATCGATTTCCGTAAAAGACCATTTTGGCTTGATCACCTCCCCGCAAGGTTTGATGACATTCGCCACAGGGCCTGACCATCCAAAAATTCCCATAGTTTCTGATTGGAGATCATCAGAAGGTGTCTCCGTGCCCGGGATTATTGATGTCTCTCCCAATCCATTCAGAGATTTGGCAGTTGTTAATTTTGAAATGCCAGAGAATCAGTCGGTTAACATCCGGGTTTTTGATGCAGCAGGTGCAGTAATTTACGATACGCGGTTTCATGCAGTTGAGGGATTGAATCGCTACGATTTAAAATTGGATGGAGAATTCAGCGGTGCGCTCTATCTCCTTTTGGAGACCAGCGATTGGAACCAGGTTATCAACTTAATGAGGATAGAATAATTTATAACAAACTTCAAATAAAGATGGTGTCATGCAGCTTTACAAAATAACTTTTCAGCCCCTGGTTGTTGCGGTTTTTGCAATTGCCTTCTTTTGGACGGATTTAAGTGCACAAGTGGATACCGATTCACTTTGGAATGTATGGCAAAACAGTGAAATGACCGATTCAGTGCGATTGAATGCACTACACGATATGGCTAGAGATGGTTTGTTGAGTGTAGATCCGGACAGTGCAGCACAGCTTGCAGAAATAAAGTTTCAATTTGCTGATGAAAAAGGCATGGAACTTCAAAAAGCAAGAGCACTTATGTTGATTGGTATTGCAAACTTTAACCTGGGTGACTACACGGAAGCCATGGTGAAGTATTACGAGGCTTTAGAGATCTTTGAAGAATTGGAATATGAGCATGGAATGACCCGGGTGCTCAACAACATTGGAAATGTGTATGTAGTTCAGGCTCAGTATGACCAGGCAATAGATTATTTTACCCGGACACTTCGAATCCAGGAGAGTCTGGGTGATGAACTTGGAATGGCCAGCACATTAAACAACATTGGCGTAATTTACTTCGATCAGGGCGACGATCCGCAGGCCATGGAGTTTTTCTCGAGATGCCTTGGAATTTTAGAGGACCTTGAGCACAAAAGGGGAATGGCCAGCATGTTGGCCAACCTGGCATTGGTTTATGAAAATATGGGAAAATTGGAAGAAGCCCAAGAAAAGAACTTTGAAGTGCTCAGATTGGATGAGGAGTTCAATGACCAACACGCAATGGCTTTGACACTGAATAACATCGGTCTGATCTATAAATTGAAGGGCGATTATGACAATGCCCTTGTGCATATTGAAAGGGCGAAAGGATATGCGGAAGATGTCGGTGACCAAAAGGAAATTTCTACATCACTGACCAACCTTTCCAGGGTTTATTCTAAGACACAACAGCATGGGCTTGCAATCGAAAGTGGGCGAGAGGGATTGAGACTGGCTGAGGCTACAGGTGTGATTCGGGATATTAGAAATGCAGCCGAGTCGTTGTACACTGTTTACCGGGAGGCGGGCAGAAGTGCCGAAGCTCTCGAAATGTACGAGTTGTATATCGCCATGCGTGACAGTATTCTCAACAGAGAGAATCAAAGGGAGGTAATGCGCCAGCACTTTAACTATGAAATGGAAAAAAGAGAAGCTCTGGCCGAAGCTGAGCAAGACAAAATCAGAGCTGTAAATCGCGAACAGATCAGACGGAAAAATCTGCAGTTGAATGCCTTCATCGGGGGTCTCCTTTTAATGTCGCTTTTGGCCGGTGTTTTTCTCGTCCAGAGGAGGCGAATCGGCAAGGAAAAGGAACGCAGTGATGGCTTATTGCTCAATATTTTACCCAAAGAAACGGCAGATGAATTAAAAGCACACGGATACGCAGAAAGCCGGTACTTCGATGAGGTTTCCGTGCTTTTCACTGACTTTGTGGGTTTTACAAAGTTCTCCGAGAAAATGGAGCCCGGGGAGGTGGTGGAAGTAATCCACGAATGCTTCAGTATTTTTGACGACATTGTCAACAGGCACGGAGTGGAAAAAATCAAGACCATTGGGGATGCCTATATGGCAGCCGGGGGCCTTCCCTCGCCCAATGAAACCCATGCAGTGGATGTAGTCCGCGCTGCTATCGAAATGCAGGAAGCCATGGTGCAGTATTTTGAAGGCCGAAAGGATAAAGGCCTTCCCGCCATGGGGGTTAGAGTTGGAATTAACACCGGTCCTGTGGTGGCCGGTATAGTGGGGAAAAACAAATTCCAGTACGATATCTGGGGCGACACGGTCAATACCGCTGCCAGAATGGAATCCTCCGGTAAACCTGGTATGGTGAATGTATCTGAAAGTACCTATCAAAAAATCAATGGGGAATTCGAATGTGAGTACCGAGGAAAAATCCACGCTAAAAACAAAGGAGAGATTGGAATGTATTTTGTCTCCGCAGTAAAACACACACCTGAACTCGCTTGATTTACAAAAACAACCAAATAATGTATATTACTAAACTTACCCACACACTATTGCTCTCATTGTTTCTTGTGATTTTTTTGGGATCACAGGGACATTCACAGATTGAGCAATTTACTCCGACTATCTCTGCGGACTCGCTCGAAAAGATTTTTCAAAGGGATAAAGCAGAGGCCTTAGATCTTGCTGAAAAACTCAATTTGCCGGTAAGATTGAAAATGGAAGACGGCACCATCAGCGAATTGATGCGATTTGAAAATGGAAGACCTGTGTACTTCATCACCCACAATGCCGGTGGTGCAGAGCTGATTAATACTAATGAGTTGTATTCAGGTGGTTCTGCCGGATTGGACTTGAGCGGTGAGGGTCAGCTACTCGGAATATGGGATGGCGGTGCCGTAAGGAACTCTCACATTGAATTCGAGGGTAGATCAGAGCAAAAAGACGGAGCTACCCAGATATCTAATCACGCTACCCATGTTGCGGGTACAATGGTAGCTGCCGGTATTGACTCCTCGGCCAGGGGAATGTCCTGGGGGGCTGATCTTCATAGCTACGATTGGAACAATGATAATTCCGAAATGCTTCAGGCGGCGAGCCAGGGACTTCAAGTTTCACAACATTCATATGGAATTGCTGTCGGTTGGGGGTTTGGTTCCTGGTCTGATAGCTCAGCGTGGCATTGGTTTGGGGACCCCGGTATCAGTGAAACGGAGGATTACAAATTTGGGTTTTATGATTCCAAAGCCCAGGAATGGGACCAGATTGCACACTCACAACCCTATTACCTGATAGTTAAATCTGCGGGAAACGACAGGGGAATGGGACCACCCCCGGGCACCGGTCACTTTTATTTTGACTCTGACTCCTCGGATTGGGTATTCAGCACTACTGTGAGAGATATAGATGGGGGAGATGATGGATATACAAGTATTTCTCACACGGCAGTTTCCAAAAATAACATCTCTGTAGGCGCAGTTAATGCATCCGGGAATATGACTGGATTCAGTGGTTGGGGACCGACGCATGACGGCCGGATTAAACCCGATGTGGTAGCCAAGGGAAGCAGTGTTTATTCTGCGACCGGTTCTTCTGACTCAGCTTATTCAAACATGGGTGGAACCTCCATGTCCGGTCCCATGGTCAGTGGTTCTGTCGGTATCTTAATGGAGCATTACGACAATTTGCATCCCGGCGAGAGGATGTTGGCCGCAACCATTAAGGGGTTGATAATTCATACAGCAGATGATATGATCAGCGGGAATCAGGGGCCGGATTATGAATTTGGCTGGGGATTGATGGATACCGAAAAAGCCGCAGAAGTGATTTCTCGTAACGCGGATGCCGATAATGCACTGATTTACGAGACCACTTTAGATTCCAATGAGCAAATTTCTCTTCAATTTGAATCCTCCGGGGACGAACCATTAAAGGCAACCATCGTTTGGACTGATCTGCCGGGTCCAATTCCACCTGCTTCCCTCAATCCAACGGATACAATTCTGGTGAATGACCTTGATTTGCGCATTTTTGATGCAGACAGCTCTTTTTATTTCCCTTACATTCTGGACCCAGGAAACCCCTCTGATGCAGCTACAACAGGAGACAATTTCAGAGACAATGTCGAAATGGTATTTATTGAAGAACCGGACTCAAATGATGTTTATACGGTCAAGGTTGATCACAAGGGTTCTCTCACTGGAGGTCAGCAAAATTTCACTCTGGTTGTCACTGGAGGCAGTTTGACCGGATTGGAAGATTACGATATTGCCCCGGTGGAATTTCTTCATCCTACATCTCAAATATGCGGTTTGACTTTCATCCCGGAAATTGTATTAAAAAACCTTGGATTGGAGATTATTGAAGATGCCTATTTCCACTACGCTCTAAACAACGAACCTTTTGACAGCACTCTATGGACCGGTTCTGTGGCTCCCCTGCAAACCATCTCCATTGACCTGCCTGAACTGACAGCCAATCCCGGACAAAATACACTGACTGTTTTTTCTTCTTCTCCAAATGGCATGACCGATCAAAATCCCAATAACGACACCATTGAAATCACTTTTTTCGTAAACGAGTCTATTTTATATGTGGATCATGAGGCTTCAGGTCAGAATAATGGTCTGGATTGGGATAATGCATTTGAAAGTCTCCAGGATGCTTTGGATGTTGCCTGCAATTGCGAAGTTGTAGTCCAAATATGGGTAGCAGAGGGGAATTATCTGCCTGATGACGGTCAAAATGTAAGCGCCGGCGACAGAAATGCATCTTTTCAATTGTGCAGAGATGTCGAATTGTATGGGGGATTCCTGAGTGGAGGCAGCAGTCTTTCTGACAGAGATTGGGTAGAAAATGAAACCATACTGGACGGAAACATTGGAGACCCCGGAGTAGCAGGGGACAACAGCTTTACCGTTGTAAATGGAACCGGAGTTGATTCCACTGCGATACTGGATGGCTTTTTTATTCAAAATGGTTTTGCGAATGGGGGTGGAGCAGTTCCTAATCCCAATTTCAGGGGAGGGGGCCTCTATGTAAACAATGGGGCTCCCACTGTAGCGAATTGCAGCTTGCGCTGGAATGCGGCCGGATTTGGTGGTGCAGTGTATCTTATCAATAGCCAGACTCAATTTTCACAGGTAAAAATCGACAACAATTTTGCTTCCACTGCAGGAGGCGGAATGTATGCGCTCAATTCCAATTTTTTCTTTAAAAATGGAAGCATTTTCAATAACAACACCAATAATGCAGGTGGAGGAATATTAAATGAGGGGGGTAATCCGGAGTTTTACAATACTGCATTTTACGACAATGAGGCAGTTCTGGGAGCGGGAATGTACAATGCCGGGTCCAGCCCGGTAATCAGCAGGGCAGGTTTTAGAGGAAATAAGGTCGAGGAAAAAGGAGGTGCCATTTACAATGCGAACAAGTCCACCCCTGTGATAGTAAATACCGGGTTCACTGGAAATTTTGCTGAATACGGAGCCGGGATTTACAACGAAAATTCTTCACCCCAAGTAATAAATTCCACTTTTGCAGCCAATCATGCCTCTCAGGACGGTAGTGCATTTTACAATGAGGACGATTCCTCCCCGGAGATTAAAAATTCCATAATTTGGAGTAATGCAGCTGATGGTGATACAAGTACGGTTTCGGCTGCTGTATTTAACGACAGCACCAGTTCTGCTGCATTTTGGTATTCCATCATTCAAAATTCTGGTGGCAGTGGACCGGACTGGGATGATGATCTTGGAGTGGATGAAGGCGACAACCTGGATGTCAATCCACTTTTCGAAGATGGAATCCAGGCCACGAATGCACCGGACACCTCAGGTAACTTTATGCTGACTGAATGCTCAGAAGCCATTGATGCTGGGGACAACACCCTGGTCCCGGCATCGGATACGCTGGATCTGGGGGGAGATCAACGGTTTTTCAATTCTACCAATGCCGACTCTGCCATCGTCGATATTGGTGCATATGAATTCCAAAGTCCCGGTGTAACCCTGCAAATTACCTGCATCGATGCGGACGCGATTTTAAATTCAGAGAATACTGCAATAGTACTGATGGCGGACCTTTATGATGTAGATGCGTCTTGCAGCAATTGGAACATTGCCCACACTGGCCAGGACACGCTGTTTTTTGATTGCCAATCTGTAGGGGATTCTCTAATTCATGTGGAGGTCTCCAACCTCTCAGGATCTCAACAAGACAATTGTATAAGCACAGTCACTGTGATGGATACCGTAGCCCCGATCGCGGAATGCCAGGATATCACGGTGCAATTAGATTCCGACGGGATGGCGAGCATCAGTCCTTCAGAAGTGGACAATGGGTCTTCAGACAACTGCGGCAGTGTGAGTTTGAGTTTGGACAATACGACTTTCGACTGCGATGATATAGGACCCAACCCAGTGGTTTTGACAGTTGAGGACGGCAGCGGCA
>REEO01000030.1 GCA_007695035.1 Saprospirales bacterium | reverse complement strand
GCATCGTAAAGTTTCTCTTTCTCTTCTAATGTGAGTCGTCTGGGACTGTCGCCCTCAACCATAATCTCAACATTGTTAAGGACTTGCCACACTTTGAACTCTTGAAAAACCGGGGAAGATTTTGGAGCTACCCGCGGTCCCATTCGCTGCTTTTTGGTTTTTCCATTGACATTGATCTCTTTTTCCTCACTCTCAAACTCGCACAAACTGATAAGTCCTTTTTGTGACTTCAGCGGTCTTTGATAGAAAATGACTACATCTTTGATTTCTTCCCTTAGTTCATCCGTCAACTGTTGCGGATAATATTTTGCCTGGGTATCCCATATTTTATCAAATTCATCTTCGTAGTCCTGTCTGTAAAAGACCTGATTTTTTAAACGAGTATTTGGATTGCTTTTAATCTGTTTATGAAGGTATTGACCAACAGTATAATTATTGAAAGCCAGTATTTTACTTCTATCACCTATTTGTCCCAGGTAGTCACTGGATGAGTTAATCTGATTGTTTAATTCTACCAAAACCTCCGCTGCGATGTCTGGTTCTATGGCCTCTATGGCTGCTTTGGCTCGCCACTTATATAGTTCAGCGAGTTTTTCCTGTCTTTTCCCTTTAAATTCTGCTCTTGTAATGCTCATTTTCCTCCGGAAGTAGTCAACGGTATCTTTTTTATTCTTTCCCTCCAGATCTTTTCGATGTGGGTCAGTAAAGATTTGTGGATATTTTGTTGATTGATTTCTCCAGATTCTGTCAAATTCGTTTCTCAAATCAGATCTGTAGAATTCCGGTATTGAGCCTTTTCCTTCCTCCAACCTGTGATGGACAAATTGCCCTGGAGTCCAGTTGTTTTTATTAAGCAATTTAGCAATCCCCATAGAATCTACTACCTCGCCCTCTTCCTCAGTATTGGCTTTGCGATTGCTTTTATAGCCCCGTTTTTTGTTTATCGAAAGTAGAACCCTCCCAAAATCTTCGAGAGGAATTTTTTCCTCAGCGGCTTTGGCTCTCAGCTCCAATAAGCTGTGTGTGCTGCCCTTGCCCTCTTCAGCTACTATGGTGTTGTTATGAATAATGCCATTCTTTATTAATGCAGAGATTAAGTTTTTCCGTCGCAATTTGTAGCGCTGCAAATTTCTCCTCGCGCCTCGCTTGAGTGTCCGTTCAGCGTTCGTAGTTATTGATCTACCTGCTTCAAAATTGTTCTGTTCATCAGTTGTAAGGGGAATCACACGAACCCCCATTTTCAGAATCTCTGATTTTTCGCTTTCTGAAGTTGCCTCATGGACGAGTGCCCAGCCAATTGAAGTGGTTCCCAAATCCAGTCCAAGTACTTTTTTCATAGTTAATTTTGTTTAGTTAATGTAAAGTTAGTAAATTTGCAACACAATTCTGAAGTAATTCACAATAAAGATTATTCTGTTGTGAAAACACCAGGCCGCCTCGACCTTTATCGGGGCATTTTTTTTGCCCCCCTTTCCTCTGAATTCCATATTTTTGCCTAAAATATTTTATGGGAAAGTGTATTTTGAGTTCGGTGTTTGTGATGCTTTTGATGGTGATGGGCAGTTCGGCTGTGGGGCTTGATGCGAAAAAGGATAGTGGTGGAGAATTGCCCGACCTCATGCGGGTGTACATCGCCGACCGGGGTGCACTGGACCGAAAATACACGCTCAGGTACAGTGAGGAGTATTACGATAGGATGTGGCAACTGGCAGGAGCCTGGAAGGAGAGATTGGATGGTATAGATTACGAGGGAATGGGATTGAGTGATAAGATTGATTATCATTTGTTCAGAAATCACCTGGAGAAGAGGCAGTTTGATCTGCAGTTGGCGCGTGAGGGGACCGGAGAAGTGATTGAGGTAATTGACTTTGCCGGGTCCCTGAAAAACTTTATCCGGGATCGTCGGCGGGGAAATTCTCCCAACAGCAGGGCGGTGGCCGATGCTTTTCACGAGGCCGGAATGGAGGTGAAAAAGCGAATAGATAAGATCGACTCCAAAGATAAATTTAAAACCTGGCAACAGGCCTCCCGGGCGTCTGATGTGGTGGATGATCTCCGGGAAAACCTTGAGTGGGCTTTTGATTTTTATGACCTCTACCATCCCGACTTTAGTTGGTGGGTGGCCGCACCCTGGGAAAAACTGTCCGATAAATTGACAAATTATGCCACCGCATTGAAGGGGCATTATGACGAGAGCGTGGATACTGACGACGGAAGTGGCATTTTTGGTCGCCCACTGGGTGCGGAAGCACTTGAGCGGGAGATTCACTCGGAAATGATCCCCTATACTGCCCGGGAACTGATCGAAATGGCCCGGAGGGAATTTGAGTGGTGTCAGGAGCAGTTGAGTGCCTCTGCTGCCAAACTGGGTTACGAGGACTACATGGATGCCATAGAGTACGTTAAAACGACTTCGGTAGCGCCGGGTGAGCAACCCGCTCTGATCAATTACTTCGCCGAAGAAGCCATTGAATTTCTGGAGGAGCGGAACCTTTTGACAGTACCGGAACTGGCCAAAGAGACCTGGAGAATGCGGATGCTCAGTCCGGAAATGCAGCGGATTGCGCCCTTTTTTCTCGGTGGGGAACAGGTGCAGGTAGCTTTTCCGACCAGCACCATGGAGCACGATCTGAAAATGATGAGCCTACGTGGAAACAATCCTCATTTTTCCCGTGCAGTGGTGCATCACGAGTTGATACCCGGTCACCATTTGCAGCAGTTTATGAACTCCCGATACCAGACCCATCGAAGGCCATTTATGACCCCCTTTTGGATAGAGGGCTGGGCCTTGTACTGGGAAATGCTCCTTTGGGAAAAGGATTTTGCCCGAAATGCAGAGGATGAGATCGGTATGTTGTTCTGGAGAATCCACCGCAATGCGCGGATTATTTTTTCCCTGAAATACCACCTAGGCGAAATGAGTCCTCAGGAGTGCATTGACTTTTTGGTTGAAAAAGTGGGTCACGAAAGGGCCAATGCCGAGGCGGAAGTCAGGCGGTCGTTCGAGGGTGCCTGGGGACCGCTTTATCAGATTTCCTACATGGTAGGCGGCCTTCAAATGATGGCCTTGCGCGAAGAATTGGTTGAGTCCGGGCGCATGGAAGAAAAAACTTTTCACGACCGGATATTACGGGAAAATGGAATGCCCATTGAACTGCTAAGAGCACTGTTGCTTGAAAAACCTCCTGAGCGCGATTTTGAAAGCTCGTGGAAGTTTATTGAGCTTTTGAACCGGTGATAATCCAGGGTGAGTGTTGAAATGAGAGTGCCCCATATGCTTTTTCTCTGGAGGTAATCAGTGTGAGGTGTATCGCATCATTGTACAGTTTCTGCGGCTTTTCAGTTTAATTGAGAAGGGTATCACCTTCAAAACATAATTTCCAAAATATCTTCCGATGTGATGTCTTTAAAATAGAGGGACAAATCGAAGCGATCGAAAACCGCCTTTATTGCCGTTTCGTCGTGCTCAGTACCAACCAGAGCAGCTTCAATGGGAGCGATATCCCTAATGTGAAAAAAGTCCCCTGTTATTTTGGCCTGTTGGATCACTCCTTTTTGAACTTCGAGGTTGATCTCCATGATTCCACCGGGTGTTCGGGCTCCCCTTTGGAAATTGTAGTCGGGCGATCGTCCGAAATTCCATTCCCAGGTGGCGTACTTTTTATCTCTGATCGATTGTATGGCCTCCAGCTCTTCCTCTGAAAACTCATACAGTCTGGCTTTGGGATTGGTTTCCAGGATGTGATTCATTATTTTATCGGTAAACTGATCCAGGGAGATGGGCACTTTTAGGTGGTCGCTTATATTGGTGACGCGGGAGGGAACCGATTTGGTGCCGCGCCCCTTGTATTTCAGTGGGTTGATTTTCAATGCATCTGAGACGTCCTTCATCTCTGAAGAAAAAAGGAGCGTGCCGTGATGCATGCTTTTGTTTTTGACCACATGCATGGCATTTCCCGAAAACTTCTTTCCATCGATGGTCAGGTCGTTTCTGCCCTCGAAGCGGGCGTTGATATCCAGTCCGCGCAGTACTTCGAGAATGGGTTCGGTAAAACGCCTGAAATCCACGAGGTCCTCCTTGTCACTACTGCGGGTAAAGGTAAAATTGAGGTTCCCAAGGTCGTGATAGACCGCCCCGCCACCGGACAGCCGCCTGACAACCTTGATGTCCTTTTCCCTGACGTAGTCGAGATTGATCTCAGCCAGGGTGTTTTGGTGCTTGCCGACGATTATGGCATTGTCATTCCGCCACAGCATAAAGCAATCCTGCTCAATGTGCTTAAAGATATATTCGTCTGTTGCTATGTTGAAATACGGGTCTGTGCTACTGTGTTTTATGCAAAGCATAGAGCGATTTTTTTGTGAAATTACTTGTATTTTCAACAGGCAGTGGAATGGCTTGTTGCAACTTTTTTTGAGAAGTTTAAGCCGGTGCTGCATCTTCCAAATTATTGTTGGGAGGTTAAAACAATTGGCATTTTTGTTGTTGAAGTAGTTATTGCAGCTAAAAACGGTGGTTTAAATTGGTATCCACCGGGGCGTTTGTTAAAACAAGTAAATAAATGAGTGAGAATAAATCAATAACAGTGGTGTCAGGCACCAACAGGCCAGAGAGTCACACGGCCGTCCTGGCTCGTTTTGTGGTGGATCACCTTCAAAAAAAGGGGGTGGAGGCCAATTTGGTCGATCTTTTGGAAATTGATCGCAGCATGTTGTCTGTTGAAATGTACGAAGAAGCAGGTCAATCTCTTGAAGTAAAACAGATACAGGACCAGTCTTTTGTACCTCAGGAAAGGTTTATTTTCCTGGCACCGGAGTACAATGGCAGCATTCCGGGTGTGCTAAAGGTTTTTATCGATGCGCTATCGGTGCGCAAGTACGAAGCGTCATTTTTTCACAAAAAGGCCTGTTTGATCGGGGTGGCCAGTGGCAGAGCCGGGAATCTCAGGGGGCTTGACCATCTCAGTGATATTTTATCTTACCTCGGTGTAATTGTCTTTCCCGAGAAATTGCCTGTCAGCAGGGTGTTTGAATTTGTAGAAGGTGGGCAATTGACAGATGAAGAGGTGCGCAAGACCATCGCTAAGCTGATTGATGACTTTCTGGAATTTTGACAATAAACCATTAAAAAAGCCGGGAAACTTCCTCCCAAATGGCTAACGACACTTCCTCAAAGGGTCTGGCTCCATCGATGATGACCACATTTTCCCCGGGCATTTTTTCAAAAGCGGTGAAAAAGTTTTGCCTGACTTTCTGAAGGGTTTCCAATTTTTCGTACATATCTGTGGAGCGCCTGTCGCTCTTAAGTCGCTCGATGCTTTTTTCCGGCTTAAGATCCAAGAAAATATGAAGGTTCGGTCTCAGGAGTTTCACACTCTGTGAGTTGGCCTGTATGACCCAATCCATATCTACATGTGCTCCCTGGTAAGCGAGGGAAGAGAAAAAATAGCGATCTGTGAGGACGTGGCATCCGCTGTTGATCTTTTGAATGATGCCGTCTGTTTTATTGAGCAGGTGGTCCAGTCTGTCGGCTACAAAAAGTCCTGCTATGGTCCGCTGGTCGGCTTCAATTCTGCCGGAAAAAATATTTCTGATCAGGGAACCCACCGGGCCGGCTGTGGGCTCGAAAGTAGGATATACGGGGAGTCCGGCCTCCTTCATTTTGTGGGTCAGCGCCTTTACCTGGCTGCTCTTCCCGCTGCCATCAATTCCCTCGAGGGCAATAAATTTTCCTCTTTCTTCCATTGCATCGACTCTTGAGTTTCGCTGCAGAGCTTCTGTTATCTTTGTTGCCACACCCAAAGGAAGCTCTTCTGTTGCTTGCAGGGCAAAGATAGGACTAGCGCATCCATTTTGGGCACATATTTACGGGAATTTGTGCTATCGGCCTTTTAGGACTGGTATGTGTTGATATGGAGGAGCGGTAGTAATGAGAAAAATGGCCCGGTTCGCAACGAGTAAGGAATCAAAGATAGATGAGTCCCTCGCCGTATTTGCCGAATGTCATGGCTTCTTCGGCAGCAAATCTGAAGGCGGTGACGAGACAAATCAGTGCATCCAATTGGTGTTCATTGGCAGGTTGTGCTGTGAGTTGTAAATCAGTGCCTTCGGGTAGTAGTTTCATGAGGGGAGAGAGGTCTTCACCGACTTCCGGATATTCGCAATTCAGGAGTTTGGCCACCACGCCCTTTGGGTAGGCTTCAATGATATCTATACCCGCAACTCTGGCTTTCCTGCTGAACTTTACGGCTCTGCCGGTCAGTCCACCCAAAAAGAGGGGAGACATGGCCTTCAATTCTTCATCGCATTGCCTGTAAAACAGGTCTCCTATTCCACCGCACCAACCCGCTGGCAGCGATAGAGGCGCGTCAATGGCGACCACCGTGGGTGGGTGTTTTTCCATCAAATTTTCTATCCAGGCATCGGTATCTATTCCCTTCTCTACCTGGTGAAAATGCACTTTTCCCTCGATGGCAATGGCCACTGCAGTTTTGCCGGACCTTCTCGCTCCAAAATCTATTCCCCACAAACACTCCATGACTCGATTAAACTTTTAGGGTTGAAAGTCCACCATCTACGCCCATCACCTGACCGCTGATCCAACCGGATTTTTCGGAGAGGAGAAAGGCGGTCATTTGTGCGATGTCTTCGGTCTTGCCAATTTCCCGGAGTGGATGCCGTTTTTTAGAGTTTTCTCGCTTTTGGTCCGAGTCCAACAGCCCGGCCGCCAAATCGGTATCCGTCAGAGAGGGGGCAATGGCATTGACGCGAATGGTCGGTGCCCACTCTGCAGCGAGAGATCTCACGAGGCCTTCTACGGCTCCTTTTGCGGCAGCTACCGAGGCGTGAAATGGCATACCCTGACCGACAGCCACGGTGGAATAGAGCACCACCGAGGAGTTTTGACCCTTCCTCAGTGCCGGGAAGTATGTTTTAAGACACTTTACAGCGCCTCTCAGATTGATATCGAGATCGCTCTGGAAATCCTCCCAGTCCAGACTTCTAAAGGGTTTTAGATTGATGCTTCCCGGAAAGTAAACCAAACCGTCCAGTTCATCGGCCATAAAAGCTTTTCCTGGATCGTCTTTCAGGATGTCCGCTTTGTAGTGTTCAATAAGTCCGCTCGATTCAGACGGTTCATTACGCGATATCATGTAAAATTGATCCCCTTGCTGTGTGAGTATCCTGGCTGTTTCAGCACCTATACCGCGGGATCCGCCAATGAGTAAGTATTTTCGCATATTTAATGTGATTGAGTGTCATTTTGCCCCATTACTACAAATCTGAGGGGCAATTGTTGGGAATTTCCGCTTTTGATCTCGAAAAAACAGATGCGCAATCGGCCGGTTTGACTGAAGGTATGCTGCTCGGCCAATGATTTGACAAAAAGGCTTGCACAGGGAATTATTGAGGCCTAACTTTGCACTTTTCTGTTTTAGATCAGCTCAAAATTTACAACATGATCAGGATTGCCTTCCCGGATGGACGGGAGCAGAAGTACGAAAAGGGGGTAACCCCAATGGACATCGCTCGCAGTATCAGTGAGGGACTCGCCCAAAATGTGATCTCTGCAGAGGTTAACGGGGAGGAGTGGGACCCGGAACGACCCATTGAGGAGGATGCTACAATTAAGCTATTCACCTGGCGGGAAGACGAGGGCAAAAGGACCTTTTGGCACTCTACTGCCCACCTGATGGCTGAAGCCCTGGAGGAATTGTACCCGGGTATAAAATTCGGCATAGGTCCCCCGATTGAAAATGGTTTCTACTACGATGTGGACCCCGGAGATCGCGCTATTTCTGTTAATGACCTGGCGGAGATAGAAAAAAAAATGAAGGAACTGGCCAAAAAGAAGAGCCGGTTTGAACGCAGAGAAGTGCCCAAGAGAGAAGCCCTCGATTACTACCGGAAAAAAGGGGATGAGTACAAGGTGGAATTGATCGAAGAATTGGAAGATGGAAAGATTACCTTTTACACCCAGGGTGATTTTACTGATTTGTGCAAGGGTCCCCATGTTCCCAATACCGGCATCATTAAGGCATTAAAATTGACAGGTGTTGCCGGAGCTTACTGGCGGGGGGATGAAAACCGCCAAATGATGACCCGCATCTACGGAATTTCTTTCCCGAAAAAGAAGGAATTGGACGAGTATCTGGTGATGCTGGAAGAGGCCAAAAAGCGAGACCACCGAAAATTGGGTGCGGAACTCGAACTGTTTATGTTTTCCGACAGAGTGGGACCGGGTCTTCCTGTTTGGTTGCCCAAGGGAACTGCACTTAGAAATCGCCTGCAAAATTTCCTCAGAGACGAACAAGTCAAACAGGGCTACCAGGAAGTATTGACTCCACATATCGGGAAAAAAGAACTCTATGTAACCAGCGGACACTATGATAAATATGGAAAGGACAGTTTTCAGCCGATCAACACCCCCAAAGAGGGTGAGGAGTTTTTACTCAAACCGATGAACTGCCCCCACCACTGTGAAATTTTCGCCAATACGCCCAAATCCTACCGCGACTTGCCTATGCGAGTTTCTGAGTTTGGTACGGTATATCGCTACGAACAGAGCGGCGAGCTGCACGGCTTGAGTCGTGTTCGTGGATTTACTCAGGACGATGCCCATATTTTTTGTACCAAAGAGCAATTGAAGGAAGAGTTTTTGAAGGTGCTGGATTTGACCAAGCTGATCCTGTCAAAAGTGGGCTTTGACGAATTCACTGCCCAAATATCTCTGCGCGATCCCGATGACAAAACTAAATATCTCGGCAGTGATGAAAACTGGGATGCGGCAGAGCGGGCCATAGTAGATGCGGCTGAGGAAGCGGGGCTGGAGACCAAAACCGAACTTGGAGAGGCTGCCTTTTACGGTCCCAAACTCGATTTTATGATTCGGGATGCCATCGGAAGGTCTTGGCAATTGGGAACCATACAGGTGGATTACAATTTGCCGGAGCGATTTAAACTGGAGTACACCGGCTCTGACAACAAACCCCACAGACCGGTGATGATCCACCGCGCCCCCTTTGGATCGATGGAGCGATTCATCAGCATTTTGATCGAACATACCGGAGGACAATTTCCCCTTTGGCTGGCACCGGATCAATATATTTTACTCCCGATCAACGACGAGGTTATCGATTATTGCAAGCAGGTTCAGGCCAAACTTGCCGAAAGGGATATACGCGGTATTATTGACGAGCGGACTGAGAGCATAGGTCGCAAGATACGCGATGCTGAAGTGAAGAAATTGCCGCTTATGCTGATCGTTGGCGACAAAGAAGTGGAGCAGGGGAAAGTCAGTGTCAGACAGAAGGGCAAGGGCGATATCGGGGTCATGGACACGGATGCTTTTGCGAGTTTTTTCAACGCATTGTTACTGGAGGAGTAATCATGGAAAAACTCACCAAAATAGAACATATTGGCATTGCAGTCGATGACCTGGAAACATCGGAACGGCTTTTTGAATTGCTGCTGGGTGCTCCTTCTTACAAAAGAGAGGAAGTGGAGTCCGAAGGGGTGATTACCTCCTTTTTTAAATCCGGCCCCAACAAGGTGGAACTCCTGCAGGCTACCCGGCCGGACAGCCCCATCGCTAAATATATCGAAAAAAGAGGTGAGGGCCTTCATCACATTGCCTTTGCGGTGGATGACATCAGGGTCGAAATGAAACGACTTCACAGCGGGGGGGTCAGGTTGTTGAACGACGAACCCAAGGCTGGTGCGGATGGCAAACTCATCTGCTTTATTCACCCCAAAGACAGCAATGGTGTCCTAATTGAGCTCTGCCAGGACGCACCCAAATCCGGGGACTGATGGAAAGTCTGGAGTGGTTTCACTGGATAATTGCACTGGCCGGAGGATTTTTGGCGGGATTCATCAATACCCTGGCGGGCAATGGTTCTGTGGTTACCCTTGCAATTCTGACCGATGTGATCGGACTTCCTGGAAATGTGGCCAATGGCACCAATCGCATTGGGGTGTTGTTTCAGTCCATTTCAAGCACCGTCACCTTCCGCTTTTACGGCAAACTCCGGTGGCGGGAATCAAAAATGATCATTTTGTGGATGTTTCCCGGAGCCATTGCAGGTATCGTAACAGCCATGGTGATTTCCAATGAGGGCTTTATGATGGTCTATAAAACGCTGTTGATTGCACTTCTTTTCACCCTACTTTTCAAACCTTCCCGCTGGATCAACCCCATTGACAACCGGGACCGGCTGCCCTACTGGCTTAGGTTGACTATCGTTTTGGCGCTGGGATTTTACGGAGGTTTTATCCAAATGGGAATGGGGTTGTTTTTCCTGGCTTTTGTGGTAGTCCTTTTGGGCTACGACCTGATCACTGCCAATTCCATCAAAATCTTGGCGGTGGGTTCTTACACGGTGGTTGCACTGCTCTTGTTTTGGATGAACGGTCAGGTGGTTTGGTTGGCCGGCTTGCTGTTGGCTGCAGGTCAGGTGCCCGGGGGAATGGCAGGGGCCTGGTTTGCCAGTAGAGTACCCCGTGCAGAAACCCATATCTATCGCTTGCTGATTTTGATTATCACTTTGGCCATTTTGTCCGCTTTTGGGGTGTTTGGTGGTTGATGTCTATCAAATTAAGCTGAATCGTCGCTGACTTTTCTCACCAGGTACCCACCTGTTTTTTGCATAAAAAAATGGTCTTTCTTTTTCAATTTCAAAAGGGCTATCCATGTCTGGAAATATTGCTCTGTCAACCGGCTGCGTTTGAATACAAAATGAGAGGAATTATGAAAAAGGATGCAAAAAACCCGGTGCTGAAGGTCTGGCACTCCCTGGGATATTCTGCCCGTGGGATTTTTATTGGTCTAAGGGAAGATCGTCACTTTAAAGTGCATTACATCGCATTGCTGATGGTGTTGCTGGCAGCGGCTTATTTTCAGATTGACCGTCTGGAGTGGGTGGCCGTCATATTGGTAGCTGCTTTGGTCATTGGTTTTGAGCTTCTAAATACAGCACTCGAAAAACTGTGCGACCTCGTGGAACCCAATGAAAATGCCGAAATTGGCAAAATAAAGGATATGGCCGCAGGGGCGGTGTTGGTGGCTGTGGTAGCAAGTGTGGTCACTGGTTTGATGGTGTTTCTTCCTCGTATTTTTAGCTTTTGACCCACGCCAGTTCATCCATTTTTTCCCTGAGATATTCGGGTGATTTCACTTTAATGTCCTTTTTAAAATCCCAAAGTACCATGGCATCTTGTCCCTGTCCGCAGATTGCACCATTTTTATCCAAAATGTGGTACTTGAGTCCAAAACTGGTTTTTCCGGTGAATGCAGTCCCGTAGCGAATGATTAAATTACCGGGATAGAGAAGAGGCTTTTTGAAATCGAGTTCAGCATGGGCAAGCAGGGGCGCAATTTGCTTTTCTTGATGCAATCGCTGGATCCCCGAGTGCTTCCAAAAGTCAACCCTTGCAGACTGCATGTACTTGAAAAATGCCACATTATTTACATGTCCAAACAGATCCAGTTCACTCCAATCGATTCTCAGCTCGAGTTCACGCATAGCTCATTTTTTAAATTTTTTTCAGCCGGACCCATGGGAGTTCGAACTCCCGGTCTAACACAAATCCCTCTTTGTTTCCTCCTTCATATAATCGGTTATCACCTCTCTATGACCAATTTTACAGATTGCCTCCACCCATCCGAAAAAACCTCGAGAATGTACGTTCCGGTTGGCAGGTCCTCTAATTGCAATTCGATGGTATCAGTGCCGGGATAGACATATTCGTACCCCTTCTTTCCGGTAAATTGTCCCTTGATGTTCTTAACGCGCCAGTGAATTTGAGAGGTGATTCCATTTGGTAATTTAACCCTCAATACTCCCGGGCCTGGATTTGGAAACACGAACAAAGATTCTTCAATCCGGGAATGCTCATCCGATGTGGAGGAGAAAATGGCCCCGTTTAACCAGTGCAGGATGGTGTCCGTAAAGGAGGTTGGGACAATGGGCTGCTGGTTGGTGGTCATGAAGTGATTCAGGTTTTCCACTTCAAAAAAATCAGCCAGTGGATGGTCGATTTCCCCCTTAAAGCGCTCAAGTTCCGACAGCGGTACGTTGAGGTCCTCCGACATGCCGATCATCAAAAAAGGCACAGGCAGATTGTTGTAATTGATTGCCACTGAATCATTGATCTGAATATACCTTTTCCAGTCATCTGCTGTTGCGCCCCAAAGGTCAGGCAGGTTGGTAAAACCCTGTCTGAGGAAGTTGTAATAATCCAGTATCTGATTGGCCTGGAACTGGGCGTCGTTCATGTTGCCTCCGCACATTTCCGTAAACTGCACGATTTGTCGTGCCATGATGCTGTCAAGAGGTGTTCGGGCACCTCCTAGTGATACCACTGCGACCAGCTCAGGTTTTTGTCTGAAAATGTAAGGGGCTAGCATGGCGCCTTCACTGTGGCCGATAAGGAATATTTTATCCCGGTCCACAAGGTCGTGGTTTTTCAAAAAATCAATGGCTCCCAAAGGCGGCATCCAAAAGCCTTCAAAGGTTGGGTTTTGCGTAGCGGGACAGGAAACAAGGATTTCGTCATATGTCAAAACTGCATATCCACCTTCCGCGAGTGCAGAGGCCAGGTCCAGGTAGGGCCTTAGAGTTAGACCGGAGAGACCTGGGTAGAGACAATTCATTAGATCACCCACCAGCTGGATGGTTCCGTTCCTGTCGTTTTGCCCACTTCCGGGAATAAGTACAGCCGACGGATGTGGTCCATCGCCCTCCGGCAGGTAAAGGGTTCCCTTGAATTCACAACCTTCAAACGGGAAGGTGATATTCTCCTGCTGGACCTGAGCCTGAATGTGTCCCCAGGAAAATGCCAACAACAAAATAAATAGTTTTTTCATGCTACATAGGTTGAAGGAATGATTAAATAGGATAGAATCATGGTCACTATCATTGCCAGTACAAAAGAAATGAAAGAGGGAAGCCCCTTGAGGTTGGTACTGGTACGGTAGGCGTGGAAAAGCAGGACAATCGTCCAGATAAAGAATAGAATGAGCACCATGGATACCAACAAAAGAATCACGGTATCTCCGACGTTTGGGAGTTCTTGGCCCTCCAGTGCCACTTCCGTCAGCTCTATTGATTTTCTGTACATCCAACCGTTGAAATTGAGTAGTGGTAGGACCAGCAAGGGAGCTTTGGCCATCATAAAAGTACCCAGGATGTCAATTATCCTGAACCTTCTGGAGCCAGAAATTATGGCCGCCAGGGTGAATACAAGTACCGCAATACAGAGGCTCACCACCTGATCGAAAAAGCCGTCCAACCAATGCACAGAATCCACAAATTGCATGCTGATAAGTCCAATAAATCTTGCATTTCCAATGGCGGCCGCTACACTACCCACCAGCAAAAATATTGTACCTATTACGAGAGCGGAACTTCCAGCATACCGCTCGAAAGGGTTCCAAAACAGGGATAGTGGCATGTTGTTTTCATCCTTTTTGTCCGTTTCATTCATTGGGTCATGTTTTATTTCAAGTATTGTACTTAGTGAGAATCGTCAATCGGTGCTTTTTTCACCGTCGGGCTTCTCCAAAGCATCCATTTTTTTTATCAAATCATCCAGCATATTGCGCACCTTTGGGTAGCTGTAGCCCAGTTGCCGCGCCATTTCCTTCAGACTTCCTGAACTTTTCACAAACTTGAGTAAAAATTCCTGATCTTCCTTGTCGAGTCTCAAAAAAACCGGCATCGGAAAATCTCCGGTCACAGCGGTACCACAAGATACACAATTCAATTTCTCTATGCGTATCGGCTTACTGCACGAAGGACAGTTGGACGGAATTTTTTTGTTGTTCATGTGAATATAATTCACATTGATGTTAAAAAGTTTCAATGAAGTATTAAAAAAGTTAAACTACCCCTATTTTTTCTGTGACTTTTCGATACAAAATCTAGTGGAATGGCTGATTTGATTGATATCCATAGAGGTGTAGCTACCATTTAATTGCCATTGAAGGTATTCATTGAGGGATGTAACGGAGTTGAAAAATGCGATGCCTGAGTGAATTTGTATTAACTCCTGTACCTGGCTGCGTCTTCGCTTCTAAAGAATTTCACATAAATGGCTTTTTCGAGTTCAACGAGGAGGAATACTGCCAGACCGCAGAGCGAAACAATGCCCCAATTGGCGAGATCCAGACTTCTCGTTTCGAACCAGTTTTGCATAAAAGGAAGGTACGTCAAAGCGAGTTGTAACAATAGCAGTATTCCGGCTGCATAGAGGATTTTGGGATTGCCAAAAATGCCCTGGAATGACAGGCAACTGTTGACCAGGTACCTGGTGTTGAACAAGTAAAAAACCTGACCTGCGACCAGGGTATTAAGCGCGATGGTGCGAGCGAATTCAACATCTGCGATTTCCTTGAAATAGAAGAACAGCGCAATGCTGAAACTTGCCACCAGGACAGAGACAAAAGTGATTCTCCACAAAAAGTATCTTCCTAAGACGGGGCTGGACGGATCGCGTGGTGGGATTTTCATAATGTCTTTTTCCGGTGGTTCGAAGGCCAGCGCCAGTGCCAGAGTGACGGCCGTAACCATATTGACCCACAGCACCTGAACAGGAGTTATGGGCAGGGTAAAGCCCAGTAAGATGGAGCAGATAATAATGAGGGCTTCTGCTCCATTGGTTGGCAGAATAAAGATGATGGCTTTTCGCAGGTTGTTATAAATGGTGCGCCCCTCTTCCACGGCACTGGCAATAGACTGGAAATTGTCGTCTGCGAGCACCATATCTGCTGCGTTTTTTGTTACTTCTGTGCCTTTTATTCCCATGGCTATGCCGACATCGGCCCTTTTTAAGGCAGGAGCGTCATTCACTCCGTCTCCGGTCATTGCAGCCACTTTTTTCAATCGTTGGTAGGCTTCGACCAATCTGAGTTTGTGTTCGGGGTTGGTTCTCGCAAAGATGCAGTACTCTTCTGCAGCTTTTTCCCATTCTTCATTGGTATTTAGTTTACTCAGCTCCTCTCCGGTAATCACTTTTTCACTATTTTCAATACCAATTTTTTTTCCTATGGCTGAAGCGGTGACAGCGTGGTCTCCGGTTATCATTTTGATCTGGATTCCTGCTTCTTTACAGATTTTAATGGACTCCAGGGCCTCTTGTCGGGGAGGGTCGATGATGCCGGTCAGTCCTGCGAAGGTCAGACCACTTTCTACAGTCTTCCGATCCAGTGAATCTACTTTTTTATCGGCCTCTTTCCATGCAAAACCCATAACTCGGAGTCCCAGGGAGGCCAGGTTGTCCATTTCTTTTTTCCAATGGGTGCGCATTTTGTCATCCAGGGAACTGAATTGGATGATTTTTTCGGGAGCCCCTTTGACCAGTATTTTCCTGTTTCCCTGTTCGAATTCGTGCAGTACGGCCATGTATTTGTGTTCACTTTCAAAAGGGATGGAGTCCAGTCTTTTTCCCTGTCCCTGTTTTAAGCCGGCTTTGGCTCCTAGCGCAATAAGGGCTCCTTCAGTAGGGTCCCCGTTGAGGGTCCAGCCTTCCTTTTCATCTTTGGTGATTTCAGCATCATTGCAGAAAAAGGCCACTTTTGTCAATTGCTGCACATCCTCCATTTTGCCGGGATCCACCTTGTTTTCTGAATCGTTGAATTGGGCGAATTCTCCCTTTGGTTGGTAACCTTCTCCGGTTACTTTCAGGTCGTGATCGCTGGTTTTAAGCCGGGTTACCATCATTTCATTGCGGGTGAGCGTGCCGGTTTTGTCCGTGCATATGATTCCTACGGAGCCCAGTGTCTCCACCGCGGGCAATTTTCGGATGATGGCATTTCTCAGCGCCATTTTTCTCACCCCGAGAGCCAGGGTGATGGTCATAATGGCCGGGAGACCTTCCGGTATGGCTGCTACTGCAAGCGCGATAACAGACATGAACAACTCTGCGGGGTCCTGCCCGATAATCAGCCATCCAAAGAGGAGTATGGTCCCAGCCGCTACTATGATTACAACTGAAAGCCATTTGGCGAAGTTGTCCATTTGGCGAAGCAGGGGAGTGGTGAGCTTTTGTACATCTGAGATCATGTCCCTGATTTTCCCCAGTTCTGTTCCGGTCCCCGTCTCTGTAACTATGGCTTTTCCCCTGCCGTAGGAAACCATCGTGCCTGTATATGCCATATTCAATCGATCCCCCAGCGCACTGTCCTTTGTAGATTCACCCGGTTTTTTCTCTACAGGCTCTGATTCACCGGTTAATACGGCCTCTTCTATTCTTAGATTTCGGGCCTCCAATAGTCTTAAATCCGCAGGTACGCGATCCCCGGATTTGAGCAATACCACATCTCCGGGTACGAGTTCATCGGCGGGTATTTCTCTTTTGTGGCCATCTCTAATTACATTGGCCATGGGTGAGAGCATTTTTCGCAGTTGCTGTATTGCCTCCTCAGCTTTGCCCTCCTGTATAAATCCCACAATGGCATTGACTATCACCACCGCGAGAATGACGAAGGTGTCAATCCAGTGATCCAAAAGTGCTGTGGTGGCAGCAGCAGCGATGAGTAGGTATATCAGTATATTGTGAAACTGCTTTAGAAATCTGACCAGGCCGGATTCCTGACGCTCTACGGGCAGCTCGTTTTTCCCGTATTTTTCTAACCTGTTGCTGATTTCTTCCGTTGTGAGTCCATTTTCAGGATCGGCTTTCAATTCTTTGAAAATTTCCTCCGACCTCAATGTATGCCAGTCGGGATTTTTTTCTTTGAGCTCTTTTTTCATGATTCAGGAATAGGGTCTTTTACTAAAAAAAATCAATTTTCAAATTGTTTGATTTACTGCCCTGGCGAATGCGACAACATTGGGGTATTGTCGCATTCACTACAGGGTTTTACTTATGGCCGGGCATTTTGCTTGTTTCGTATATTCAAAAGCGATTTTACTCAACGCGCTATCAGGATTCTTGAAAAGCCAATCCCTTGCTCTGTTCGATATTGCAGTAGGTAGTTCCCAGTGCTGAATCCAGATACGTCAATCTGATATTCAGATGCCTGAAAACCTGGGTTGAATGTATTAACCACCCTGCCGTTCATATCGATCAATAGAATTTCAGAAATGGTGTTTTGCCCGTCTTTGGAAGTCAGGGTTATATGATTCGCAGCCGGATTGGGATAGATGGTTAAAAAATCTGGGGTAAAGTTCAATTCATTGGTGTGCGTTGTTTCCATTGCTGCTCTCACTGCTGCCAGCGCATTGGCTTTCCCGAATCCCCAACGCAGATGGCCTTGCTCGGGAATATCTCCGACATGGTGATCAATGCGGGCAGTTTCGATGAGAATGGACCGAATTTCCTGTGCTGATAACTCTGGGTTGGCCTCCAGCATGAGTGCTACAATTCCGGCCACCATGGGTCCTGACATGGATGTGCCTGAAAAACCGGTAAAACCGTAGGTGCGTCCGTTGAATTCGGTTGTGGCGGCAAAAGCTGTTTGACTCGGATCAAAGGAGTTGACCGAGGACACCACCCCCTGACCTGTAGAGGTAATATCCGGTTTGTTACGCCCGTCCACAGTAGGCCCAGAGCTGGTGAAGTTGGATAAATTCCCGCCGATTTCGGTGCCGAATACATTGAATATGGATCGGAGATAAGCACCCACAGTAATGACGTTTATCCCCACTCCACCGGGTTCACCCACGCCGTAGAGTATATCGCCGTCCAGTGCTCCCGGATAATCGGAAGAGAAAGGCTGTCCCCAGTTGGTAAATCTGCGTTCATGCCTCATGCAGTTCCACATGTGTACGTGGCTGTTTTGTGAGGTGACTTCGAGCACGACTCTGTAAGGGGTGGTGTTTCGTATTTCCCACCTTAGACTGGGTTTGTCGTTTAAAAAGTGACCGTAAACTCCTTCCAAAATGATATGAAATTCTTGATCATCAAATTCCATTCGCTCGTTGACGGATGGTTCGTCCTGTGTATGGTAAAAAGGCGTTTGGTGGATGGTTTCATCCGAGGAATTGACCAGCTTGACCGAGGCGCTGAATGAACTTGCTTCTGAGCCCCACATGGAGATTGTTTGCCCGAAGATTTCCGGACCACTACCGAAGCCAACCACTGTACGCATTGTATCTCCCGGAGCATCGGTGAAGTTCATGTCCAGGTGAAAAGGAGCATTCCCGTTGTTGCCCGCCGAACCGACAAAAACCCGACCCGGGCCGTGTAGCATGTCTATACCGTAATTTTTCAATGAAGTGCCATCGTGAGGTCCCAGGTGGCTTCCAAAACTCATATTGACAACATAGGGCTTGTCCTCCGAGGCTGCGTAGTCTGTAATATATTGAAAAGCATCAACCAATGAGGGTCCGTCCCTTCGAAGTGATATGAATATCAATTCGGATTCAGGAGCCGCTCCGCTGTAAGCGGTGCCTCCTCCACTTCCCCCTGCAATTCCGGCCACATGTGTTCCGTGAGAAGAGGGACCAAAAACGTAAAGGGTGTCACTTTGGGCTTGCAGCAAAGCGTCCTGTCCTACATATTCTGTGCCGAATGAGTAGCCCTCCGGAGCCGGACCGGATAATTTATTCTGGTCCCACGCTCTTGAGATTCGCAAATTGGTGAGGGTGGAGTCGAAAAAATTGGGGTGAGTATAATCGAATCCCCAATCTATTATAGCAATGATCACTCCCTCGCCTCTCAGGGATTCAGGCAACCCAAGTCCCCTATTTACAGAGTCAGTTCTCGAATCAACTGTGGAATGTATCAGGTAGGGATCCACAGGTTCGGCAATTTCAATGTATTTCAGTCCCCGGATTTCCAGGAAATCTTGCAAGTTAGAAACCGGAACCCTGAACGTCCATAGGTCGTTAATCCTCGTGTCGTTCTCAATGTTGAGCCGGTCGAGGGCATCCACATTAAATTCCTGGGTGTTCACTAATCCAGTCACTCCGATGTAGAGTTCTTCATTTTTTCTCATTAAGTCGTATTGTTCCCTAAACTCGGCATCAATGGTTTCGTCGCTTCGGACTATTTCATCGTATTCCGCGAGGAATTTTTTGGCTCCGATATTCATGGCAGCCTGTCCGTAAAGGGCGTGCAGGAAGAAGAATGCACTCAAGGTGAGTAATGCGTACTGGCAGATTTTTATCATGTTATATATTTATTGATTCAGATAACTATCAGAGCCGGCTTGTGCCGAAAAACATGCTTTACAGCTTCAAAAGTAGGGAGAATTAACGATAATTACCCTGCCGGGGACAATTTACTGTCAAATAAAGAATGAGAAAAAACCTTTTGAGCAATAGGGTAAATAAAACAGACCACTAGTATGCATTGAGTAATTGATGAGTCTACTCCAAAAACCCATTTCTATTCCGAATGGCTGCAAAATCCCATATCTTCGTTATCGAGTAAAATCTTTCCTCAACGTAGCTATGGCTACGCCTGCGGAATATTTCACCCGATGCCTCGATCTCGAATTTTTCGCTCATTCTCATGACGAAAGGGTTTTTGGAGTAGACTCATTGATAATTATAGTTGAGTCCACTCCGAAAACCTCTTTTTATTACAAATGGCTGCAAAATCCCATATCTTCGTTATCGAGTAAAATCTTTCCTCAACGTAG
>REEO01000082.1 GCA_007695035.1 Saprospirales bacterium | reverse complement strand
GGGATGAAGCTTTTTTCGACGACAGTCAGGCCAACAGTGGAAGTGAAATCACAGGGCCGATCACGAGTAGTATGACGGTCTGGATTTATGACGAGACGGTAAGTGGCTGTTCTGATGAAGTGGAATTCATGTTGATCATTGATACCATTCCAATGGTGAGTTGTCCCGCAGATACTTCATTCTGCATTGACCAGGGCATTGTAGATTTGTCAATGCTCACTCCGGCGGCCAATCCCTCCGGTGGAACATATTCCGGAAACGGAGTTGCAGGAAATGATTTTGATCCCGCCTCAGCGGGCGTAGGTGTTCATGAAATCACTTATGTATTCACAGATGGAAATGGTTGCACCGACAGCTGTGCATTTGAAATTGAAGTTTTCGATCTGCCTGTAGTGGAATGCCCTGATGATATTGAAGAAGTATTCGTAGGGGCTGATCCATTTGCCCTTACAGGTGCGACTCCCACAGGTGGTTCTTATTCCGGTCCTGGGGTATCTATGGGGGATTTTGATCCCGCGGCAGCAGGAGTTGGAACTCATACCATTACTTACACTTTTGAAGATAGTAATGGTTGTGAAAATGCCTGCACATTTGAAATTGAGGTGGTTCCAACTCCACCTGTGACCTGTCCCATGGATTTTGAGGTCTGCCTAAATGACGATCCGGTTCAGTTGACCGGTGCAGATCCAGATGGTGGAGATTACACCGGACCGGGAGTGGATAATAATGAATTTGACCCTGCAGATGCGGGAGTGGGTGTACATTCCATACTATACACCTCCCCAGATTCTGATACATGTACCTTTGAAATTGAAGTCTTTGCCTTGCCTGTGGTGGAATGTCCTGATAATCTGGAAGTTTGCATCGATGCCGATGCGGTTGATTTGACGGATCTGGGAGCAGATCCTGCGGGCGGTTCTTTTAGCGGTGACGGAGTAGATGATGGAGACTTTGATGCCTCTTTTGCTGGAGTGGGAGTTCATACCATTACATACAGCATCACAGGTGCCAATGGCTGCGAAAATACCTGCACCTTTGAAATTGATGTCTATGACCTGCCAATTGTGGAATGTCCTGACGACATAGAGGTTTGTATAGAGGACGATGTGGTTGATTTGACGGCTCTTGGAGCAGATCCTGCAGGTGGCACCTTTAGCGGTGATGGAGTAGAAAACAATGAATTTGACCCAGTTGATGCCACAGTAGGAATTCATACTATTACGTACAGTTACACGGATGGTAATGGGTGTACAAATTCCTGCACATTTGAAATCGAGGTCTTTGGTTTACCTGTGGTGGAATGTCCTGACGATTTTGAGGTTTGTATCGATGCCGATGTGGTTGATTTGACGGCTCTTGGAGCAGATCCTGCAGGTGGTACCTTTAGCGGTGATGGAGTGGCTGGAGGAGAATTTGACGCTGCAACTACAGGCGTTGGAGTTCACACCATTACCTACAGCTATACAGATGGGAATGGCTGTACCAACAGTTGTACCTTTGAAATAGAAGTCTTTGGATTGCCTGTGGTGGAATGTCCTGACGACATGGAGGTTTGTATAGAGGACGATGTGGTTGATTTGACGGCTCTTGGAGCAGATCCTGCGGGCGGCACCTTTAGCGGTGACGGAGTAGATGATGGAGACTTTGATCCCTCTTTTGCTGGAGTGGGAGTTCATACCATTACCTACAGCTACACAGATGGCAATGGCTGTACAAATACCTGTAGCTTTGAAATTGAGGTATTTGGATTGCCGGTTGTCGAATGTCCCGATGACATCACCGTTTGTGAAAACGCCGATCCATTTGATCTGGAAGGAGCTAACCCAACCAGTGGAGAATACAGCGGCCCAGGTGTGGTAAATGGTCAATTTGATTCCGGTGTTGCCGGAATTGGAGAGCATACCATTACCTATACCTTTACAGATGTTAACGGCTGTGAGAACAGTTGTACATTTACAATAGAGGTGTTTGAAGATGTGACGCCACCTTCTATCACCTGTCCTCCGGCTCAAACCATTGATGCCGAAGGTGCATGTGCTGTACAGATACCCGATTTGACCGGACTTGCTACAGTGTCAGACAACTGTTCTGCAGAAGAGGATATTACTGTAAGTCAGATACCTGCAGCAGGTTTGACTCAGATTGATGAAATAATTACTGTTTTCTTAATAGCCACTGATGAAGCAGGCAATTCCACCAATTGCTCCTTTATCCTTATGCTGGATAACTTTGGTGAAACGCCAACTTTGGATTGTGGCGATGGCCTTGTTGAGGTCGAAAACGACCAGGGTGAATGTGGCGCTGAGGTTGAGCTGGAAATAGACTTTGTTGAAGACTGCGATGGTGGTCAAACTGTAATCAACTCCCAAACTGGTGGTGGATTGAATGCAGATACATTCTATCAGGTGGGAACTACAGTGGTAGAATTTTTACTACTGGATAATGGAGATACGCTTTCTCAGTGCGAGGTTATTGTGGTGGTGGAAGATACAGAGGCCCCACAAATAAGCTGTCCGGGCGATGTGACAATCTCCACAGATGCCGGAGAATGCACGGCTGAATTTTCACCATCTACTCCACCCGTTTCCGATAACTGTGGAATTGATGAAATTAGCAACGATGCACCGGCGGAATTTGAAGTGGGGGCCACTGTGGTAACCCATACGGTTGTAGATGATAGTGATAATTCAGCAAGCTGTCAACAATCTGTCACAGTGGAAGACAATGAAGCTCCTGATATCACCTGTCCATCAGATGTGACGGTAGATACAAACGCGGGCGAGTGTTTTGCCACTTATAGTCCGGCTGTTGCATCGGCTACTGACAATTGTGGAATTGATGATGTGAGCAACGATGCACCTTCGACATTCTCTGTTGGAGAAACGACGGTAACTCACACGGCCACCGATGTCAATGGCAATACGGCGACTTGCGAGCAAACCGTAACAGTGGAAGACAATGAAGTTCCTGCTATCACCTGTCCGGCAGATGTGACCATTGATACGGATGTGGGCGAGTGTTTTGCGACCTATAGTCCGGCTGTTGCATCGGCTACTGACAATTGTGGAATTGATGAAGTGAGTAACGATGCACCCGCGACATTCTCTGTTGGAGAAACGACGGTAACTCACACGGCCACCGATGTCAATGGCAATACGGCGACTTGCGAGCAAACCGTAACAGTGGAAGACAATGAAGTTCCTGCTATCACCTGTCCGGCAGATGTGACCATTGATACGGATGTGGGCGAGTGTTTTGCGACCTATAGTCCGGCTGTTGCATCGGCTACTGACAATTGTGGAATTGATGAAGTGAGTAACGATGCACCCGCGACATTCCTTGTTGGAGAAACGACGGTAACTCATACAGCCACCGATGTTAATAGCAATGAAGCCACTTGCGAGCAAACAGTAACAGTGAAAGACAATGAAGCTCCTGCCGTCACCTGTCCGGCCGATGTGACAGTGGAAGTGCCTTCGGCTTCAACCGATGGATTTGTTTCACTGCCGGAAGCCACGGCTGAAGATAACTGTTCAGTTGCATCTATAGACAATGATTTCAATGGCGGTGCCGATGCCAGTGGGACTTATCCCCTGGGAACCACCGAAGTTGTCTTTACGGCCACCGATGCATCAGGGAATGAAGCGGTATGTACAACGATTGTGGTTGTAGTGCCGGATGACCTTGATCTGCTTGAAATATCTGGTAACATCTCCACGATATTTGGAGTGGATATCGAAAATGTTTCCGTGGTGATGAGTGGTGGTGACAGTGATAGTACTGGAACCGATAGCGATGGTAACTTTACGCTGCAAGTCATCGAGGGCAGCAATGTGACAATCACCCCAGAAAAGGATGACGATTGGTTGGATGGAGTGAGTACCTTGGATCTATTAAAAATTCAGCGCCACATTTTACTGATTGAAACCTTTGATTCTCCCTACTTGCATATTGCAGCGGATGCCAATGCAGATGGGGTTATTTCCACTTTTGACAATGTTTTATTGTCGGCTTTGATCGTTCAAAATATTTTTGAGATCGAGGAAAATACATCCTGGAATTTGGTGGATGCTGAGTACGATTTTCTGGATCCGAACGATCCACTCAATGAAAATTGGCCTTCGTCCATCACCCTCAATAACGTAAATGAGGATTTGATGGATGTGGACTTCGTCGCTGTGAAAACCGGAGATGTCAGTGGTGATGCAGGTGAAAGTGGTACGAGGATGGTCTTTGGAGAAATCCCTGTCAACAATGAATGGGTGAGAATTGACGACCATACCTACGAATGGGTGCTAGGCCCCCAAAACTCCCAAATCCTAACGGGTTATCAAATGGAGTTTGAAGTGGATCCGCGATTGGTCGAATCTATTGATGTGGATTTATCCTCCTCCACCCTGATCAACAAATCTGACTACAATTACTCCATAGATTCCGAAAATGGATTGATCAGGTTGAACTGGTGGAATGGACTGGGTCAGGATCTGACTTCTGAAGATGAATTCTTCCGCCTGAGACTCAGCGTGAATGAAACCAATGTTGAACCGGAAGATTTGGCCGTACTCAATGATCGTGGATCCCTCTGGTTTAGTGAAATCTACAATGAGACCCTGGATGTATTCCGAATTGATCTAACTGAAACTGAAGGCTTTTCTTTGGATGCCTGGACGTTGTTCCAAAACGAACCCAACCCATTTAGAGACCAAACCCTCATAAGATTTGAGGTGCCCACTGATGGAGAAGTGGTTCTGGAGATTTTGGATGGCAATGGCCGCCTCCTTAGGTCCTATGAAATTGAAACAACAAGGGGTGTCAATCAAAAAATGCTGGATGCCAGTGAACTGCCAACCGGGGTACTCTATTATCGTCTTATTTCCGAGGAGTGGACCGGCACTAAAAAGATGATAAGGATAGACTAATTTTATTTTGTTATTGGACAGTTTTTTAGCCGGAGTTGTTAGCAGCTCCGGCTTTTTTGTGCTTGGGTTCTTAAATTGAATGGACTGGAGTTTTTGGCTGCTTGCCATATTTTTTTGTTGATGCAATTTTCGCAAGCCATCCCAAATAGTTTTTTCCGGTGTTATTGTCACCTGGACCACTTTTCCCCGGAGATGAAAACATCAACAGACAAGCCCGATAATCCATACATCAAGATAAAACCTTGTAAGTAAAGTGCTGAAAATCAGTATGTAGAAATTTTTATACTTTTTGCAGAAATTGTTATATCGGTTTAGGGGATAGCAACTGATATTTGCACTGTAAGATATTTATTACTAACGCAAAAATTCTACAGACATGCAAAAAGCTTTATTCACTGTTTTTTTAGTTGCACTACTTCCTATTGCTGGTTTGGCGCAAATCACATTGGACGAAAGTGATTTTATTATGGAACCCGATTATGTGGATGCGCGGGTGTTGGTTTTTTCAGATCCTCCAATACCGGTGCCTCAACATGGGGAAGACAGGGTATATGATTATTCAGATCTTTTTTCATCCGTTATCGATTCCACATTTTTTCATGAGGCTACGGATGAAAACTTTGAGTCTGCCACGCGATTTCATGTGGGGTCCCCTGCATTGGGCCCCATTTCACTGCAGAGTGAATATTATAAGGGAATAAATGAATCTGGTTTGTTCCGGGCAGGTAGCTATTTGTTGCCACAAAGAGAATCACTGGGACCTCTTACAGGAAATCCCGAGGATAGTATAATTTTTCCCGGCAGTTACTCTGTTTTTGAAGAACCGGAGTACGCCATCAATTTTCCGGCGACTTACGGTGATGAGTGGAGTTCTGAAGCTAAATTTGTCACAGATGCACAAGTTACTGCTGCTGCCTTTTTCCTGAATAATGCGGAAGTAACCAATCAGCAATCATTTACCAGAGAGGGGGCTGTTGTAGGTTGGGGTGAGCTTATCCTCCCGGGAAAAGACGATACTGAAGTTAGTTTTGAGGTATTGCTCATTAGAGATAGATTGGATGTTTTAGACTCCACTTTTCTGGAAGGTGAACCTGCACCACCTCAACTGCTTTCGGCTTTCAATCTCGTTCAGGGGCAACAAAGTTTTACCAATGCCTATTATTTCTATGCCCCGGGGTTTAGTACTCCTTTGCTCAGATTGGTGATGAATCCCGACTGGGATTTTGTTAATTCAGCCACGTTTAAGTCAGATCTCGT
This sequence comes from Saprospirales bacterium, assembly GCA_007695035.1. GTDB lineage: Bacteria > Bacteroidota > Bacteroidia > Chitinophagales > Saprospiraceae > PWJY01. Next base: position 13,430 of record REEO01000082.1, on the reverse strand, counting down.
TATAAGTAATACGGAAGATATCGTAACCAACAAAGTCGATGCTACCGCATTCCCCAATCCGGTAGGTCTATCTGAAAGGGTTATCTTTCAAACAAGCGAACCTATGACCGATCCGGTATTGACAGTTTTTGATAATTCGGGTAGAATCCTTTTCTCAGGGTCTCCTGATATTCAGGCAGAAGATACTTTCAGTTGGGAACCAAATAATATGCCTGGTGCCGGATTACTGTACTATCAGATCAAAGATCAAAACAGTGCCAATTATACCTCTGGAAAGTTATTGATTAAATAATGGGTGACTGTTTGTGGCAATTTTATAATCTGTGCTTTTGAAAGGGCTCTGTCTTTTCACGGCGCCTTAGAAAGCTGGGTTATTGATTTTATAATTGGTATGTACTTCATCCGGGGCCTGCAATAAGTGTTGGTCCCGGATGTTTTTTCTATTGTTTGCTGCAAAAAACCTTTAAATACTTTCTACCTCTCAATAACAGATACCCATCTGTGAATTCATGATTGGATACCTTGTTTTAGCGGTTTCAGGGGTGGTCATGGGGCAAAAAGTTGGTTTCTAACCATTTTTGTACTTTTGTGTATTGGGTTTTTGTAAAACTCCCTTCAAAAAGTACATAGGTTAATTATGGTCACTGGGTTGGTTAGACACATTTTGCTGTGCCTTTGGCTGACAATTGTACCCTGGGGTGTGGTTGCCAGTCAGGAGTATTTGGTCCACATTGACGATCATTATAGTGACTTCATGTCTCTTCAAAACTGCCTTTTGGCCATGGCAGACTTGTCCGGAACTTATACCCCTGATGATTTTATTGAAAGAGATTTTGAACAGTTTTATGAAGCCGCGCATCCCGATCTGGACCAGTACGAATACCCGCTCCACATTTGGTATTTTACAGAACTAATAAATGAAACAGATCAGCGTAAGGATTTTATCCTGGAATCATGCTTTTGCGCGGATTCATTGATTGTCTATGAAATTACAGAGGGAAAGGTAACCGGAAAATCCATTTCCGGTATGGCATTACCACCCAGTCAAAAGTCTTATCCCCATTTCGCAAACTTCACCTCCTTATCATTAGAACCTCAGCAACAAAAGAAAATCCTGATCAGGTCCTTTTACAACAGCCAATTACCCAGAGGCAACATTTTGGGACTTTGGGAACCGAATAGACTGTTGAATATAGTAAGGTATGAAAGCCTTACCAGTACTTTCTACGCCGGTATTATGATTGTGTTTTCAGTCTTGGGCCTGGTTGCTTTTATGCTTTTCAGGGAACGGGTTTTTGTTTTCTTTTCCCTGATGTCAATTTCTTTTATGCTGTACTTTACCCAGCAGTTCAAGGTAATACCTTCTCTTGTCCATTTTAAAACCTATGGTGCCTATTATAATTTTCACACCTTTACTATCGGTTTGATGTTGGTTGTGACCTTCCTTTTCGTGAGTTCCTACATTAGATTGCGAAAGGAAATGCCTGGCTATTATTATTTCTATGGTCTGTTGACTGTGATATTTTCCTCCCTTTGGCTCACTCCGATATATGGTCTCGAAGACTTAGTTAGTATTCAGATACGCAATTATTTACTTATCATTTGGCTGGTTGTTTCTCTGGTGCCGACTATATACCTATCTTTTCGAGGAATCAAACAGGCCAAATACTTGCTGTTTGCCTCACTTTTTATGGTGCTTGCCTTTGGATTCTATATTCTTGGACTGTTGAATGTGATCCCGCGTGGATCCTTTCAGTCTTATATTGTATTAATTGGCACTACCTGCTTCTTTACCCTGCTCATCTTCGGTTTGTTTCAAAGAGTGAAGACTATTATCCGTGAAAAACAGGAATTGTCCAATGTGAGCCGCCTGAAATCTCGCTTTTTTGCCAATATTTCTCACGAGTTCCGCACACCCTTGACGCTCATCATGGGACCTACAGGACAATTGCTGGAAAGGGAAAAGGATCCCGAAAAAAAGAAGCTGCTCAATACTTCCATGAAATACGCACGCAAAATGCTCAATATGGTGAATGACCTTTTAGAACTGTCCAGGTCAGAGACCAATAACGCCAGTATCCGCGTTTCCAAAGGTGATTTTTACCACTTTTCCAAAGGAATTGTACTCTCCTTTGAAACGCTGGCAGAAGGCCAGAATATTAGTTTGTCTTACAGCTCCACGGCTGAAGACCCGGAGCTGTGGTTCGATGCTGAAAAAATGGAGGCAATACTGACCAACCTCATCTCCAATGCTTTTAAATTCACCGAACCGGGTGGGGAAATCTCCGTAAAACTCTCCGACAACCCTAATCAGCTTATTCTGGAAGTCGCTGATAACGGTATCGGTATTCCCTCCGAAAAACTGGACCATATTTTTGATCGCTTTTTTCAGGCGGAAAACAAAGTGGAAAGTACCATTGAGGGAAGTGGTATTGGACTGGCCATCGTCAGAGAATTTGTCGAATTGCACAAGGGTTCCATTGAGGTTAAAAGTGAAGTGGGCCAGGGCACCACCTTTACACTCGGTTTTATAAAGGGTAAAAAGCACCTGGTTGGTGATGTTATAACCATTGAAAGTGAAAGGATCCAAATCCCCGAAGATAACCAGCGGCGCGATGACCTTTACCTGGAGGAATCAGACGAAGTTACATCCGCTGAAAAGGCCGGAGCAGTTCTTCCCACTCAGGGAACTGCTGGCTCTGCGACCATATTGATTGTAGAGGACAACAGCGATGTGAGATCATACATTCGAAGCCAGTTTAAAGAAAACTACCACGTCCTGGAGGCAGCCGACGGACGGGACGGCATTGAAATGGCTATAGAACACCTGCCTCATCTGATTATCAGCGATGTGATGATGCCACATAAAAACGGATTTGAACTCTGTGAAATCCTCAAAAAAGATGTCAATACCAGTCACATTCCCATTGTCTTGCTCACGGCAAAGTCTGAACAGAATGCAAAATTGGAAGGCCTGGAATATGGTGCCGACGACTATCTTACCAAGCCCTTCAACTCAAAGGAATTGGAGCTGAGGGTCCGCAACCTCATTGATAACCGCCTTCATATCCGTAAGAAAATTCTCCAGTCTCCCGAACTCGCCTACCACGGCGTCAAAACCAGCCCTGTGGAAAGGGAGTTTTTGCAGAAGGTGAGTTCCTCCATCGAGGAAAACCTGGACAACCCTCAATTTGGCGTGCCCGCTCTGGCAAAAAAGGTCGGCCTCAGTCAGGCTCAACTTAACCGAAAGCTAAAATCCCTGGCCAACCTCACTGCCGGAAAATACATTCAGCATATTCGCCTTAATAAAGCCCTCGAAATGTTGAAAACCGGTAAGTACAATGTTTCTGAAGTTGGCACTATGATTGGATTTAATAGCAATGCCTACTTTGTAAAAACCTTTAAGGAGCAGTTCGGCCAAACCCCTGGCTCTCTGATTAATGATTCCTGAGCGGTTCCACTCCTTTTACTATTTTATGAAAGTCCGGCTTCTGATTGCAATTTTTAGTTATAACTCAGTAGGATAAATGGAATCCGATCGGCCAATTGGCGCAGATAGATGTGCAATGTATTCCCTGAATCGCCTATTAGGATATGGAAAACGGGTATGTTTTCGGATTGGAGTCTCATGCCCAATACGAAATACCAAGGAGCAGGATTTTTGAGTCACTGGAATAGCTTCACTGGGTTTTCTTCAACACAATTGGTGGGAAACTGACGCTTATTGGATTGATAGGTTCCCGCGACACTGGTAAAACCACCTTTTTACTTCAGTGATAAAAGCAGCTTGATGTACCTGGAAGTCAGAAGTTACATCTTTCATTGTACGATATGTTCTTCGCCAACCACACGCTTCTGGATTCATGCAGCGCACTTACTAAAAAAGGCTGAAATTTCTGTTTTACTGCCTCGTCCATTGTTGCCATATCTACTGTAGATTTCAGAAGAACCACTATAACATGCGAATTGCCCGAGCTTTCCGATCGGGAGTTTTTGCAATCAAGTACAAGCTGGAATTACCTGGAGTGGTTGGGTAGGTTCGGAGCGAAATTGCCCCCTATTAGGGCGAATCTTTCCAATCCTGTTATTCTGCCCGGTAAATTCCAATAGGACGTCCTCCGCTGGTCAAAGTTTCCATCATGAGGATATCCCCTTCAGATGGGCAAACGTAGTACCGGATGGTATCAAATCGCCTGTGATAACTGTCGTAGAGGTGGAAAAGGGGATGGTAAGACACCTGCCTGAAACCCCTTGCATCTACTGCCCAAACGGGGATTTCCTCTCCGTCCATTGCCAAAAACATGCTCCCAGCTACACTGACACTTAGCTCGATGGGGCGTACTTCTGTGCCCGGCCCTTCCTCCGGCCATTCTTCATGCAGAGGTATATCTAGGTAAAGCCTTTTAAACTCAAAGGTCTCTTCAAAACCTTCGTGGTAGTCCAATGAGCTTATGATCATATTAATTTGATAGGGGTCGTAAACCTGACCCGAGCTGGGAGAAGACACTCTGATGTCATCGTATCCCTCACTGCTAATTGCGAACTCCACTTCATCCGCATTGTACTGAATTTTCTTGACAGATTCTCCACTGATTCCGGGAAAACGCCTAAGGTAGGTTCTCCTCACAGGCAGCCCCGACTCATTTAAAAGTACTTGTTCTGCGGGCAAATTTAAATACCATTCGGGATTGGATTCAAAACGGTTTCTGAGCATGCAGTGCATCTCGTGCCAGATTCGAAGTGATTCTGAGAAAAAATTCTGCAAATCTGAATAGGGCCTAATGTTATCCGCATAGCGCAGGAAAGCGTTTTTGTACTCTGTGTAAAAGGTTTCCTCATCAACCAGTGGTTCTCCAAAATCTTCCTCCGATATTATCCCCATTTCTGCCAAATCCTGAACCACCTTCCTGAGTGTTTGCTCGCAACCGTACCGGCCCATGGTTTTCTGATCGTGTAACTCCATACCGATTTCAAGAACCGGCCCCTCCTCCGAATCAACCACTCGTTCGAAGTAGTAAAATCCCGCCTCGCTGTCATTCAGACGCAAGCTGTACTCAGGGTCAACTCCCCCCTGGGTCCCCTCTGTAGCGGAAATGCCCACCGGAAATACCAGCAGCAAGAATACAGCTGAAGCAATGCTTGTAATTGAAAGCTTTAGTTGATGGGCAAACCCCATTTCGTTGTTGTTGGACGTCATTTCTAAAAAATTAATCTGTTAAAAAATAAAAAACCATTAATTATTCTGCAAATTGAGAGATCAGTAATATGAGTGAGTTTTGCTCTTTCCCCAAAAAGTCCCCAAAGATAATTCTTTTCCATAATTCACAGCCCAATCTTATTCTATAAAATATTCTATGATTGATGGACAATTGGGATTCCGCCAGCTTGCCCGAAGTCATTATTGAGTAGAAAATGGGCTGTCTTCCGCGGCCAGGTGATTTTTTCAAAAAAACCACCCTGTAAAGGAGGAAGCCGGCTTAAATTTTTACCGATCTTTATTTACCTGATGAACTGTTCCCACTGACTATACTGCATTGAGGCCTCTATCATTCGTCCAACCAATTCAGAGCGGTTGAACCCTGATTCGGTAATAGGGTGAAATAGACTCAAGAGTAGGAGGTTGTAAAATATAATTTTGATGATAAGTTGAATAACCTATTAATTATTTTGATAGGAGTAATAAGTTGCAAGGCCGATTGGGAAAACTAAAAACTAAACCCTCACCGCAAAATCGTAACCGTCCCTCGCTCCACCTTTTTTATCCCGCTGATGTAGGTAATCCTCGCCACCCACACATAAGCACCCTGAGGGACTATCTCTCCATTGAAGCTGCCGTCCCAGTAGTCACCCGGACCGCCTTCCTCCACCTGGGTGGAATGCCAGACCTGTTCACCCCAGGGAGAGTAGATGCTGATTTCAATTTCTTCAATTCCCTTGCCCACCGGCTTGAAATACCTCGTATCTGAAGGGCCGTATTCCGGGGACATCGCATTGGGTGCAAAAAAAGTGGTGATCCACTGCGGTTCAACAGACTTGCGGATGGTGTCTGTGCAGGTATAGGTTCCGTTGTTGAAATTAAAGGCGATCAGTTCCACGGTCAAAGGCCTGTTGACGTCGTATTCATGAATGGGATTTTCCTGCTCGCTGCTTTTTCCGTCTCCGAAGTCCCACCAGTAGGCGTCCGCATTTTCTGAAAGATTGAAAAACTCCACATCCCCGAGAATGTCCTGATTGGCATCTGCCACTAAATCAAAATCTGCTACTGGCCGGTCAAAAACTTCCACGGTCCTTCCCAATACCAGGCTATCTTTGCACAAACCGTCGTAACCAGCAACCAATCTGACCGTAAATGCCCCTGAATTTTCGTAAATGTGAACCGGATTAGCCGCAGCGCTCTCGAAACTTCCATCCCCAAAATTCCAACTGTAATCCAATGGCAAAACCCCCGTGGACTGGTTTTCAAAACTGACTTCCAAAGGCGGGCAGCCCTCATCGGTTGAAATGGTGAAATTCGGCTCCGGTCTGTCCAGAATATCAATCTCTTTTTCCAACACTGCAGGACAGCCTGTCTCAGGATGTTGCATCCGAAGTTCGACGGTGTAATCTCCTGATTCCTCGTAAATATGCACCGGCGAAACTTGATTGGATTGGTTGCCATCCCCAAAATCCCAGGCCGGCGCAGTGCCATTTTCTGAGTGGTTTTGAAAAGAGACCTGATCACCCACGCAACTTTCACGGGGGAGGTCAAAATCTAAAACCGGAGACTCCAACAGGGTGAAATAAGTGGTGTCAGAGTGGGCCCCACAACTGGAGGCCTTGAGCACTATCGTATATTCTCCGGGCTCCTCCAGCCAAAATTCCGGAAACCGCTTGGTGCTACCGGCAATGACTTCGTTTTCGTGCAGCACTTCCCAGCTCAGGCTTGCTCCCGGGGTGGAAAAACTGGCTGGTTCAAAAAGGTGGGGCGCGCAGGCCTCTTTGGATGGCATTTCAATAAAAGCGGTCACATCCGGGGGTAAAACTGTGATCTCCCTGCGGTGGGTATCGATCCCGCATTGATTTTCTACCACCAATTCCACGGTGTAATCAACCGGCTCATTGTCCGTGGTGTAGGTTTGCGAAGGGGGATTGTCCAGTTCCGAACTGTTCCCATTTCCAAAATTCCAAAAGACCAAATCGGGCTGTCCGGTGGATGTATTGGAGAAAAATACCTCAAATGGAGAACAGCCAAAGGGTTCGTTCACCCCAAATTCCGCCACAGGCCTGGGTGAAATATTGACTTCTTTGTGCACCTGGTCCTGTCCGCAGTTGTTGATGGCGATTAATTGAATTTGGTAGGTGGTATCTGATGCTCCCGCTGACAATTCCACATTGTCCAAATTCACTGTGTGAAAAGTGTCGACCCCAATTACCCAGATGAAATCCGTTTGATGGCCTGCACTTTGATTGATTGTCTCCAGTTCAAAAGGCTCACAGCCCCCATCCATGGGAAGTACAAAATCCGCATCGGGAGCTGCTACGGTGGTCATTACTTCGGTTGTACTGTTGGTGCATCCGGCGGCAGAAATCACCTCCAGCTCAATGGTGTAGTCCCCGGCATTGTTGAATGCATGGGTGGGATTCTGTTGGCTGCTCACCTGGTCATCTCCAAAATCCCAATTGTAAGTTTCCCCGCCGGTGCTGTTGTTTACGGGGTTAAAAGGCTCATTAGTGCAAATAAAATCATCCACTTCAAAATCTGCGATCGGATTGGCATTTAGAGTAAAGGAACGGGTGGCGCAGGCGACGCAATTATCCACCTGCTCGCTTTCGATACAGTACTCATATTCATAAGTTTCGCCGGGATTGAGATTGTTGAGGTCAATTTGGCCGGTCTCCTCATTAACCACTCCCGGACCTGACCAAACACCCCCGGCCGGTTGTGCCGGAGCGAGGGTAAAAATCGAAGGACCTTCACAAACTTCCTCAGCTTCGCCCACATCCAGATTTAGTCCCGGATCCAGTGCTTCCACTTTCACCTCTGCCGACAATTCACAACTACTACCTCCGAGGAATTCATACACGTAGGTGTGTTGGCCCGGTCCCGCCTGATCGAGACTGATCGACCCTGTTTGACTGTCGATACCTGGGCCTGACCAGTTGCCTCCCGCGGGATTAACCTCCAACTGTAAATTACCCGTAACAGCGCATACAATGGTATCGGTAAATGCCACTTCCAAATCGGGTTTTTCAATAACTTCAATTACCGCGCTGTCAATGACCTGGCAGGCATTTCTTTCATAGTTCACCCAAATAGTGTAAAATCCGGTTGTCAGCCCTGCCGCTGCAGAATTAAACCACCCATCCGCATCGATCACTCCCGGACCTGACCAACTCACCTCGCCCCCTTCCGGATCGATGGATACATTGAGGAGTTCATTTAAATTTTCATTAAAATCCTCCAGGCACAATTGCAAACTGTCTGACATTTGAAGCACGGGGAATTCCTCCACCAAAAGATCGTCAGTGAGAGTTACTTCGCAATTGTTTGAATCCAGAAAATGATAGCTGATTTCAAACATTCCCGTCCCGGACTGCACTGGGTCAAATACCCCAATCATCGTGTCGATAATGCCGCTTCCCGACCAAAGTCCCCCTTCAGGACTGGCCGCCAGTATGGATGAATCACCGTCTTCACAAAGAACCGGGGCTTCAAAAGTACCCGTCTCTGTTTGAAGCACCTCTATTTCTATTTCATTGCTGATTTCACAGGGGCTGATCTCGAAACTGTATTCAATGGTGTATTGCTCCCCTCCCTGGAGTCCGGCCGGGTCGAATATGCCCTGCTCCGCATCAATAATACCCTGACCCGACCACTGACCGCCGGGTGGTTCTGCTTCCAGTTGGAACGGGGGAGCGCTCTGGCAAACCTCCGTGGGAATGTCTCCAAAATCTATTTCACCGGTGACGATGCCGATGGGAAAGGAAACGGAGGTGTCTCTGCATTGGCCGAATATCTCGAGAGTGACTTCCCCGGATTCCGAAAAAGTGACCGGAGGAAAATCCTTCTCCGTTGAGGACGAATACGAGCCATTTACAAAGGTCCACTCCAGGTTTTCCAAGGATCCCGAAAGTGAAAAGGTGAAATCTGAAGCTGTCAGTGTGGTTTCATCGCAAAAGGGATCGGGAGGGGTGATCTCCAGATCGATATCTTCAAAAATCTCAATGGTCTCGCTGAATTCATCCGTACCGCAGGCATTGGTCGCATTCATGTTAATCTCGTATTCTCCCGCCTGGTGAAATACAACCTCAATGTTGGGGGTGTTCATGGTGTGATTGGTGTCTGTCAATTGCCACAAAGTCGTGTCAGTGGGTGAAATTTCCCACATGTGACTGGATGAGTTCTCCGATTGATTCTCCAGGGTGAGGATCACGGGCACACAGGTGGGGTCTGATTGCGCACTGGCTTCAAAATCGGCCACCGGGGGATCCACTACCTGCACATTGACTGAGTACATATCCATTCCGCACTGATTGTTGACAGTCAGGAGGATGTTGTAGGTTCCTGGTTCGTCGTAAATTACAGTGGGATTGGATTCGGTGCTTGTCTCTCCATTTCCAAAATCCCACAAATAGCTGTCCGCATTGCAGCTGGTGTTTGAGATCGGCACCTCTGAGCCTACGCATACCTCAAAAGGCACCTGAAAGGAAGCCTCCGGCCTCACAATTATTCCAAAATCATAAGTGCCCGATTGACAGCTTATGCCGTCTGGACAGTCTTTTTGACCTTTGAAACAGAGGGAAAAAGGGCGAATGGGGGGACCGTCGCACACCAGACTGTCCGGTATATTGTAAATGTGCTGGAAAGGCTCGTAATCAAAAAGGGTATCGACATTGCCGTCGCGCCAGTCCACTACAAAAAAGTCAAATCCGTCCGTGCTTGTATTGTTGAGCGTGATGGTTTGACCTTCACAAAATTGGGGGCCTCCAAGTGGAGTAAATCCCACGTTTAAATCCCCGCAGTCGTTGTCAAAACAGGGGGTAAAAAAACAGCTCTGAGAAAACGCCCGGTCCGGGGCCGTAATCAGCATGGCCCATGAGAGCAAAAACACCCAAATGTGCCCGAGCGCAAACTGTCGCCTTTTATTATTGAGTCCAGATGCCCTCATACATTTTATATCTTCCGGGAATGATCAATGAAGTGACACATCTCATATGGTTGCCGTAGGGTACCTGGTCTTTTTTTCCTGCCAGATTACAGGAAGGACTGATGGGAAAGTAAATCCCTACGCTCATTTCAAACATATTGTTGAGATAGTTTCTGAGACCTGACAGATTGCTCGAGTAGGAGAGACCCAATTCAACCCTGGCATCATCTGCAATGGTCCATCCGAATTCCAGATTGAAGGTCATCCAGCTCGTATTGACGCCTTCTTCGGGTCTTCTGTTGGTGTGATAGTAAACGCCAACAGCGAGAAAGCGATTAAATGACGCCCGCACACCGGTTTGCACATAGGAAATTTTTGATTGGAGCTCAGCCACCAACAGAGGACGGACCGTAAAGAACTGCCTGTTGCTCATCCAGGGCACGAATTCGTAAGTGGCAAAAAGACTAAATCTGGCCGGTATCTTTACCCCTGTGCCCAGTACCGACTCCTCATTGCCGGTAAAATTTCCCGTTTTTAGCGAAAAGGCATTGTGAAAAGCAATTCCGTACAAAAAGGTTCCGGAGCGGGGATTGCTGTGGTCCATTAATATTCTGTGCGATATTCCCGCAGAGGGTGTCAAAAACCAATTGGAATAACCCTCATTGGGTGGCACAAAGGCCGTTGGGTTGGCCACGCCCATCCGATCGTAGAGTCCGTATTTTGAATCGAGTTGGTCCGAAAAAGTGAGCCGGCTGTAATCCACACTGTTTTGGGACCATTGCAAACCCGCACCTATGCGTATATTGTGCCAGGAGTCACCCACCGTAAAGGGTACGGTTCCCGCAAAGCGAAGACCCAGATCAATTCTCCTCAAAATGCCCTCGCCCTCCTCATTGAATCCCATATTGATCCCGTAGTCGAATACAGAACACGGAAGGCTCTCCTCTAGACTGAATCGCCCGGAACGAAAAGCCCGCACATCGGAGGCCGCCCATTGATTTTTGTAGGCTGCCTGAAAACCAAATCCACCCTTGTATCCTACCAATGAGGGGTTGAAGGCCGATTCGTTGTGGTAGAACTGATTGAAAAATGGGTCCTGTGCACACATCCACATCGGACTGAAAAAGCCGATGCACATCAGTAGTGTCAATAACTTCAATAATTTGGTCCTCATCTTTCACTCAATCTTTAACGGGCTAAGATACTGCAAAATAGTCGGTAATCGCAATCCCTCACATCGTTTGTGGAAATATATGCAAAATAGGACCACTCACTCCCTCATCAAAACCTCCAAAATGTGAAGATGACAAAATACACCCGGATATTTTCTCACTTTCCGACAACTGGTCATAATACCGGATAGGTGGCTGATCTTTGAGATAGGTGGTGGATAGAATTCGCAAAAAGGGTTGAGGTATAATGACCTCGGAATTGGGAATTAAAAAAGTAGGTACGCATGGCATTTGGTATTCACTGTAGATTTCCCGGGATATTATTTTATTCGATACAACCGATCCCTACCGGTCATACAACCCGGCGGTATGAATCTCACATCCCAAATGAACCTCTTATGTAACAAAATTCAGGATCAATCAATTTGGGGTGTAATTTTCCAAACTTGTTTGACTCACTGCAAGGGCCGCCATGAACGCAGAGAAGGTCAAAGAGCGTATTAAATGTCACTTCACTATATTCTCTCAGCGGCTTTACTTCAGATGCCGCTCAATACATCGCCCAGCGAGCTTTGGGAATTCTACCGAAAACTCTTTAACTCAGAAAAAAATAACCTCCACGAGCATCTATTCTGCCGAAATCTATTGTTATTCTTATGGTGCTATATTTCTAAATACTGTGGGACTAAAACCAGTACGCTGAAGGGGTGCAAAAACTGGTAAGGAAGTAATTTATTCAGCCTGATAAGTGGTCCTTACTGTCTCCGTGGAATGACAAAAAATGTTTGACTGGGAAAAATTCACCCCAAAATTATTTGCAAAGTTAGGAATCCTAATTAAATTTGCAGCGGCAATATTGCCGTATAATCTAAAATCTTAATCACATGTCAAAGTCAATTTTCTATCATGCAGGTTGTCCTGTTTGTGTTAGCGCAGAGCATGACATTGTTGACCTCGTTGGTTCCGATAATGTAGAGGTGGTTCACATTGGACAGGACCGGAATCGCATCGCAGAAGCCGAAGGCAATGGTGTAAAATCGGTTCCCGCCCTGGTGACCCCGGCCGGGAATGTGTTGCACATTAACTTTGGTGCTTCCATGTCGGATGTAAAAGGTTAAAAGATTTGCCCCGCACTGGTGGGATGACTACCTTTGTGGGGCATTTTTTAACTACCGATATGGAGAACTCTGACTTTAACCTCACCCATCAAAATGAAAGCACGGAAAGTAAAATCGTAGCCTCATTAGAGCGAATTTCCCAGGCTTTTAGGGTTTTGCTGTGGGAAGAGAGCAAAGAGCATGCTGTCTCACCCATTCAAATCCAAATTTTGACCTTTCTCAGGTTTCACAGTGAGGAAAAGTGCAAAGTGAGTTACCTGGCTGGTGAATTCAATATGACCAAGGCGACCATCAGCGACGCCATAAAATCCCTGGAACAAAAACTCCTGATCGAAAAAGTTCGCGATTCAAGGGACTCAAGAAGTTATACCATCAAGCTAACTGACAGGGGACTTGATGTCGCCAATAAAACATCCCTGTTTAGCAAGGAGATATTTAAACCCATTACTAAACTGCAGCCCGACGACAAGGAAAACCTGTTGTTGTCCCTCCTCAGTATCATTCGGCACCTCAACCAAACAGGCGTTATTACCATCCAGCGCATGTGCCTGACTTGCAAGTACTACGAATACTCGGAAAAGAACCAAAACCACTATTGCCACCTCCTCAAACAAAAGCTGGAATCCACCGATCTTCGCATTGACTGTCCGGAGCACGAAATGAAAAAGGATTGAGACCAGGTTCTCCTCTTGTCACATTTACCCTGAACAGTGCAGCTTTAAAAGATTTTGAAAAAGGTAAACCACCGGAATTTTGATCAGAATTCCATGGTTACGTTCAATTTCGCCTAATTCGAGTGACTTATTGTCTTAAAATACAGTGGGTTGTGAGCATATCCGTATTTTACGGTAAATTACGTTTATTACGGTAAAATACGTAATTTACCGTAAACTACCTTTTGAAAGTCCAGAATATTGAAAGTCCAGAATATCACCCTTCCGGAAAAAAGCGGCACAACGACCTTCGGAATCCGTGGCACAATGACCTTCGGAATCCGTGGCACAATGACCTTC
>REEO01000023.1 GCA_007695035.1 Saprospirales bacterium | reverse complement strand
CATTCTGTGCAAAATGGATTTTGCCAATGTTATTACTGCTGATTATGGGGACTGATTTGATTTCACAAAATTGTACAAGTGACAACCTGCCCGATGAATTGGAAGAGGGGTTTTCTAACTATGGCGATACCTGGTTTCAAATGCCATTCTGTGATGAGTACACCAATACGGTGAGAATGACAACAGGGTATTATGAAATTTCTAATCCCAATTACGACCCTCAATCCGGATCCAGTCAGGAGACCCAGCATGTAGATGCTGTGTTTTATACATTTGTAATCAATTCCAGGTACGATATTCATTCAGTGAGATTGGATTTCCCTGACAATGATAATGATGGCCTGTACGATCAGGTTGATATAGTTGCAAAGTTTCCCGATGAAACGCTAAATCTGCCTAATGAGAGTGAACCTGTGAATGCCAATGTTGTGGTTGTAAGGGTTGTTAAAAAGTCTTTTCCGGCTCTTGATACTGAAGAATGTATTTTTTTCGTGCCTCTTGAGATGGAATTTGAAGTCTCTCTGGTTAGACATTGGGGGAGTTTTCCGGACTTTAGGATAGATTATTATATCGGGAGGATGACAGATCCATTTGATGAGAATGAATTTACACTTTCCAATTTTCAAGCGATGGATTATAAAGGAGGTGCGAAAAAATCAAAGCAAAATCCAAGTTTTAAACATCATAGAATGATCCTCGCAGATGGAGAATCATCTCCGGTAAATTTGTCCACATTGATTTCATTTCAAGTAGGAACTGGAGATGTAAATATTGGCGAATTGCCTCATTTTGATGTGGCGTGCAATGGAGTGATTGGAGATGGATATACCAATGATCTCCATGTGCTAGGTACTTTAATTGTCGATACTGACTATTGTTTTATAAATGACCACAGTATTGGATCCTATAAACACGAATGGTCACTGCCGAGAAGTGGTCCATCCCCAGGACAATTAACCCGCTTTATCTACTTAGACCCCGATGCAAAAATTGTTATACAGTCCGGAGCAACTTTGACTCTGCAGGGAACCATCCTTATTTCCTGCAACACCCTCTGGAACAGCATAGTGGTAGAAGATGGAGGCACTCTGAATATCCGGGAAAGCTATATCAGAGACGGAATTCACGCCATTCATGTAGAAGAGGGTGGAACGGTGAATATAGAGCGAAATATCTTTGACGGGAACTTTGTATCTTTTTATACACCACCCAATCAAGGTTCCGGGAGGTATGCGATAAATATGGGTCCATTTTACGGAAATGAATTTATCGATGAAAGTGGATTACACCAGTTTCCCGATGGGTACGTAGGAATCGAGCAAGAGGTGCCGTTTGCAGCCATTCAAGTCAACGACCTTGTGAATTTTACAGCAGGTGGAGTCGGACAGGCTGGACAGGTGGAACCCAATACAATAGAGGATATTCCCTACGGTATATATGCCAACCACTCCAGCGTTTTCATTCAAAACTACTCCATAAGTAATGCCTACTTTCATGAAGTAGAAGGAAAAAAGCCATTTGGTGGAATTGGCATATTGTTAAAGCAAAAATCCCTTATCCCCTCAGAAATAATTGGGAATGGAAAAACCTCAGGTGTACCCAATATTAGCAATGCCGAAATAGCAGGTATTGATGCAGTAAATGGGTTCAATCAAATTAGGGATAATGTCGTAGTAGATACCGAAATTGGCGTGAGACTAAATCAAACGAGATTATCCATTCATGCATTGATCGAAAATTATATTGAATCTAAGAATTACGGTATATTTCATCAAACAGTGGCAGGAGGATTTACCAATATTCTGAATAATGAAATACTGATGAGGAACACTGCAGCTCCACCTTCCGGAGAGTTCAACTATGGAATAGCGCTACATGGTTTTGGGTATACAGGTGCAGGAGGAAGATTGATTGAGAACAATCAAATCACATTATTGAACAATTCTCATAAGGGTGTGTACTCCAACAGTGTCTCCCATCTTCGAATAAGGGAGAATAATATCGAAGACCAGGAGGATAATAACGAGTTTATGGGTATAGGCATCAATAATTCTCCCTTTAGCCTTATAGACTACAACACCACGGGAGGATCTGTATTAACCTCTAAAGTATCCACTGGTTTGTTGTTGAGAAGCAGCCACAGCACCCGGATTAACTGCAATGTCACTGAAAATTCACTCTATGGCATTCAGGTTGTGGAGGGCAATGAGGCGAGTGAGTTGAAGGGCAACCTGATCGGTACCCACCAACACTTTGGACTACTATACGGCTACGGACCCACCACCAATCAAACAGAACCCCACCTAACCGGTATCCAGCGACACCACGGCAATATATGGAGCGAGTGCTACGAGACAACCTCTTGCAATCTGGGAGGTTTGCATACAAATCGTCCAGATATCGTCGAACAGTCTGAATTTTTCGTTGATCCCACAAATAGCCAGTTTACTACTACTAGAGATCCCCACGATTGGTTCAAAGAAGAACCTGAGTCCGTTACCTGGACTTGTCCTGAAGAGCGCCCGGAGAGTCCCTGGTACGATTTCACCCCGGAAAGTAATCCCACTGAATGGGATGAAAAATTGGTTCTCGACTTCGATGTTTTTGACGACAATCCCTATTTTGAAAGCTGGAGGAGCATCTCAGAGCGAAATTTGTTCGAGCGGATCATGATGGGTGAGTACGAAAGCAGTGCGTTGAACTCTCCTGTTCTCGATTCTTTTATGCAAAAGCATGAGTACAGCAATATTTCAGTGCTATACAATGTCCGCCAAACCATGGCTTCTGCATTGGATTTAACCGAAGCCCAATGGATGGAAGTAGAGGACAAAGTGGACAGCATTTATATAGAAGTGGCGGCTTTGTTTGAACTGGACAGCCTGGCATGGGCTGATACCACTTCAGTGGATACAGCTCAGTGGTTGAGTGATCGTGCACAGATACAGGAATCCATTCATATTATTCAGTCCAATTTAGACAGTTACGCCGAAATACACAGCACTGATATTGAAGGGGTATCCAATCAGGTGCAATCCACACTGGGTACTCTTACGGCACAAACGCCACCCGAGGCTTATGAAATTGAGATGCTGGAGCTTATATCCGCCACGGTTTTTCAGGCAGAATGGGACTTTACCGCCCAGGAGCGAACCATCATTGAAAATACAGCCGATCTCTGTCCTTCCTTTGGGGGACCTGCCGTATTTTGGGCGCGCAATCTTAGGGAATCCTTCGACCCGGGTACAGTGTACAACGACACCCTCTGTACAGAGCAATGGGGGGAGCGAATTATGCGAGATATAGAGGAGCAAGGTAGTTCCGTTTTGGTTTTTCCCAATCCTGCAACGGATGAGATTAAAGTAGATTTTTCCGGGTTGGATTTTGATCGTTGGGGTATATACTCTATGGATGGAAGGCGTGTTAATAATGGAAAAGTCACAGCTGAGGAATTCTTCAGCATAAATACCTCAGATTTGAGAACCGGTATATACTTGCTCAGGTTGAGTAGGCCGGACTCATCGGAGTCCATACCTTTCAATATTCAAAGGATAGGACAATGATGGTATCAAAAGCAATTGAAAGAGGGGGGCTTATTGTGCTCCCTTCTTTCCTTATTTTAATGCTTCTGTTTTTTAATCCTGGTACTGACTTACAAGCCCAATACAAGTACGACTACGAGTGGATGTTGGGATACAACTCAGTTGCTCCGGAAGACGACCAGTCCTCTGCCTCCCGATTTGCCCTGACCCGGTTGAGCTTTCATCAGCACCCGCCGGATACCTTTAGAACTGATATAGTGGGTTCTGCCGGAGCAAGCAATACGATGTCCATGGCCAACTCAGATGGGGAATTGATATTTTACTCCAACGGCTGTAGTCTTTTCGATTCCAATGGTGAAGTTATAGAGGGAGCCGAAGAATTGTTGTTCGGACCAATTTTTCAGGACAATTGTATTGCACCACA
>REEO01000102.1 GCA_007695035.1 Saprospirales bacterium | reverse complement strand
AACATACCCTCATCAACAGAAGCAAAGCCGAAGTTGCTTTCATCTATATCCAATCGACCAGCCTTGATATCCACAATTTCGAGTACATCATTATCAAACATAAGGGTCCCCTGGAAACCGAGTATGGATTCAAAATCAGCAGCAGTAAATGGCACTGCGATCATTTCACCTCTTTCAAATTTTCGCTCATTGAGGAAAAAGGCGAGCGGTTCCTCCATGCTACGACCATCGGCCTGTGTGGAGTTTGGAACAGCACTGTGATTGACATCTCCTACCTTAACTCCGACAAATCCCGTTCTTCTCAATTGCTCATCCAGGTCGTAGATATCAACTACTTCTTCAAAATTCTCCTGCAGGGCATTACCGGTAGTAAATTGGTAATTGGCATCAATAAATCTCCAGGAACTATTGTTGTCAAACTCATCCCTTGTACCGAGTATCAATCTTCTCAATTCCGCAATATCGAGCACAGATATTTCTCCGTCGCGATTCACGTCCGCTGCAATCTGGCTGTAAGGGTCCGTCAGTTGAGAAATACCCAGAATATGCCTTTGAATAAGTGCAATATCGTAGGTGCTGATACCATTTCTCCAATCATCATTTTTCTCAGGAACCAACTGGTAATTTTGTTCCAAAGGCAGACCGGCAAAGGCAAAGAATCCGTGTTCATCGGTAAAGCTGGTAGCCGGTTGGTCGCCTTTTAGATTCAGGGTTACATCTTCCACACCCTTATTATCCACATTGGCAATCAAACCGGAAATACTACCACCGAAACTTCCGGAATTTGGACAGACTTCTTTGTTGTCCTGTACAATTACATAAGTTATACAATTGGCCTGGTTCCCATTTTCATCTGTCACCCAAATCTCCACAATTCTCTGACCCACAGAATCACAATCAAAATACCTCAGTGTATCGCTGGGATCAGGAGAATAGGAAAGAGAAACCTCGTAGCCACAAATATGGTAACTGCCGGCATCAAAATTTTGTGCACTTAATTCACCTTCTGCCCAGTCAGCATCACCATCGCCACTGAGATCCACAGACCCCAACTCAAAAGCCAATCCGTGATAACATACGGGAGTAGGTGGCTTACAATTTCTAATTTCAAAAATTTGCTCACAGGTAGCGGCATTGCCACAGGCATCTTCTACAGTCCACACTATACGGTGGATACCAATTGGGTAGGTCCCGCTGGCTTCGTTGGGCGCATTGTCGGGGTCAGCATACGGATTGTCGGACTGAGTAAAGTCAAATGAACCGGTATTAAAGGCATCTATACTGTACGACCAGACCAGTTCATCCTCAGGGGTACAATCGTCCACAGCTTCCTGTACCAATTCAATATAGGTAGCGCTGCACTGCTCGTCAAATGAGCATTCCACGATATCATCACAATCGGTAGTAAATTCAGGACCGGTAGTATTCATGATTTTGATCACCTGGGTGTGCTCCCAGATTTCATAAACACCGCTTTCAAACTGACACCAATCAATCACCTTCCAGGTTCTCAAAATTTTAAAACAAGATGAATCCGTAGAGGGTGAGAATCGAGTGAAAATACGATCATCCGGGTCGTTGATTCCGACCAGGTCGCAGAGACCATCATCTACAATGGGTCTTCCAGTCACAGCTGGATCCAAATCCTCAGGCTCACAAACTCCAGTGGCATCGGTGTAGATTACTACATCCTCCGGCCACTCGATCTGATCTGCTGTGAACGGGGTATAATTCTCGATAGTAATGTGCTGCTCACAACTGGCAGAAGGACCACCTGGACCATCTGCAGTAAATGTACGGGTAATGTTGCCCGTGCCGCACTGGTCTATATCAAACTCTTCACTTTCTTCCACCGTGACTTCACAATTGTCATAGGCAAAACCATCAACTCCCCAGTTAAAAGATTGATCGATATTGGGGTTGTCCGGATCATCCAATAAAATTGACTCGCGTGGATCTAAATTAGGGTCTTGAAGTACTGAAAGGTCATCTATAGGAACCACTGTACCGAAAATACTCAAATCACTCTGGTCAAATGGAAACTGACAACTTACCGTAATATCCGGAGGGCAGGTTATAGAAGCAGGCAATTTATCCTGGACTTCCACTTCAACCATACACTCATTGGTGTTTCCGGATGTATCAAAAACCCTCAAGATGACCATGGTCAAATTGTTGGGAATATCGCAGCACGAAAATTCAATATAGTCCCTAAATTCAGTATCGTAACCGCAAGCTTCATCCATTCTGGCTACCAGCATGGAGTCAATTCCACACTCGTCATAACTGCCATTGTCAAAACTCTCGGGGAAGACCTTAGCCAAACCATTGCTGGAAAGTGAAACCACTGTCACCGTTTTACACACGGCGATCGGAGGTGTCTGGTCTTCCACTGTTACATTTATAGAGCAAGAGCTGGAATTCAAGCACTCATCATATGCAGTATAAGTTACTACATTGTCGCCGAGTGGCAATGCTATAAATCCGCCGTTACTGCCTCCCAAAAATCCTCCGGGGTAAGTGATATCCACACGATCAACCTCATTGCAGTTATCTGAAACAATGGCGGGTTGAAGAAAAACTCCGGCAGAACAACTCTGTGTGCTGGTTGATACCGTTATATCCGCGGGACATACAATATCAGGTCCTTCCTCATCGGTAATTTCAATTACCTGAACCCCGACATTCACAATTTCTTCACTACACCACCACTCTCTTACAGTCCAGGTTCTCTGAATCTTTTGCTTACAATTGATCACAGGAAATTCCACATCGTGATAGGTGACGAGAATGTTGCAATAATCTCCTGAAATCGGATAGAGGTCAATGCCATTAATACTCGGAACCCCGGTAAATGAGGGGTGAGGATTGCCATTGCCATCGACCGGGAAATTCTCGTCGCAGGCCAATTGAGTGTTATCTGCCTGTTTGAAACTAGGTGGATATTGAATTGAATCAAAATTGATGCGCTCAAGGTAGTATGACTTTGTGCATTCACTTGATTGATTGCCTGAGGCATCGGTTGCAATATAGGTCCTGTCCACCCTTTTTATAAAATCGGGATCGCAACTTAATGAAACAATGTTTTCATTAAGCAGAGTAACGTCGATATCATCCGGGTCCGAACAATTGTCAAAGACCTCTGGAATATCGTGTACAATCATATCCCAGCAAGCTATAGTGTCGTTTTCACATACAATCTGAGGAGGCATTTTGTCCTCTACAAGTATGGTGCTCCAACAAAAATTGCCGCTGGCAACATCTATCACCCGAACCGTAAAACTCTGGTCGATATGTTCGTGATTCACCATAGGGGAAGTGGGTAAAAGGTTCCCGTTATCGTCGAGTACCTCAACCAGAAAACTTCCTGAACATTGGGGTGAAGGTGTGGAAACCATGTCAAATGTAATGACGGCCTCGCAGTTTTCATCCACTGATACCTGCGTACTGGTGCAGGACATGACACATTGATTCTGTGCGTGTATCCCGCCAAATGGTAAATAAAAGAGAAGGCAAAATACCGAAACTGAATAAATGATCTCCCTCCAGTTTCGAATTGACCTACCCTGCTCATTTGAAGTAAATGTAGTTTTCTTCATGAGATCCTTAGTTTTAGTTAGTTAGTTAATTTTCTTAAATGCAATGACCGAATACAATTAGCTGTAAACCGACTAACTCACAGGCTAGCAATTGGGATGAGACCTATTACTGTCTTTGAGATGCCAGAAACACTAATAATTTTTGCTTGACCGCTGCTTCCAGACAGCCATGCAGGTTTAATCAACTGTAGGTTGGTGGTTGATCGCGCAAGTTGGAATTGCGCTTTCAGGTTGGAATATTAAAACTGTAGGTAATATATGACTTCTTTTGTCATCAGGGGCAAATATATTACGAAATACTCTATGTAAACAAATGTCGAGGTGGGTATTTTTTAGATGATAATTTATTTTAATGCGTAAAAAACACCTGGACAGCACAATAAAAAAACCTCCCCCTTGAACTTTTTCAAAGAGGAGGTCCCATCC
>REEO01000064.1 GCA_007695035.1 Saprospirales bacterium | reverse complement strand
ATTAAGCCCTCTCAGGGACATTCTCCGAACCCTTGGATAGAGGAGATTAATAAAATTTTATTCATATGAACTATTTTGTATTAGTATTCGGAACTTTGTTAATTATGGCTTCACTTCTAACCTCTTGTGAGAAGAGTGAACTGAAAAGTCCTGATTCATTTAATGCTGAGGATATTACAGCCGAAGTAAGGAGTGATACAGATCCAGACAGACCAATTGGTGCTAATTTTTTAAAATGGGATGGCAACTTAGATGAAGATTGTTACCCAGGGCAACCAGTGAATTGTTTAGAAATAATCGGTCAATCTGCTCAATTTGATGGTCTGTTAGATGCTATTGAACATAACTCTGTAGCAAATTATCTCACTTCTACAGAAGGTCAGGAAAAATTTCCTTTCCCGGATAACTATGTTAATGGTCTGGTGAATGGCACTAAGGATTACTATTATTTTAGTCCATCCAGCTCACCATCGACATATTTTGCCATAAAGTAGAATTCATCAACAAGCACCGGGCATTAGCCGCCCGGTGTTTTTTAAACCAAATTATTTAACATGAGGATATTTTATTTCCTACTCCCTTTATTACTTTTTGGCTGCACTGAGAAAGAAAAAATTCAGGTACTTAAGCCTACCCAGCAGGTAGATGCTCCTTATTTAACTGGATATATGGGTTCAGAAGTTGGAGTGACAGTCATGGACTCTATTATATATTTTTTGAAAATCAATAGAGGTACTCAAACGGTAAACTCATACAACACTTTAACAGGAGACTCAACCACATACACTATTGGGGACTATGGTAGATTGCACTTTATTGCAGGGCTCAAAGACTCTTTAGTAATTGGGATGCCACGGTATGGAAATAAAATTGTAGTACTCGATTTAAAATCCGGTGAGAAAGTACTTTTCGAAGGTAGTGAACTACCAATTGAAAGAAATTACCCGGAATCCCGCATTGACACTTTTAGAATAATGCAACGGTCCGTCTTTCGGAGTCCTCCAGGGCTTTGTAATAATACAATTTACATCCATCAGATTCCTTACGTGACGGGAAAAGAAGGGTATTACAGGTTTCCGAATATTTTATCCTGGGATATTGAGACTGCAGAATATGATTATTTTGGTAGCTATCCACCTTTTATGGTCTATATTGAAAACTCCTTTGGCCTTCATGGAGTTTTTCTTTCAATTGTGTGCGGAGACAATGATCAAATACTGGTTAATTTTCCAATGGACGAAGAAATCCATAAATTCAACGGAAAGAGAGAATTAGAAACCAAGGTTTCTGCGGTGAGCCAATTTCTCGACGAGATGCCACCAGAGCCACTTAGGTTCAAGGAAAATGAAGATATGAATCAATATGTAGTACAGTACGCTGCGGAAATACCGTCTTATTACACTCTTTTAAAAGATGAAGAGATGGATATTTACTACCGAATCGTCCTCCATGAAATGGATTTTATCGATGAGGACGGAAATATCCAAACCAGAACTCATAAACCCTGGTCGGTGATGGTATTAGATAAAGACCTTGAAACAATTGGTGAACACTACTTCCCTCCCAAAACCTTCAATTTCAATAGATTATTTACAGGACTGGGAGGACTTTGGATAAAAGAATTCGAGGGAAGCAAATTCCATAAGTTTGAACTGAATGACGAACTACTATGAAGGGTGTAACTTACTTTATCCTGGTTTTGGTGCTGATCGGCTGTGGGAATAGCAGCCAGGTTGGACAATCGAAATCAATTGAAAACGACATACAGACTTATCTCGCTGAAGCGCACAATTTCCAGATTCCGGATCATTATAGTGAGGTTTTGGTCGTGCCGCGCAGCGGATGTCGCTACTGCTTTGAATACGCCCTCAAAGCAATCAATGAAGAGAGACTTCGGGATGATATAGTAATTGTTGTAATTGATCACCCTCAGAATGCAATCAATACAGATAGATACAATAAGGCAGTCTTTTTTACCGATATGCAGAAGGCATTCTCAAATGGATTAAGCATTTTTTCTCTGTCAATTTTTGTGCCACTAAAGGACGGAACCTTTCGCAGAAATCAACCCACAGCAAAAGAGTTTCACGAAGTATTTGATGATTTGACTATAGGTGAATAATTCATTTAAGGTCGAGCTTTTTAAACAACTAATCCAGTATTTTGACATGATTGACAAGCTCCCCACCAAAATCAACCTGGTCGGTTCTTCAAGAAGTATTAACAGCAACTTAAACCTTACACCGCCAAAATTCTGAACATATTTTCGTATCTCTATAAGGTGAATCTCTCATGCGATTTAAATTCACTTAGGGAACAATCCAATTTAACAGAGCGTTTCATGTTAGCAAAGCTTAAAAGACTGGGGATTAGTCAACACTTTTCAGCAGTGCATAGAAATTTTTAGAAAAATATTTTGAAGCCAGCTAAGCGCGAACGTGACATTCACATTCAACCAAAAGAGGAATACGTCATCATGCAGAAAAACAGCACTTACCAGTCAATCTTAACTCACCTGGAATCCATCCCAAATGATTACTTGCAGTATGTGAATACCTATTTGAAAACCCTCCTAAAAGAAATCCGCGATAAAGAAAACAACAGAATTGAAACCATGAAATTAGCCGGATCCTGGTCTGAGATGTCTGGTGAAGAATTTGAGGACTTTTTAAAGGGTGTACAAAAGTCCAGGTCTGAAATGTTTAATCGGGAGATTGAATTATGAAGCGAGTTTTAATTGATACTGACACACTCTCCTTTTTCGAAGCCATTCCGATGTAGTCTCCAGATTCAATGCATATTTGCAGCAATAAAGCAAATAGAGTGATTTTGATGTGGTGTAGTGTGGTCTGATAATATTTTTTTAACCTGCTGAAATTACAGGTTTCATTTCCCCCAAACCCTCAAGTTTACTATCTTTAGGCTTATAATTTGACCTCAGATTCATCCAATGAAATCAATTTTCAATCAGATTTTCGTCCTTTTGTTGGCAGTTCTTCTAATTCCTTCAATCCTCGCAGGTCAACCGTACAGTCCATCGATTACAATTTCAGTAGATCTCTCTTATCCGGCAGATTATATCGGAGTGTCTCATTCCGAAGAGTACAAACTAGAGGCCAACTTTCGAGAAATGCCAATAGAAGACCGCAAACTTGAATTTGTCTTGCCCTCTCACCAACGACAGTTAGTAATGCTTTCCTGGTTTGAAACTATGGAAATGGACAAAAAGAATTACAGAAGGATATTTCTTTCCCCGGGAGACGAGGTAGTACTGTCAATTCAAAAAAATGAGGCCGGGAAGTTTATGCCAGTCTTTGAGGGCAGCAATGCACCCGGCCATGAGCAATTTTACAAATTTCAGAAGTTTGTACCGGCGGTTTACATACAGGATATGGTCCAAATCCCTTATTCTGACACAGCCAACTACGCCGATGAATTGATCAAATTCATAGAATCGCATACCCGACCATTTGTTGACCTTTTAAATGGCAATTCGATCGACAGTTCTTACTATTCCATGGTTACAAATTATATCCATTCCATATTCTGTGGCCCTATTGTTTCCGGATTTTTTAGAAGCCGGGAAAGAATTGGTACCGGAATTGAGTTAAACGAAAGATACCAAATAGCTGACAAAATCATTCAGCACTTTAATTTCGGAGACCCCAATAGCGACGGGGTAAAATTTTCCAGGTTTGCGGACAACCGAATAACCCTGCTCAGGTATATATTTCTCAGAGACCACCATCTCTCATCCTATACTGAGATCAATGGATTTACAGAGGTTTGGGAGGGAAAGAGCTATGAAATTGCCTCGAAATACGTCCCCATTTTCGAAGAAGAGGATGAGTTTTTGAGGAAATACCTGATGGCAGCGACACTTCACTTTGAGTTCAATTCCTTATTCGGCCCGGAATTCGAGGGAGTCAGAGGGGAGTTGTATTCCTACTTCAAAGCCAATTATCCGAATAGCCGGTATTTAAATGACCTGGAAACAGCCCGGCAAAATAATTATGAAAAGTATTTAGAATTTACCAGCTTTACCGGATATGAGGCAGATAAAAATCATCGCTTTTACGAAAAATGGAAGCCCCGGATAATTGATACAGAGGGTAAAATGAAGGGTTTTGATTATCAATTGAAAAAGGAGGTCAAGCCCGGTGTTTCGGAGGATATAAACTTAGCTGAAGGGATATACTACGTTACCCTTTGGGCTACCTGGTGCGGTCCCTGTCTGAAAAGCTTTTCAAAAAACTACGAAACAGACAGCTTACTGGATTCCTTTGGAGTGAACCGCCTCTACATCTCCAGCGACAATCCGCAGAGTAGGTTTGCAGCATGGCAACAAGTTATAAAGGATTACAAATTGGGTGGCTACCACGTACTGGCAGGCCAGGAGTTGACCTCCCTTCTATTGGAAAAATTTGGAACGGGCGGGACGATCCTTATACCGCGCTATTTTATAATTTCAGAGGGTGAAGTGGTTATAAAATCAGCACCCGCTCCGGGTAGTTTATATGAGTTAGAAAAAATACTGACCGATGTAACAGTTGGAAAGTTTTAATCTGCAAGGGGCTATTCTCCAAAATCCTTTATTCGCTTTCTGAACAATTGCTGCCCTAAATCAAATAGAATGCCCTTGATTTTGTGCCATGTGACCTTTTATATCCCAAAAATGGCAACTCTTTTTGAAATCCCATGGCCAACTCACAATCCACAAAGGTTTGCCAATTATTTTTCCACCGATTAAAGGGATATAGGCATGGAGTCATGACCTTAGCCGGAGTAATCCTAATTTTTATTATTTTTGCCAATATCATTCCTCCTCATTGTTACATTTTAGAAAAATATGCTTCAAAAATTTTTTCTGCTGACCTTGCTGCTCTCCTTCCTGGCATGTGCCAACCAAAAATCTCAGAATTATCCGGAGGATGTCAAACTCTATCACCAATTGATCAATAAAGCCTCAAGCCACATAGTGTGCTACGAGTTCCAAATGGCAATGCAGAAATATAAAGAGGCTTTTCAATACATGAGAGAACCCTTTGCCATCGACATTTACAACAAAATGCATGTGGCCATTTTTATTGAGGATTACGATACCATGCTGGAGTGTGCCAAACGGCTGGTAAGCGAAAAGGGGATGACTCTCGCTCCTTTTGAAGAGGCCACTGGTTACCGGGATTTAAGGATGCAGGAATCCTATTGGGAGCAATTTAGGGAATGGTATCCTGAAGGTAGGGAAAGCTTCTTAACCACCTCCAACCAGGAGGATATCCAGTTTTTCAGACAAATGTTGGAAGACGACCAAAAGTTCAGAAGGCACCCGGAGAGATACACTACCTTTCTCAAGCAAAACGACAGCATAGATCAGGTCAATGCAAAGTTGTTAAGAGATTATATTCAAACCAACGGCTATCCAACTGAAAACAGGATAGGGGTGTTTGAAACTTCGTTTAGAGCAGGTGGAGTTGGGAAAAGGGTTTTCAGAGATTTTCTAAATGTTGTTTTCAGGCATTATTTTGGAAATTTTAGAAAGTTTGACTTCGACCTTTCTGACATTTTACTGGAAGCAGTACACCATGGGCATTTACATCCTGAGCTATACAAGCAATATATGATGCAGATTATGCAGATCAAACCGGAAAATGAAAACCTAATTCCCGGTCGGGCTCATGAGGCTTCAGTAGTTCATCTAATTAATGGTAAACCCTATATCACCACAATTGATGAGGAGTTAATCGGGCTGAGCGACAGTTTGCGGGCAGAGTTGTACTTATCCGATTCCAGGACACTATTTAGTAAGGCAGCTTTTACAGCACTCAATCAAGATCTGCCCTTTAACCTCTTTTATGCAAACAGTGTATCAATTTTTGAGATACCTGATCCGGAGCAAAAAGAATTCAATAATAAGGTTTTAAGATTAAAACTTTTGGAAAATGGAGAAGAGTATTATGATTGCGACTAACCCGCAAGTCTACCTTATCATAAACCACCATCAAATAAACTCTTTAGGAGAGGATACCAGGAGAGGACATCTCAAAGAAATCATAAGGGTCATAATCTAAACCTATGGAAAACATGAAAGGAAATCTTGTGAACATCGGACTTATTCTCCTGGTAGGGCTGCTATTCCTCACAGCTTGTTTTAAAATAGCCAGGGCCCCAGGTGTGGAAGTCCGAACTGTAAATTGCGATGAGTTGCCCACACTACTCGATAGTGTCCACAAACAAGATCAAATAGTCAGGACGGACCATTCCATTTCGTTTAGAGAGACCGTTAATAAAGATTATGAAAACCTTTCTACCGTAGTGAGCATTCTTGAAAGTTGTGGTATGCCGGGGCTTGATCAACTCACCCAAACCCAATTCAATGCTATTTGGATGGTGCTTCATCATTCGCCGGAGTCTCAGTATATGAAAAAGTATTTCCCATTGCTGAAAGAAGCCAAAGAAAAGGGGGATATGCGCCCCGGGGATTTTGCAACAGTTCAGGACAGGGTACTCATGAATAAGCGAAAACCCCAGATATATGGAACACAAATATCCAGAGGAAGGCTCTACAAATTAAAAGACCCGGAATATGTCAATCAACGACGGGAGGAAGTTGGCCTTTCCCCCATTGAAGATTACCTCAGGTTTTTCGATATAGATTTTGAGGTTGAGCAAAAGGTAAAATGATACTTGAGCAGACTGTATACCAAAGCCTTGAAGCAAAAAGAGCTGATACCGGATTGCTCCTAAAGTCTCAGGGTTTTTCTCCAAACCCTTTAATATTGACAGTTGCGAGGAGGTGATGAGAAGTGTATCAAGGTGTACAAGAAATGATTGAACAAAAATACGGCCTTCATGAATTTGCCGTTAAGAAAAATGTATTCCTCATCGTTAAGAAAGGTGTCACCTGTCTGAAGGCAATAGGAATTCGACAAATAAGTTCAGGGACCAAATTTAAACCTGCCTTCAAAAGTCAGGATTCTTCCCTCAATAGCGGTGCTTAAAAAATTCCTATTGTCAAGCTTGACAGCTTTTAGATGTGGAATGGATTTTTTAGGCAAATACATGACAAGCCTGCCCCCTAGACTTTGGCCTGCACCCTATGCTTTGGGTGGGGCCGCGCCTTTTTTGTTACTTTTTGTGCGTTGTGCTGAGCGTCGCATTGATGCGAAGTCGAAATGCGACAGCCGAAGTAGCATGGACAAAAAGTAAGAAGAATCAGATACTTACACAGAGCTTGTTTCATAAAAACAATACTTTTTTTGAAAGTCAGAACTTCTTTATAAATCGCTGGTATACAAACAGAAACTGAATCTAACCACATATTATGATACTTGTTCCAATTCGCATTCAATCACAAAGAGGCTAAAACTTGATTTAATTTATATCATCATGTTCAAAAAAGCACTATTTCTCATCCTCTGTTCGGTCCTTTCCTGCACATTATATGCACAGAGCAGCTCGGTGGCAGTGGAAAGTTACTTCAGTAAAATTTACTCCGCGGAGAACAATTTGGTAGAGGGGAATCACGAGCAGAGCCTAAACCAATATAACAGGGCTTTTGAATCAGACAGAGAAGAGAAAATCATATTCCTCAAAGACATCCACAACGCCTTGATGCTGGCCTATCAGAATGGGGATACTGAGTACTTTGAGAAATTTCTCCACCACCTCAACGACTACGACATCAACAAGACATTTTTTGAAACGGTTGGCTATGAGGATATCCGGGAAACCAACTTCTACCCCATCGTCCGCACCTTTTTTGAGAACAAACCGGAAAGAACCGATGATTCGCCCGTTTGCAGTCTTTTTGAGCGACTTTTTGTACTAGACCAAAGCATAAGAAGTGCATGCAGGGAGAAATATTTGGGTAGTTTATACCATTATTGCTCCGAAGAAATTAAGCTATTGGACTCCTTGATCCTGGCCCAGCTAAGTGGTTATTTTAGAGCATATGGCATTCCTCAGGAATCAGAATTTTGTGATGTATCAAAGCACTTTGTTCCTCCTTACCACTTGATTATCAGGCACAATCTTCAATGGTGCAGGACAGAGATCATTGACTACTTAAAAGGTGAAATAGGCAGGATACACCCACAGATATTGGCTGATATATTAAAATCCATGTACAACAACTCTTGTGATGGTTCAGAAACTTCGGATCCTTTGGGTTTAAGTCATCAACTTCGTTTGGGGAGTGATCTATATCTGATCCCCCTTTCGGAAGAAAAGATGGATGAAATCAACCAAAACAGGAAGGCAATAAATTTAGATAGTTTTGAAGACTTTCACAAGAAGATATTATTCCAGGAGTTCAACCCGGAATACTACCTGGTTCACGGATTTTTTATCCCTCAATTTGATGCCGACAAAGGTGTTCTGGATGGACTGAGGGAGCGGTTTGAGGAGTTTAGGGTGGTTGGGCCTGAGTAAAGGTAGGTTGCTTGAAATTTTATTAAAAGGCAACCCATAGCAGACTTTCCGGGCTATTTGCTGTAACTTGGATGTTACATTGATAAATTAATCATTCCACATGAAATGGGTGTTCCTGATCTTCTTCTTCTTCACTGCAGCGGAATACACTCTCGCACAGGAATCAAGCCTGATCTATTACAACAAGATGTACCAAAGCGCGGAGAAACAAATCCTCAATGGCAATTATTGCACAGCAAAGGATATACTGCTGGAATTAGGAAAAAATTCTCCTTTGTATACTACGGAAAAGATAAATGGCCTTGTTAGTAGCCTGGAATGCGATTCAGATGACCATAAAAGTATTGAGTTTTTTATAACTACACTGTTTGAAATTGGTGCCCCAGTGGAATATTTCGAAACGGAATTGGGGGAGTATTCCTATTTCTCAACTGAAAGTTGGGGTAGAATGAAGGAGGAAAAACCAGAGTTTGATCGGAATAATAGATACATTAAAAAGGTCGGAAAAATGGTTGAGATCGACCAGGCAGGAAGGGGCTATAGTGGGATGGATTCGATTGAATGGGCAGATTTCAGGGTGTATATGATGATGCAGGAATTATCCAGGGAGGTCAATGGGTTTTTGGGTCCGGAGCAGTTGGGGTTTGATTATGAACCACTGGGATTTTCCTCAAACAGTCAGTACGCCATTTTAATGATTCATCAAATAAAATCGAGGCCCTATGAATGGGGAGCTTATCTGCCGAAAATGTACTGGGATGGATTAATTGACCCGAGAAGTTTCACTTTCTATTATTTGTTGGCAAATCCCTGTGACAAATTGGAGCTAAGTTGTTTTCCATATCCGCCTGAAAACATAATACGTGCGGCAGGGCATCTTTATGTTTGTTCCGGTGATGCAATGGAAAGAATAGACAAAAACAGGGATTCATTCTACCTGGATTCCGTGCAAGACCAAATAAATAAAGCTCTTTATAGAGTAAACACCAATAAGCCTTTTAGAATCGGACGTTCCATCCCAACATTTGATCCGCACCCAAATGAAGATCCGACGGAATTCCATAAAGAGTTAAAGGAAATGGGATTTGAAAAGCATAGGAAGTGAGCCAATGGACCTTTTTCGGACGGGTGCTCATAAGAGCCACTTCCAAGACCCCTTTCGTCATGAGTACCCTTAAAACTTTTGGTTGAATAGGCTTGCCCTTAGGCGCAGCCTAAGCTATTGAGTCGGAGTCGAAGAAAGCAAGGCAATGACTCACTCAAAGGAACCTCCTCAATGCTTCACAAACTTCAGCACCTCCCTCATTCCATCGTACCTTACTACCAAAAAGTAAATGCCGGGATGGAAAGTGGAAACATCCAGCTGAAATTCTTCCGTTTTCACGGAGACGGGGAACACCCCTTCAGCTTCCACATTTCCTGTAGAGGAAAGTATCTTCCACTCAATCTGCTGTGCGGAAAGAGGTTCAACTTCCACCTGGAAATGCAGGAAACCGGATACCGGATTGGGTCCGGTGAGCTCGATCGATAATTCGGGTTCGGGTATGTCATCCAGGTCGTCCGCGTCGATCAAAGTAATGCGGAGGAAGTTGCTACTCAACTCATAGCAGCCGTCTGAAGCTGGCTCAAATACATTCTGACCGTTGCCGAGGAGTAGATTCCCGGTATAGGAAATACCGTAAACCCTCAACTCACCAAAAAGGGCGGTAAATACGGACAGCTCATCCTCATCCAGCAGGAAGAATATCACGTCATTGGAATCAGTGACCGCGTAAATGTAATTGGCAAGGGAGTCCGAGCTGTTTTCAAGTCTGACTATGCCAGGTTGATTTTGACCGATTTCCAGATCAATTTCTGTATTGCCATCCTCATCAAAGACATGGCCACCATCGGGGGTAGCGAAGCTGACCTGCAGAATACCATCCGCCAGGTGATAACAACCGAGTGCTGAAACCATGGTATCTAAACCAATCCCGGTTTCTACCTCACCTTGACCGGAATGAGCTATACCAGCAACGGAGTAAATATCGGGGACCAAACCCGAAAAATCATATTCAAGACTTGCAAAAGTATCCACTACTACTCCTAACCTGTTAATCACCGCAAAGAAAAACTCTCCCTGACCCGGCGTAACTATTTGAAAATCGGCATTTTGATAAGTGGTATCTGTACAAAGAGTTAGAGTGGTTTCTCCATTGGAAAAGGCGATTTCCCCACCCATCGGAGCATCGATTCTCAATTGGACACTGTTCTCGCTAAAATCATAACAATCTGTGGCAGCTTCTAAGTCAGGGTCCTCCATATGGTCTCCTTCGCGAAGCAAAAGGTTGCCGCCATAAGAAATGCCCTGAATTCTGTATTCACCATCCGGCAGATGCGAAACCGAAAAGGAATCTACCTGAAAATACTCAACCAATACATCCTCCTCATCAATCAAAAGATAGCGGTAATTAAAGGGAGATGTAGAAGTTTGCGAAAGGGTGATATGTGTTTCAGCATGTTGAAGTGCGCAAATCTGAACCATCGAATCGTTTCCATTGATCATCACCATTCCCCCGTCTACAGTATCTACTACTATTTTTATATAGGTTTCGCTCAATGAATAGCACTCAGATCCAAGCGTGTCATTGAAAATATGATCACCGGACCCCGCTGTTAGGCTGTCTCGTGAACCTGCACCGTAAATTTTGTAAAAACCAACCTCCAGGTCACCAATGTCCATGGAATCTGAATAAGTTTGCCGAAGGATTTCGTTCTCTTGATTCACTAGAAATAGCTGGTAAACAGGGGAAAATACATTTTTGAAAATCCTAATTTTCTTCTCCTGGCCTAAACTTTCACAGGTTGTCATACTCGTTCGTCCAGCAGCAAGAAAAACCTCACCACCGAATATCTCAAATACATCCAAATACAACGCAGTTATTGAAAATTCTCCACAGATATTAAACAGTGAGTCTTCTGCCATACCTTCATAGAGCAAATCTATGGATGGGGTTGAAAAACCGATAATTCGGTGAATGCCGCCTTCCAGACCTTCCAGATTTATGCTATCCGATTCGTATATACGACTAAGTCTGTTCTCCTCATCAATGACAAGGTACAAATAAGGAAAAAGGGATTGGGATTCGCTTTCCATTTGGACAATTGCATCCCTGCCATCACCTGAACAGAGTTCAAAGGTGTCAACTGTCTCATTCCACCGTATGTCTCCACCATCCGGATTGTCCACGATAGCGTACAGTTGATTATCAGAGGGTGAGAAGCAGTCGTCCGACAGTTCATCGAGGAGAAAATTATCCCCCGGTCCCACAAGAAGTGAACCTCTGAAAGAGAAACCGCTTATTACAGTAATTCCACTGTCCAATATACCGGTAAACATGCCGGATTCACTCAATGCAATGATTTCTCCGTCCTGATTGCCCGCTACAAAAATGTACTCATCGTCCACGTCAGCCGAGGCTTCCACACGGATGGTGTCCGGGAATTCATCCTGGCAGAAAAAAAGTACTTCATCGGAATTGTGTGAAAAAGTAATCCTTCCGGCATTGGGAGCTTCGAAACGGACCTTCAGATGGGTTGAGGATGCATCGTAACAACTTCCCCCAAATAAAAGGTCGAGATCAAGGGTGTCACCTACCATGAGTCCGGGAACGGATTCTGCGCTAAATCCGTAAATGGTGTAATTGCCCTGGTTCAAACCCCGAAAATCTAGTTCATGACTCTCCTCCAGCAATCGAATAATCTGGTCTTCATCCACAGCAAGAAGGTAATAAGGCAGGGAAGACTGAGACTCAATTTGAACTGAAACCATACCGCCTTCCAGTCCATCAGGGCATAGCCAGTATTCTGTTTCACCTCCGGAAAATGAAATGTCACCTCCATCTGCTTTCTGCACACCAAGACCGACAGGATCACTTAAAGCAAAACACCCATCAACCAGTTCGGAGGGTTCAAAATTGTCCCCAATGGCCACATTCAGATTGCCTTCATAGGCAATTGCAAAAATCTGGAAGTCTCCTTCAATCAATTGATCTACAGATAGATTATCCATCTGACTTACTGCTGCAATCTGATTATTCTCATCTACCAACAAAAGGGCAAAATCAGGTGCATTGGTCAAAACTTCAAATTCCAAAGTGTCACCTGCCGCAGGACAAATTTGTTTGCCCGTGGTTCCATCACTGTAGCTGAGTTCAATATCGTCCAATTGCGCAACCACCACTTCAATGAAATTGTCTGAAAAAGTCCAGCAAAAGGTACTCATTTTGGCCTCGTCTATATTTTGACCGACAGTTGCCTGTAGTCGCCCGGCATAAACCAATGCATAGATGCGGTAAACTCCTGCTGGCAGGTCATCGAGATGTATCCTCGGCCTGTTGGTAACCTCAATAATCTCACCTCTGGAAGTGGTGACCACATAGGCTTTGGGAAAACCCCTGATGTCAGATCTAACCAGTACATTTCCATCGGCCTGCCCCTGACAAAATGATATGGAAGTGGAACCGTCAGGTAGTGAAACTTTGTGGCCCTCGGGACATTGCCCAAAAAGTGGATTAAGAGACAGGACAAAAGTCAGTAAGAAGACACCAGGCAGTAGAAAGTTTCGCATTATTTTATGTTTTGTTTGTGCTAATTAAGGGAACAATGGTATTTTTAACTAAAGTGTTTATACCAAGTACCTCATTAATTATACTTTGAACACCTCTCCTTATATAAAAATTTCACATATATATTTTTTTCAGTTGCAAAAGGTGAAACTCCTTGATCTGTATCATGCAGATGTCCGGACCGAAAGCAGATACCAAAGCGTTTAATCCTTAAAATACGGTATGGGAAAAATTTTGATCTTCCTATTTTTCTCTGGACTTTTTCTCGCTGCTTGCGGTAGTGAGACCAACGATGTGGAACCGTACGGTGATTCCCTGAAAATTAGTATAGGCTTTAATTTTGACCGGGCCCATATCGGGGATGGCACAATTATTTCCGAAACAGAAGCTGGGTACCCTATTTCAATCAGCAGGTTGCAGTTTTACCTGAGTGATTGGATTGTAGAAAGGAAAGATGGTACAAAAATATATTCTGATGTGGTCGCTTTAATAGATGCGTCCATTGAGTCCTCTTTACAATTCTCACTAGATCTCAAAACCAGTTCCGATTGGGAAACGCTGCATTTTCTTATCGTGCTTCCCCACCATTTAAATCACACCAATGCACTTAAAAACATCCTGGAGAATCAAAATATGGCCTGGCCTGAGCCAATGGGCGGTGGATATCATTTTTTAAAACTGGAAGGCAGGTTTTCAGACATTCAGGAAGAATTCGGTTATGCCATGCACATTGGAATGGATACATACGTCATCCCAATTCAATTGCATCTGGCCGGCATGGACGAATTGATAGAGCGATCCGGTGAGATTAAACTGCATATGAACATTGATGAGTGGTTTAAGAATCCACACACCTATGATTTTAACCGGGAAGGGAATTACTCAATGGGGGATTTTTCAGCAATGCATAAGTTGTCACAAAATGGCCAATCCCTTTTCAGCCTGAATAATTAACAACCCAAAAAACTGATTTCTTCTATGTCCAGGCAAGTTCAACCATTTTTATATTTCCTTCTTCTTAAGTCTGTTCTGATCCTGTTTGCTTGTTGCGAGCGAGAGAATAACAGGGACGTAAACTGGCCGGATTACGATCCTTCACCCTTACAACTGGAAATTCCTCCTGGATTTCCACCTGCCATTATTCCTGCCGACAATCCACTCACTCAAAAAGGGGTAAACCTTGGTCGAAAACTTTACCACGACAAAATTCTCCATATAGACGGTCTCCTTTCCTGCAGCAGTTGTCACTTGCAGGAATACGGTTTCACCACCCCAGGATCTGCCATTCTTCCACATATTAATCTGGCATGGAGCAGAAACTTCATGTGGGACGGCAAATTCAACATGATAAATGTAAACCTTGAGTATGTATCACTTTTTGAGGTGGAGGATTTTATGCAGACAGATGTGTCCCGATTGATTGAGCACGAACACTACCCCGGTTTATTTCACGAAGCATTTGGAGTTAAGGAAATCACTTCCAGGGAAATAGCTTACGCCCTGGCGCAGTTTATGCGCACTCAAATTTCCGGCAGCGCCAGGTATGACCTGATACTTGCCGGAGGTATTGGAACACCGGTATTCACCGGGCAGGAATTGTGGGGATATGAATTGTTCTTTACTGAAAAAGGGGATTGCTTTCACTGTCACGGAAACAAACTTTTTACTGATAATAAATTCTACAACATAGGACTGGATTCCCTTTTTGAAGGCAGCAACAAAAGACTTTACCTCACAACCGGCAATCCGGATAGATCTAGGAAAATTTAAAGTGCCCACTTTGAGAAATGCAGCTCTGCGAAGTAGCTTTATGCACGATGGCAGATTCAAAAGTTTAAGAGAGGTAATTGAGCACTACAATTCTGGGGCTAAAAATTCCCCAACACTGGACGCTATAATGACCAAACCGGGAAAAGGATTTGGACTTTGTTTGAGTGAAAATGAAATAGATACCCTTATCGCATTTCTCCACACACTCACCGATGAAGATTTTTTAAGCAGGGAAGAACTGGGGCCTCCCTGAGAAATTTTATTTCTGACAGTACTTTTCAATCCATTGGTTTATTTCTATCAAGGTCAATCGGGCTACAACCTCAGGGGCCTTTACCACGCACTCAAAAAAGAAAGCGGGGACAACGCTTCCTGTATTCGGTAAGCAAGATCCCCGCCCTGGTATTTTAATGGGTTATAAGACGCATTTATTTCAGATCAAAACGATCTGCGTTCATCACTTTAACCCAGGCATTGACAAAATCTTTTACAAACTTTTCTCTATTGTCGTCTTGTGCGTAAAACTCTGAGTAAGCTCGCAGTATGGAATGCGAACCAAATACGAGATCAACGCGAGTTGCAGTCCATTTGGTGTCTCCGGATTTCCTATCCACAATGTGATACAAGTTTTCTCCATGGGGTCTCCATGTGTAATTCATATCCGTCAGATTGACAAAGAAATCATTGCTCAGCTTGCCAGGGCTGTTAGTAAACACACCGTGCTTGCTGTTGCCGTGATTAGTTCCCAAAACGCGCATACCGCCAATAAGCACTGTCATTTCAGGTGCGGTGAGGCCCATTAATTGGGTTTTGTCCAGCAATAATTCCTCAGGTTTTACTGCGTAGTCCTTTTTCAGCCAGTTTCTAAAGCCGTCATGTACGGGCTCCAAATACTCAAAAGACTCTTCATCGGTCATTTCAGCAGTGGCATCTCCTCTTCCCGGACTGAAAGGTACTTTTACTTCGACACCGGCATCTTTAGCCGCTTTTTCAACCGCTGCAGTACCACCCAAAACAATCAAATCAGCGATACTGACCTTTTTAGATAGTCCCTTTTGGATTTCCTCCAGTTTGGTGAGTACCTTATCTAGCTTTTGGGGCTCATTGCCTTCCCAGTCTTTTTGGGGAGCCAGACGAATACGAGCTCCATTGGCACCACCTCTGTAATCCGATTGACGGAAAGTTCTAGCACTGTCCCATGCGGTGGTTATCAACTCCGAAGAGCTAAGCCCACTGTTAAGCAATTTGCTCTTAAGGTCTTCAATTTCTGAGTCTGAAAGAGAATAATCGACTGTGGGAACAGGATCTTGCCAGATCAGGTCTTCTTTGGGGACATCGGGTCCGAGATATCTGCTTTTGGGTCCCAGGTCGCGATGAGTTAGTTTAAACCAGGCTCTGGCAAAAACCTCCTCAAAGTATTTCGGATCTTTGTAGAAGCGCTCTGAGATTTTTCGATATTCGGGGTCCATTTTCATTGCCATATCGGCATCCGTCATAATAGGATTTCTTCGAACTCCCTCTACATGAGCATCGAGTGGTTTGTCCTCCTCTTTCATGTCAACGGGTTCCCACTGCCAGGCACCTGCAGGGCTTTTGGTCAACTCCCACTCATGATTGAGTAACAGGTGGAAATAGCTGTGATTCCACTTATCGGGAGTACTGGACCATGCGCCTTCAAGACCACTGGTTACAGTGTCTTCTGCATTTCCCTTGCCTGTGGGATTCTTCCAACCCAATCCCTGGTTTTCGACATCGGCTCCCTCTGGCTCAGCCCCCAAAATGGAGTCATCACCATTTCCGTGGGTTTTACCAACGGTATGTCCACCTCCGGTCAGGGCTACCGTTTCCTCATCATTCATAGCCATCCTTTTGAAAGTGGTGCGAACATCATGAGCAGTTTTCAAAGGATCCGGCTTGCCGTCCACACCTTCAGGGTTAACGTAAATCAATCCCATCTGAACAGCTGCCAATGGATTTTCGAGTGACTCGCTGGTCTCATCTTCATATCTGTCCTTGCCGAGCCATTCTTTTTCAGACCCCCAGTTGATGTCTTTTTCCGGATGCCAAATATCCTCGCGACCACCGGCAAATCCAAAAGTTTTGAAGCCCATGGATTCGTAAGCCATGTTACCTGCAAGAATAAACAAGTCAGCCCAGGACAATTTGTTTCCGTACTTCTTTTTAATGGGCCACAGAAGCCTTCTGGCTTTATCCAGGTTGGCGTTATCGGGCCAACTGTTAATTGGAGCAAAACGCTGATTGCCTGTGTTGGCACCTCCGCGTCCATCTGCAATTCTGTAAGTACCCGCGGCATGCCAGGCCATGCGAATCATAA
Source organism: Saprospirales bacterium (assembly GCA_007695035.1). Classification (GTDB taxonomy): domain Bacteria; phylum Bacteroidota; class Bacteroidia; order Chitinophagales; family Saprospiraceae; genus PWJY01. Next base: position 3,465 of record REEO01000064.1, on the reverse strand, counting down.
GGCCACCATAAGTACCCCAGTCCGCAGGCCACCAGTCCTGACTGTCCGTCATAAGGTCCTTTAAATCAGATTTAACAGCCTCAAGGTCTAGCTTCTTGAACTCTTCCCGGTAATTGAAATCTTCCCCATTGGGGTCAGTTTTGGAATCGTGCTGATGCAAAATATCCAAATTCAAGGCTTTTGGCCACCAGTCCATAACTGATTTCTCAGTTTCAGTATTTGCCCCGTGCATTATCGGGCATTTTCCGTTGTTAGATGTATCCATTTTTTCTTTAATTATTTAATTTATAAAATGATTATTCAAACTATCCCACGCAAAGCAATTGTTCAAGCATTGGCTAATTTATTACTCCCTTTTTAATCTTGCACCACCTCTCTCCTCGCGGAAGGTAAAAATTTTATTCTCTCGACAAAAAAACCTGGGATCCAGCTGAAACTCCTTCAATATTTTTCGCGAAACCCCGTGGATATTTCATTAAAAAAACTCTATTTTGGTAACACCGAAATGTGTGAAAGTGTTTGGTGGGTTCAAATAATCGCTAACAACTCATTTATTGGAATCGATGCTCCTGATTGTGCTTTTTTTAGGTCCCAAAATTAGGGCATTTTTACTGGGACTCCAAAAAACAGGCTGGAAATTATCGGGATATCGAAAGAGAAGCGACTAACTGGCAGGTGGATGCTCTTGAATAGGTCCTCAGAGACTCGACCGGACAAAAGAATGCTTTTTATGGCCTTTTGCAACCGGGTTGTTCCATTCCCACAGTCTAAAGAGAAGACTTTTGAAAAGGATGAGATGAGGTATCCTGGATAATTTCACTTCGAAAATTATTTTGTTGGTTTTCAAGGTATAACCGGCTCAAATTTGGCAGTAAAAGACCTTAGGAACGAAGGCTCCCAAATTATTTTATATCCGCGCGCATTTTGTCTCTCCTTTACTACCCTTTCAAAAACCTCGGCCACATTCTCGATATGGCTCTGGGTATATACGCGTCTGGGTATTGCGAGGCAAACCAGCTCATTTAGCGCCGGGATCAATTGACCTTTTTCATCGTGTTTGCCAAACATAACGGGACCGATTTCCAGAGAGCAAATTCCCCCATTTAAATAAAATTTGCAAGCCAGAGCGTGTCCGGGATATTTTTCCACCGGGATGTGGGGATAAAGTTTTTTGCATCCACTTAAATAGCGTGACTACCGGAGGGCCTCATAACAGGCACGCCTAATTTTTGCAGTCAGTCCTCCAGGAACTGTGTACTCTTAATCTGGTAGTTGAGGTATCCATCTTATCTCATTTAGGTACAAATATAATATTTTTTTTTAAAACCGGACATCTAGGTCCCTTTTATAGGCTATTATGGTATCTTTGAATCCGGAAGTGGTAGATTAAAGTTTTCAGATCAATCAGGTAAACTGTTTTAAAGGATGAAACAAACGACAATTATGATGAGAAATCCAGATACAGTTCGTAGTTGTTCAGACTGTTCAAGCAGGAAAAAATCGATATTTTGTTCCATGAAGCTGGGAGATATTGAAACAATGCGTTCCATTCAGGAAGTAGTATCCTACAAACGTGGTGATGCAATCTATAAATTACGGGAAGCACCTACTTACCTTTACTGTATTATGGAGGGAACTGCCAAAACCACCTTAGCTAAAAGAGGCGGTAAAGGGCCAATAACCTCTTTGGCATTCACGGGTGATTTAATCGGTCATCGATCGGTAATGCTAGAGCAACCACATATAGAGACGGCTGTTGCTATGACTGATATGAAATTGTGCAGATTTGAGGCCATCGGGTTCAGGTCATTGCTTCTGAGGGTCAACGAAGTCAGTTACGAACTGTCCAGACGGTTTGCAAGGTATGCAAATGAACAGGAACAGCACATTCTCAAATTGACACAAAAGCATTTGAGAGAGAGGTTGGCCGATATCTTACTAAATATAGGCCAAAAGGCGGGGTTTCGTTCAAATGGAAAAACCATAGACCTGGAAATCACCAGGACCGACTTATCAAATATTGCCGGCACCACCCTTGAGAGTGTGAGTAGGAAAATTGGTGAATTTAAGCGCGAAGGTTTAATTGCCACTACCGGAAAAACCATAACCATTAAAGATGCAGAGGGTTTGCACCGGGTGAGTACATTTTACGATTAATAGGGCAAAAATTTAATCAATTGAATTTCAAATATTTCAACCAAATATCCTACCGGATTTCACCCTATTAAAAAAAGGGCCCCCGAATCCATGGCGGGAGCCCTCAAAAAAGCCACTAAAAAACTAATGAAACTTACTTAATTACGATTTTTTTGGTGGTAAACAGGTCCTTGCCCTCGATCAGCACTACATACATTCCACCCGGTAGAGCGGAGATGTCAATTTGATTGGATGGATTTTCCAGTTGAAGAACTGTTTTTCCGGAATAGTCAAAGATGGTGATTCCGTTTATTGTTTTCTCGCTATCAATATGTATCATATCGCTGGCAGGATTGGGGAAAAGCCTGATCTGGTGATCCTCGATTTCAGAAATGGATACAGGTGTTTTGCTAAAATAGACATTGTCCACATATAGCACACCTTCTCCAACAGGAGTTCCCGACAAAATATACTGAGCGAGATTTGCAGTGCTTTCGAGGTCCTCAAAATCCTCGAGGGGAATTTGCAGACTGTGCCACTCCCCTTTGGCAAGTCCTTCGAAAACAATCTCGTGCTCTGAATCGTCATCTCCACCGAATTCTCCATCAGGGCCAAAGTCAACCAGTTTTATCCTCACAATATCCATATTTGGCGTCCAAATGTCCATGTGGAAAAACTCCATTTCAGTGGCATCTACTAAATTATCCCCCGTGGTTTCAATTCCTACGAAATCCAACATGGTGTAGAATTTAGTTGGATTGCCCTGAATTTCAATATCCTCAAATTCTGCAGCGGACCAGTCAGTTCTCCAGGTATCCACTTCAACATCCTCATAAGCCTCTGAGAATAAACTGATCACATTCTCCGGGTCCTCGGTTGGAGTTGGAGCAGGGTTCATTGGCTCATCAAAACCCGGATCCACTTCATCTCCTATCACAACATTACCCAGTGCTTCCTCATCCTCGGGATTGGCATTCAGACCTGTTACTGAAAATCCGAATTGAACCAAAGCATCATCCGCCTCGGGATTATCGAATGTGATTGAAAAGGGGCCTTCCTCTGTGAGTTCTTCGGAAACTTCCTTTAAAACGGAAAAATCGGTATTAAAAACCCGGATGAATACCCTGGCTTCGTAGTCTGGTGAAAGCGTATAGCTCTGTACCTCACCTTCGAATGTTACGATTTTGCCGACCAAATCGGAGCCTTCCACAAAGGTATTTCCTTCGAATACCTTATTACCCAATCCGGTTTCCTGATCGACCCAGAAAGAATCGGTAGGATTGTCAGCATAGGTATTGAAATTGGGGAAAAGGGTTACTGTATTGGTGG
>REEO01000025.1 GCA_007695035.1 Saprospirales bacterium | reverse complement strand
CAAGGCAAATTTGAGTTCTTTGTCATCAATCTTGCCGGTTTTGTAATCTATAACCTGGAAGATGTCTTCAGAATTCCCCGTGTTCCTTTTTAAACACAGTACCCGCTGCGGTATTAGCCACCAGGCTTTGGACGAACTAATCAACTGGTACTCGAACAGAGAAAAAAAGGTATTGGTATTTTTTCTGGACCTTATCGCCCATCGGCCGCTTTCAAATACCATCAGCAGTAAGTCAGGCGTTCCCCACCAGTCACCTCAGTTAATCTGCCTCGTAAATGGGGAGGCCGTCAATTCCATGTCGCATGCCAGTATTGAGGAAAGTCAGATCAATAGGTTTTACAACAAGGTATTGCCTCTCGCGGAGGGAAATTAATGGATTTTGAAGTTCTCAACCCGGGGCATGACCCCATCGAAATCCTAATTACCTCTTGATCCGATGTCTGCCGAATAGTCGTTTCAGTTGGTAGTTTGTGAATTCACGGAGTAAAATTTGCCCGGCGCTTTTATTATCGACCTCCATGGAAAGTCGCTGGTAGTGATTTTTCGCATCGTCCACCTTAATTTTGGCAGTGCCAAAGGTAAAATCTGCATTAAGCTGTTCAAAAAAGGTTTTTTTTACCCCTTCATCGGAAAAGGGAAAGGCAAATGCCCGTATCGTCTCACCGACCTTTTCACAGACCCAGTCCATGCTTTCATTGGCCTGTTGGAGCTGCGCTTTGAGCCCGAGGTCCGCGAAAAAAGGATGGTCCATCGAATGTCCTCCGAATTGAATGCCTGCGCCCTTCATTTCCCTGACCCGGGGCATGGTCAAATAGGGTTGTTCAGACTGGAGGTAATTGGCGAAACTCACACCCATCAATTGGGCAATGTGGTCTATTTTTCCTGTTTGGCCGTATCCCAGCGACAACAAATTTTTTTCTGCTGTTTCAAAATCACCTCCCGTCTCCTGCATCCAATCGGAATACCCTTCAAATGAACGGGCTCTCAATTCCTCAATGAGAATACTGACTTTGTACCGGTAAAAAAGTCCGCGATTGTCCACAAAGCGGGGATTGAGAAAAACGACTGCCGGCACTTTTTTGCGCTGAAGAACCGGGAATGCATACTCGTAAACCTCCGACAATCCATCGTCAAATGTGATCAGGCAGTAACGCCCTTTTCCCGGATTGTTTTTTACCCGCGCAAAATCGTCCAGTGAAAGGGGTTCAAAATGGCGCAGAAAACAATCCAGGTCTCTTTCAAACTCAACCTCCCCTCTGGGCTGGTAAAGATTCTTGTAGTGGGGGGCGACTGTATCGCTGACAGCGTGATAAAAGGGAATAAACAAAGGCCGTTTGCTCAGGTCAATCAACATGTCAAGGAGTTTATTCATTGGTACAGGTGATGGTACGGCTGTTCAACAGAGCCAAACATTTTAAAAAACCTCGCTATTCCAGGCACTTTCGACCCTTCAAAATCCAATACTACCCTTCTTCCCGCATACTTTTTTATTACCCCATCAACCAAAAAATGACCGGCCCCCAAAGCTTTACCCCCGGGTTGGGTGGCTGCAATCAAATAGACCAGGCGCGTACTGGTTTTTACAAAAAATGCAATACTCAAGAGTTCACGGTCCAGGAACACTTTAGCAAAAAATCCTTTTTCCCTCTCTATGGCAGCCTCCATCAACCGCAGGGCCGGTTTACCATATTTTACAGGTTTCCGACTTCCCAATTTAAACCACTGTCCCACGGGTCGCCCTGCACCATTTTTTAACCGAATCAAATCCCCTGCTAGCTTCTCATCCCTGCTAAACACAAACCTCAGGCCGGCCTTTTGTGCTTTCCGCAAATTCCGCCGGAGATTGGTGGAGTAACCATCGTACAATTCCATATGAGGTTTATTCAGGGGAATCACATAATTGGGCATTTTTACCAAATTCAATCCAGGGGGAGCCTCCGGTGGTTCTTCATGAAAATTGAATGAATACCCAAAGGGTCTCATATTGTACAATTGCTGATAGAGATCCGAAAACCCGGTGTGGGGAGCTTCACTGAAACCATATACACCCAACTGTTGACACATGATGGGCTGGGCGATTATCCTTTTAAAAAAATGTCTGGCGGAGCGCTTGACAGGAACAGGCATTACCGCTTCGAAATCCCCACTTACCAAAACCTTCCAGTTTCCACCTACCAGTGCATCTAAAAACCAGGACTCGGCATACGGTAGTCCCGAGGAGCACCCGGTCACCACCCGATTGTATGCCTCCAAATTCAGATTACTCCTCTGCACCAGTTTGATCATTTCAGCAGCTATTGACAAAAAAATCACCGAGTCATTTAAATCAAAACACGGACAATTCACCACCACCTGGGCGGGAAGGATTGCAGGTTCAAAGGTATGGATTTTACTCCACTAACAACCAATAAATAGAAGCGGGCAATTCCCGGGGCGGGTCTCCCTGAGGAACCTAAGATGGTGCACGGTAATTAGTAGAGATTCGTAGGGAAGTGTTTGGTTTGCTGAAAGTAAACAGTTTGCGAAAATTACGGCATCTGGGTGTAGCTAAAACCATCGATCCGCATAAAGTCATTCGCTGGGAGGAGTGCAAGCTGCTTGCTTACAATGAAAAGGCTCTAATAACCCCTTATCAGAGTCAGGCTAAAATAATTAATGCGCTTCTATCCATACCGCTTCTTAATATCACCTACAGATTTTTTAACCAGCGTTTTTAGCTTGTCGGCATCAATGTCCGACAGCTTTTTTACATACAGGCAGGATGAACTTGTTTTAAACTTGCCGAGGTTTTCCACAATATCACCATATTCACTAAACCCCGCTATTATATAGATTGTAAGGTTTTGCTTTCTCGGTGAAAAACCGGTGAGGAACCAGTCGCCCTCACGTCCGATGTTGTATTTGTAGTGATAACTTCCCAAACCGAAAATGCTATTGCCACACATTTTAGGAGTTTCACCGGTCACTTCAGTGAATAGCTTCAACAGTTCCCTTCAATCCTCTCTTCTTTGCTCATCTTCTACTGAATTCAAAAAATCCAGCACACTCTCTTCATTTTGCTTTGTCTTTAGTTATGCCATATGCTATTGATTTATCTAATTCACTTCAAAAACGGCAATCGAATTAAACGCTCCCGTTGCAGCAGATAGGCCAGGGCGGCCAAAGGTGGAGTAATGAGCATCACAACCAGCCAAAAAATGCGGTTATTGGATCTCATCACTGCGATCTCGTGCAGCAATATGACCCATACCGGGAAGAAAAACACAGGGGCCAGGATGAGAAAAATATCGGACGTTTCCCAAACAAAGGCCTTTCCCAGTCCCGACAACAACATTAGAAAGACGCTGGCCCAAAACATCAACCAGACAAATTCAAAACTGAGTACAAATTTTCTTCTGCTCATAGAACTGTTTTTAATGGGTTTGAGAAAAGTATACGCCTAAATTGACACCGGCCATCATTCCTACATACACTAGCCCTCCTCATTGATCAGTTTTTTGCGGTCCAGTGGCACCGGGCCGAGTTCACGTCCGAAGAGCATCAACACCTGGTTGACTTTATTCATTTGCAGCGAGGGCTTGTCCCGCTCCAGTTCGCGAACAAATCTCAGCCCCACTCCGGCCTTATCTGCCAGATCCCTTTGGGTTAAACCAAATTCCTTCCGCTTTTTCTTTACAAAACTGCTTACAGAAAGTGGGGGATATCCCGGATTTGTTGAATGCATAGTTCGAAATATTTAGCCCGTTCGGGTACAAAGATAGTAATTTTATTGATATTGCACCCTATCGGGTATAATGTTGCAAGAATTTGATATTTCAAACCCGAAAGGGTATAAGGATTGACTGAAAAATATTTTTCCAAAAAATCAATTCATAACTATTTGGTTTTCTATATATATATCTAAGTATATGTAAAAAATACCCCGGACCGGTAAGAAATTTCTAAACAATTCGCTCTACATTGAGCGCAATAACAAACCCAATAACCAATTATGAGCGCCCATTTGCTACATAGTAAAAGAGCAGTCTCCCTCAATGAAACACATGGATGGTCATTCTTTTGTCCCTCCAGAATGTTTTGGGTGAGGGGGTTTTTAAAACAGTTTCCAAAGTTTGTGCTCCAGGCACTTATTCAACTACCCCGGGCCCTGGTTTTCAAGGGGTGATATTAACCATTCGTGGAAGGTGCACCATTTAAACTGCTTTCCCATATTTGGAATTGACTCTCACCTAAAATCCAGGTACAACAGGCATTTTGCCGGCACATCAGTCCCTCCGGGCTTAGACATTTAAAACCTTGCTTTAACTGCGAATCTTAACAGGTCGCATCAAGATTTGGCACACCCTAAAAGGTTTCCCTTTTAGGTGCAGGGCTACCTCATTTTATTTCTAAACATTTAAATTTTTAAAATCATGAAAAAAATATTATTATTCCCCATCGTTTGTTTGCTTATGGGCGTTTTATTTGTTTCTTGTGAAAAGGATTCAATTCAACTGAATGATCAGATTGACCCAATTGAGTATCAGACCTCAGAGTCAGAGTACAGATCATCGTCCCCTGTTGACTCGTTTAGGTTGTACCTAATCCATCTGGCAGATATGTTTTACAGTGGCAATGAGGCCTCTGAGGGAGAGTTGGCATTATTGTTAGAAACTTTCGATACTATATCCAGTTCATCCGCTTTTGAAATACTGGATAGTTCCGGCCTGATAGATGTTGTCCAATTGGAAAGTACTATTGTTCAAACCGCTCACTACGAAGACCTATTGTTGGAATCCTACTCTCAGGAGGATATAGAAAACATGGTCAATGCGGACGCAGGTGATTTGCAGGAATTATTTGGAAGGCCATTTTGGGGAGATGATTGTGAAACTAGTTTAGTGGGTGGCGTTTCAGATGGAGAATGCGTGCATATGACCTTATGCGAAAATAGATATCGATTTTGGATAAATTTTGGACCGAGTGTTTCTTTTAGCGATCCTTTTCCTTGCCCTACATAATTAAATTATCTATATGCAGATACTTTTCACCATATTGCTTTCACTAACTGTAACCTTCAATGCAGTGAGTCAGATTTCCGGTAAGGTTTTCGATCAAAAAACCGGAAATCCACTTTATGGCGTGGTTCTAACAAGTGAGGAGGGTGAAATAGTATCCATTACAGATAGAGATGGTCTTTTTGCTCTACCTGAAAATGGAGGGTCTTTTGTCCTTAGAGCGTTGGGATACAGAGATACAACCATTGGTATAAGCAATGGAGATGATACCGATTTTTGGGGGATTGGCCTGATCCCAAAGACATATGAACTGCCTGAAGTTCTTATATCTGATAAGCATCCGGAATCTAAAATATTTGGCCTGGATAAAAGGAGGCTTCGATCCTTTTCCATTTTCTCATTTGGCCCTCGGGTAGGTGGATCGCTAACAATAGGCACCATGCTTAGAAATCAAAATTCCGGAGTCATCTCCTCTGTGTCTGTATATTTTACTGAAGTCGGTATTCGGACGAATTATCAGCTTTTGCGATTGCGGATATTTGAAATAAACAGTGAAGGTGAGCCGGGAAGTGATTTGTTAAGGTCATTGGTGGTATTGAGACCCCAGGAAACGGGCTGGTACGATATAGACCTAAATGAGTTCCATGTTCCCTTACCCGGTACAGACTTTTTGGTAGCTGTTGAATTTATTCAGAGAAGGTATGACGAAAGTGATATAAAGTCTGAAAGATACGGAAATGCATTTGATTTGGGGTTTACAAAAGTCCGACGCAGGGAAAGGTCAGAGGTTGGTTTCTGGTTGAAGACAAATCAAGGTCTATGGAGAAACCAATCCTGGCCCAGTGTCCCTTTAATTCGGGTTGAAGCAATCATCGATACCCGGGATTAGTATTTCGCATAGTGGTGGGCACAGATTTGGCCGGGATAATGGTCATCCCAGGTTTACACTCGATTCAGTGAGATTTCAGAATCTAATTAATACAAACTGACAATTCAAAATGATTGTACGGTTTTCCACTTGAGGAGATAAATTGGTGTGGTTGAAATCGCTGCATCATTTATGAGTCCAACGCTTTTTCACCTGGTGAAAACCGCATCAATGACCGTTGTCCACCTTGCCTTTATGCGATTTTGAAAATAGATCAAGTAGATGGAAGTCCATGATGGGGTCGGACAATAAAGCATATTCAAGTTCTGATGAGGGAATTTCCCCCGGAGAGGGCAACATTTAGTAAAAATGTGGTCCCTATGATCAAAGTCTCTGCGACTGTATCGAAACCTTAATAAAATTCCCTAAATTTGGAGGTTGGGTCCTTCATCCTTTGATGTCCATTATTTCGACCCTGTAAACAAGACCTTTAATTGAATGAGAGTCTTATATCTGTTTTTTCTTATCGTATGCGCAACCACCCTTCCCGGACAATCCAGCTTGATCGAAGGCAAAGTGGTCTGTCAGGAGGGTCAGCCACTTTACCTGGCCCTGGTCTATAATGCTGAACTATCCATCGGAACTTACACCAATGAACAAGGTCAATTCCTCCTGGAAACTGAGGAGAAGGATATTGAATTGATAGGTGCTAATGTGCGTGGTCTTACCGGGTTCCCCCAGAATTAAAGGGTCCGTGCATGAGCATTTATCCACAATGGTGGCCAGCTCAATTTCGATGTCCCGGATATCAATGCAATCCTGTCCTTGCATGGCCATCGAATTCAGTGTAAGTAATACCGGAATAACAATCCAGCTCGGAGTTGCACTCTAAGACCTAAGACCTAATCACTGTAAAACATCGCGTCTTTTGAAAGACTCAGATATCCGTATTCTACAGATTATTAATAATTCAAGATGACAATTAAATTGCTGGCAACGTCCACCCATCAGGTATGTTTAAGGCGACTATATCCATCGAAAAGTAATGATACGAACACTTTTTTGAAAAACCAATTTTTTAACACATTTTTTATGCCTTTAACATTTTTAAATGCAAATACCAGGGGAATGGTCACATAATGACAATTGGGAAAGAAGTAAATGGGTTCTGTCAGCCTATTTAATGGTTGTTTTGATCGCGTTGCAAACTAAAAAAAGACAGCACCAGAAAAGTCATTAACACATTGATGGCTTTTACCACCACCTTTCATCGACCAGCTTCTACCAATTCCCGGATCAATTCTCTCGAGAAAGTTAAAGACTGAAATATTGGTTTCAACCTTTCATGTGGCACCCAGGTTTGCCTCAATCCATTGGGATGATGGACCTCACACTCACCAATTCCCTTCTCGAAAAAGATAAGGGCAAAACATTTGAAAACTAATCCTTAACTTTGGACTTTTCAAAAAATTTAGGACATGAAATCATACATCTACCTTATTGCAGTCAGTTTTTTTGTAGCGGGATTGGGTGTGATCAATGCGCAGGAAACGGACCTTCCTCGGTATATGACCCCGGAGGAAAAGATAATCTGGCCCGAATACCTCAATGAGCTCAGGTCAAAGCGCAGTGCCGGGGATTTGCCTGAAACTCCGGTACGGGTAATGGGTGAATGGGAAGAAATCCAGGCCCTTTTTATCACATGGCGCTCCTATCCGCAAATTCTCACCCAGTTGGTCGAATATGCGGTGGAGGAGGTAGAGGTGTATATCATCACCGAAAATGAACCATCGGTTCGCAATACCTTGATGGATGCCGGTATTGATCTGAACAATGTGCATTTTCTGGACTGGCCGAGCAATACGGTATGGATCAGAGACTACGGTCCATGGGCGGTTTACGAAAACGATGTGGAACAACTCGCCATTTCGGACTTTATTTACAACCGCCCGAGACCTCATGACGATGCTGTTCCCGGTCGGGTAGCTGAACTTTTTGATGTCCCGTGGTATGCGGCGGTGAATGAGCCATACGATCTGGTCCACACCGGGGGAAACAACCTGGTGGACGGATACCAAAAGGGGTATTCTTCTGAAATTGTTTTGCGTGAGAATCCCGGAAAGACGGAACAGGAAATTGACTACATAGCTTCCCGCCTTTTTGGATATGAGGAATATATAAAAATGACAGAATTGCCATTTGACGGCATCAGCCATCTGGATATGCACATTCGCTTTATTGATGAAGAGACGCTCATCGTGGGTGAATACCCGGAGGCTGTAGCTGACGGCCCCCAAATCGAGGAGAACATTGAGTACTTTTTGAACAACCATTCGTCATCATTCGGCAACCCATATGAAATCATCCGAATACCAATGCCACCTGGACCTCAGGGAAATTATCCTGACCAGGGAGGCCCATACCGCACTTTCACAAACTCAATTTTCCTGAACGGCACCATAGTGGTTCCGATTTATGAAGAACAATACGACACCATTGGATTGAGAATCTATGAAGAAAGTTTGCCAGGATACAATGTGGTGGGAATTGATTGCAATGCCATGATCAATTCCTTTGGCGCCCTTCACTGTATCACCAAAACAGTGGGTGTGGAAGACCCCCTTTGGATTGCTCATCCCAGGGTACGCGACCAGTACGATGAAACCATCAGCCCGGAAGTGCGCGCCAAAGTCAAGCACAGGGATGGGATTGAAAGTGTCCATCTGCACTACAAAACCTCGCAAGACACTGAATACATTGAAATACCAATGGAACCCGGACAAGAGGACTGGTATGCGGCCCATCTGCCGGCCATGGAATTCGGATCGGAGGTGCAGTATTACATCAGGGCTGTATCCATGTCGGGCAAACAGCAAAAAAGGCCCATCGTCGCCCCGGAGGGTTATTTTGGCTACGAGGTAATCGAGCCGGAATCCGCTCCAACGGCCAATTTTAGCAGCAATATTGACGATCCCTGTCCGGGCTCTTCAATCCGGTTTCTGGACCGCTCGAAAGGAGGAGTCATTGAAAGGCAATGGTTTTTTGACGGGGGAATACCCGAATCCTCAGACCTGCCCAATCCCATCGTGCGCTACGACCAGCCGGGAACTTATGATGTATTGCTGGTAGTGGAAAATCACTTGGGAAGCGACAGCATTTGGATGGAAAACTTCGTCCACATTTCCGAGGGTGGGGACATTCCGTTCCCGGAGGATTTTGCCGGAGGACTTGATCTGGACCTCTGGAGCAATCGTGTAAGCAATGACAACAGGGATTTCGAGTGGACGGTCTTTGAAGGATCCAATTGCGGTAATGACAGGGCGATAAGAGTGGATAACTTCAACAATGACAATCGCGGAATTAACACCAGCCTGATCGCAGACTTCGACCTGACAGAAATGGAAGAACCGAGACTGTACTTCAGTTACGCATACGCCCCTTTTAGTGAAGATTTTGGAGACGGACTCGAAGTAATGGCTGAGACCTGCGACGGGGAAACCAGTTTGCTGTTTAACGCAAGCGGACTGGAACTTGCCACTTCACCTCCAACCGGGGAAAATCCTTTTATCCCTGAAAACTGTTCGGAGTGGACGCACATCGAGGCCGATTTATCAGAAATGGCCAGTGAAAACATCAGATTGACCTTTACAAACCGGGGTGGATGGGGTAATTTCCTCTACCTGGACCGCATTTTTATAAAAGATGCTGCTCTGGAGAACCAACCACCATTGGTTGAGTTTTCCAATCCGGTCAGCGATACCCTTTTTGAATCAGATTTTCCTGTTAATCTTCCCATTTCAATCAGGGCAGAAGACCCGGATGGCTTTATCAACAGTGTGGCCCTCGCAATAAATGGAATTTCCGTGGCCAATTTTGACAGAGTTCCCTACGAATTTGATCTGGAAATAGAGGAGGCCGGCACTTTTGTCTTGCGGGCTGTGGCCACGGACAATGAAGGAGCAGAGAGTGAAAGGGAAGAGGTCACCGTCACAGTGGACGAGGTCACCTCCACCCTGACCTTTACCCGCGAAGATTTTGACATAATGGTCTTCCCCAACCCGGCCGGAGAGACTTTTTACATCAAACTGAATGGGCCTGAAATTTGCGATCAGATATCCTGGAGCTTACTAGACATCTCCGGAAGAACCGTTTTTGAGCATCAAAATCTGGACCGCGATCGACAAAAAGTGGACATAAACCACCTCAGTCCAGGCCTGTACAAGTTGTCATTTAATGTCTGCGGGGATAACTTTCAGGAAACGATAATAATCAGCAGGTAAGGCCGGAAACAAAAATTTCATCCAAATCAATCTATGTCCATATACAAAAAAAACGACCAGGGAATCCAGGTTTTTGTCACAGGAGGAACCTTTGACAAGGACTACAATTACATCACGGGAGAGCTCTATTTCAGCGACACCCATTTGCCGGGCATGTTTAGACGCGGTCGCAGCACATTGCTCACCAATGTAAAAACCCTGATGATGATCGACAGTCTGGAGATGACCGATGTGGACCGGGAGATTATATTGCTCAATTGTAAGCGTGCAATGGCTGACCACATACTCATTACCCACGGCACAGACAAAATAGTACAAACTGCAAAGTTCCTGGCCAATGCAGAAATTGAGGGCAAGACCATTGTGCTTACCGGGGCCATGATTCCCTATGCTTTTGGCAATTCATCGGACGGTTTTTTCAATCTCGGCAGTGCCATTGCCTTTGCACAATGCAAACCACCGGGTGTCTATATTTCAATGAACGGACGCTGCTTTGATTGGAACAATGTAAGGAAAAATAAAAAAACCGGATTTTTTGAAGAGTTGGACTCAGACACCGATTATCTCTGAAAACTTTGAGTTTTCAAAGTTCCAATAATAGAATGTGCCCCTTTCACCAGTTCACTTTAAAAGCTCAGAGAACTAATGAAAGGCAAGCGCAGTATTCATACCTGAGGTGTCTCACTGGAATGAAAATTGAGATAAACGGCCAGAAGAAGTTTTACTATTAGAAAAAATCATATATTTACCACGTCTTTGGACCAAAATTTGTATTGGACAACCTCAATATTATAAGATATGGAAAAGCTATTGTTCTTGTTCGTCGCCTTTGCATTGTGTCTGAGTACGGCAGAAATAAAAGCTCAAGAGGCAGATGGCCCAAAAAATGAGGAAGAAATGGAGGAATCGAGCGTCGAGCGGGATATGGTGCCCGGCATTATTGCGCGCAAATTGTGGGTGGACTACCACGGTCCCATTGACAGCGAGCCCTTTGACTTTCAAAAGTGGAACGGCGGATTTGAACTCGGCATCCGCTATCCTGTAAATCACTGGCTGGATTTGGCCGTGCCGGTAAGAGGTGCCTCAGTGACCCTACCGGAATCCCAAAACAATATCAATGTTTTTTCCCTCGATGTACAGGGGCATTTTTCACCTCTGAATCTCGATGGACACCTGCACCCCTATTTGGTCACCGGGATGGGTTTCGTTCTGATGGATGGCGATGACTTTCACCTTGCCGTACCCGCTGGTCTTGGAACCAATATCCGCGTCAACAACCGGGTGGATATCAACCTCGAACTCGGCTACCGCTTTGGACTACAGGACGACAGGGACAACTACCAGCTCGGCATTGGTTTTATTTACAACCTCACGGACAGAGAACCCGAAAAACCCAAACCCCTGCCTGAATTAGAAGAAGATGAAACCGTAAAACTCCCCGACTCCGATGGGGATGGCATCCCCGATATTTACGACATGGACCCGGAACATGGGGGCAAACCGGAATTTTTGGGTGCGCGTGATCGGGATGGCGACGGTGTACCCGATCACCTGGACCGATGCCCCGATGAAGCCGGACCGACCGATAACCACGGATGTCCCGAAGAAGAGGAAATACCCGAACCCGTTGAAGTAGAGGAGGAGGAAGAAGTGGAAGTCGTAACTCCTACTGGAGAAGAAGTGGAAGTGGAAGAAGTGGATTCTGATATCCCGGAAGAAGTGCAGGAAATACTGGAAATTGCCATGCGCGATGTAAGATTTGACCTGGGCAGGGCCACACTCAGACCCGAATCCTTCGACATTCTCAATCAGGTCGCCAATATCATGTCGGAGTATCCCGAGTACAATCTCAGGATCTCGGGCCATACCGACAACATTGGCTCGGCCTCCAACAACCAGCGACTCAGTGAGCAAAGAGCGAGGTCCTGTTACGAATACCTGGCTTCACGCGGTGTTTCCACAGCCAGAATGTCTTTTGTCGGCTACGGTGAATCAAGGCCGATCGATACCAATGAAACGCCACAGGGAAGGGCCAACAACAGAAGGGTGGAATTCAACCTGTACCTGGATTAATGGCGAAAAGGAAGATGAAGCTGTTTTATTAACCGGATGAAATAAACCACAAGGCTCACGATGCGGATAAATTCAGATGAGCTCCTCAGTGATCTGGTGGCGGACACCAGGCAAATGATAAAGACGACCGAAAGGGATTTCGGAACCCTTTCCGAGGAGGATTTGCTGATGAAACCATCCCCCGACAAATGGAGCATTGCAGAGTGCCTCGAGCACCTCAACCTCTTTGCCGATTACTACCACCCCGCCATCACAAAGGCCATGGAACAAGCAGGTCCCGGTCGCACTTCCGATGAGTTCAAAACTGGTATGGTGGGCAACTTTTTTGCAAAGTCAATGCTGCCAAAAAAACGGGGCATGAAACTCGGTTCGCCCGGCGATAAAAACCCGGCCAAAACGGGTCTGCCCGAAAATGTCCTGAAGCGTTTTTTAAATCACCAAAAAGAAATGCTCACTATCCTGGGAAAAGCCCGGAAGCACGATTTGAACAAAATAAAGGTCGCCCTTTCAGTTTCCACTCTTATAAAATTCAAACTCGGAGATGTCCTGCGCATTGTGATATACCACAACCAGCGACATGTCTTACAGGCGGTAAGGGTACTGGACACACTAAATTCAGAAGATTGATACCGAACCGATGCATTGAAAAAAGTCCAATAATCTGGCCGAAAGTTTGAAAACCAGCCGCAATAAACTGATTTTTGCCAGGGAAAGAGGCCGTACGGGTCAAAATGAGCATCGGTTACAAAAACTCTCAAAAAGTACAACATGACGCGAATACTGGTGACGGGTGGATGCGGATTTATAGGGAGTCACACGATTGTCGATCTGGTAGAAAACGGATTTGATGTAATCAGTGCGGACAATTATATCAATTCGCACGAGGAGGTACTGCCCGCTTTGCAAAAACTAACGGGCCGGCAGATACCCAATCTCAATATCGATCTGACCGACAGAAATCTGACCCTGGAGGCCATCGAAGCCAATGGTCCCTATGATGCCGTCATCCACTTCGCGGCCTTTAAAAGTGTGGGGGAATCCATCGCAAAGCCCTTTAAATACTATCAAAACAACATCCGGTCCCTGATAAATGTGGCTGAAGCTGCCCTTAATTGCGGGGTAATGAACTTTATCTTTTCTTCCTCATGCACAGTTTATGGAGATGCTAATTCCATGCCGGTTTCAGAGGAATCTCCCATCCTTCCAGCCATATCACCTTACGGGCTCACCAAGCAGAGCGGAGAGAATACCTTAAAAGACCTTGCCCGCAATGAATCCACCTTTCGAGCCACCTTACTGAGGTATTTTAATCCGGCAGGGGCTCATGAAAGCGCCATTATCGGGGAAGCATCGAGAAATCCCTCCACCAATCTGGTTCCTATAATCTGTGAAGTAGCAGCGGGAAAACGCGAAAAACTGGTGGTTTACGGCGGTGATTACCCCACCAGAGACGGGAGTTGCATACGCGATTTTATCCACGTTTGCGATCTGGCTCGCGCCCACACCTCCGCTTTGAAATTCACCCTTGAAAAACGCTCCGACAAAAAAGTAGAACCCTTTAACCTGGGCATTGGCAACGGCATCAGCGTAGTCGAAGCCATCCGGGCATTTGAAAAAGTGACGGGGGAAAGTGTAAATTTTGAAATTGGTGAAAGAAGAAAGGGGGATGTGCCTGCCATTTTTTCCCGCTACGACAAAGCCCGGAAAATACTGAACTGGGAACCCCAATACGGAGTCGAAGACATCATGCGATCTGCCTGGAAGTGGGAAGAAAGGCGGTTTGGTTGACCTCCCTACCCACTGATAAATTGGTTACCCACCGCACCTGTCCGGTCCACAATTTCTCGAAAAACAAAAGCAGGTGCGGTGAGCAAGAAATTATTTTACTGGCCTTTCAAAGGTCGAACTTGATTCCCTGAGCAAGGGGAAGTTCTTCGCTCCAGTTTATGGTGTTGGTTTGTCTTCTCATGTAGGCTTTCCACGCGTCCGATCCACTTTCGCGGCCTCCACCGGTTTCCTTTTCTCCACCAAAAGCTCCGCCAATCTCGGCACCACTAGTACCTATGTTTACATTGGCAATTCCGCAATCCGATCCCTCGTGGGACAGAAACCGCTCTGCTTCCCTCATACTGTCCGTCATAATCGCAGACGAAAGTCCCTGAGGCACATTGTTGTGAATGGAGAGGGCCTCGGTCAGGTCGCTGTACTTCATAATGTAGAGAATGGGCGCAAAGGTCTCGGTTTTAACAATATCCATGTCGGGAGTTACCTCCGCTATGCAGGGCTTTACATAACAGCCACTCTCATAGCCCTCGCCCTCGAGTACACCACCTTCCACAAGCACTTTTCCACCCTGGTTTTCAATGGCTTTCAGGGCATCGAGATAGGTATTTACGGAGTCTTTGTCGATTACCGGCCCCACGTGATTAGTCTCATCCAGGGGGTTACCGATTTTGAGTTGTCCGTATGCGCTGACCAGTTTTTCTTTCATTTCGTCGTAAACAGAATCGTGGATGATCAATCTCCGGGTGGATGTGCAACGCTGACCTGCAGTTCCGACAGCCCCGAAAAGCGCTCCGGTCAGTACGACCTCCATATCTGCAGAAGGTGTAATAATAATGGCGTTGTTTCCACCGAGTTCAAGAATGGTTTTTCCAAGTCTTGAGGCTACTTCAGCGCCCACGATTTTCCCCATTCTCGTACTTCCGGTAGCCGAAACCAGGGGCACTCTATTGTCTTTGGTCATGTACTCACCAACGCGGTAGTCGCCATTGATCAGGTTCACCACGCCCTCTTGGATGCTATTGTCTTTTAGCACTTTTTGCATGAGGTTTTGACAGGCAACGCTGCAGAGAGGAGATTTCTCGGAGGGTTTCCATACACATACATTCCCGCAAACCATGGCGATCATGGAATTCCACGACCATACCGCCACCGGAAAATTAAATGCCGAAATGATGCCCACAATTCCCAGAGGATGCCACTGCTCGTACATTCGGTGCCTCGGTCTTTCTGAGTGCATGGTGAGTCCGTAAAGCTGACGTGAGAGCCCCACAGCAAAATCACATATATCGATCATTTCCTGGACCTCTCCCCAGCCCTCCTGCAGGCTTTTGCCCATTTCGTAAGAGACCAGTCGGCCGAGAGCGTCCTTATTATCCCGGAGTGCATTTCCATACTGCCTCACAATCTCCCCACGCTGTGGAGCCGGTATCATGCGCCAATTGACAAATGCCTTTTCGGCCTGTTCCATCACCTGCTCATACTGCTTGCGGGTGGTAATACTGACACGACCTATTTCCCTGCCGTCAACAGGAGAGTGAGAGGTAATATATTCATCGGAAACAAGGTATTTTTGACCTGTAGATGTTCCCGCATTTTCAGGCTTCAAGCCCAGTGTCTTAATAAATGATAAATCCATTGTGTATTATTTTTTCGCAAAATTACTGATTTATTGAAGAAAGTGAAGCGCCGGCACTTGATATGCGGTCACCTCTCCCCTTCTTACAGTGTTAAAAAATTCATAGCTCAAATGTTTTGGGTCGGTGTAATTTATACCGGAAGAAAAATTTTCAACAAAGGAGATTTTGGCTTTCCTGGTTTGACTTTTTCCATTTAAAAAGTAAAGGGACTGAGGAAAAAATCATTCCAAATATTTTTTCCTCCCACCGGGCATTTTTTTTGGTAAGCCGGACTTTTGCTGTGGTAATTGCGTTAGAAATATCAATGATGGAACTCATCTAAATTTTTGCCCTTAAAATTCACAGAACCGGGATATTGTTACCCTATGTTGAAATCAATCAAATCATGCCTCTTTTATTCCCTACTGCTTTTGGCGACAACAGAAATGCGGGCTGTGGATTCGGTTGAACATTCCGATCCCGACAAAGAAAAACTGGGTCTCACATTGAGCGGTGGAGCAGCGAGAGGGCTGGCACAAATTGGTGTTTTGCACATTATAGACAGTCTGGGAATTGAGCTTGACTACCTCTCCGGAACGAGTATGGGAGCCATAGTAGGCGGCATGTATGTATCGGGTTATTCTGCCCGGGAAATCGAGGAAATGGCATTAAGAACCAACTGGAGCACCCTTTTCAGCTCAGAAGTAAACCTGGAGTTTATCCACCCGGTAAACAGAAGGGAGACCGGAAAATACCTGTTCAGCAGACCTTTTGAGGATGGAAGGCTCAAATTTGAAACCGGCGCACTGGAGGGTCAGCAATTGTGGAACCAACTGAGCACCAATTTTTTGCACGTATCTCACATACGCGACTTCAATGACCTGCCCATTCCATTTGCCTGCGTGGCCACAGACCTGGAAACGGGGGAAGCGGTGGTATTAAAAGGTGGCAAAATCTCCAAAGCGATCCGGGCTTCCATGGCGGTACCTGCTGTTTTTACCGCAGTGGAAATAGATGGCAAAAAACTTATCGACGGGGGCGTATCCAACAACTTTCCAGTGGATGTGGCTTATGAAATGGGTGCAGATAAGGTATTGGGGGTCAACGTGGCAAGGGGCCTGAGATCGGCTGACCAACTCAGAAATCCACTGGATGTAATCCTACAGGTTGGTTTTTTCTCCGATGCCAAAACCTTTGCTAGCAACAAGGAAAAAGCCACCTGGTTTCTTGACATCCCTCTGGAGGGCATTGATGCAAACGATTTTGACGAGGTAGAAAAAATAATCGAACTGGGAAAGCGAGAAGCCAGAAAAAACCTCGAACTATTTGAAGAAATTGCTGCCTCCCAGGCAGACAGAAAGACAGAGCACTTTACCACAAAACCGGCCGGAGTAAAGTATAAATTGAGATCCATCGAGTTCCGGGGACTGGAATCGGTAAGTGAAGAAATGGCGCGCCAGGCATTCCCTCTGAAGGAAGGGGACAAAGCCACCAGCAGCCAGGTACTACGTGCCGTGCGCATACTCTACGCCACAGGCTTGTTTGATAGAATTTATGTTTTTGCGGAAAAAAGGGAGGAGGAAAATACCGATTTGGTCATCGACTTACTCGAAAAATCCCTGGTTAGAGTGGGTGGTCTGCTCGGATATAACGACCACATCGGGGTCTGGATTGGTGGTGGCATTCAACTCGAAAATCCCATTTGGAACAACACCCAGGCGGAGGGCAGGCTGCACATCGGAGAAAATCCCACCCTGCTCGGGCGAAAGCGCTTTTTCCTGGACGATCATCGAAGCAATTGGATCACAGCTGAAATTGAGGGTTCCCTAATTAGATTTCCTTACGAGGGACACAGTCAGCCGGTGGACTACAGACGAACCCTGTTCAAAACATCTTTAGAATATTCGAGCTTAAGGGGGCGCGACAGTTATTGGTCGGTGAACATAGGACGGCGGATGCAAAAGCTGTCCCAGCGAAACAACGCAGATGTAAATATCAATGGATGGATCAATGGCTGGAAAGTGGGCGTGAAGTGGGAGAGATATACCCTGGACCGCCACGCTTTCCCCACAAAAGGTCAGGACCTCTATTTTTCATTAAGCCACCATTTTGGATACCGTCACAATCTGAGTCTGAAAAAAGAGGGGTACGAGGACCCGGAACTTAGAGATCTCGGTCTAAGCATGATCAAATATCAAAACCTTCACGCAAAATGGCTGGAATACGTCCCTCTTTCCGACAAATACACCGCGCATTTTCTCATTGAATTCGCTTCGTTAATCGATCACCAACAAGGCTTTATTACATCTTATAACATAGGAGGGTATCGCCCGGTTGTGGACAGACAACTCACCATGCTCGGTTTGCGCGAATACCAGTTTATGGACAACAGCTATTTATCAGGAAGAATTGGAATCCAGCGGGCTTTGGGAGAGCGATTTTTTGCCTCTGTTATGATGCAGGCAGGGTCCTGGGGTTTTAGCCTTATACCAATTTTACCCTCGGAGTGGCCCCATCACGACTTTGTACTGGGATGGGGAATCAGTCTGGGCTATCTCAGTAGAATCGGGCCGGTGGAAACCACCTTTTCCTACAGTCCCGAAATGGGCAGGCTCGTGGGTTACGTCAATCTGGGCTGGTCTTTTTAGCGTGGAGATGGTGCAGTCATTTTGCTTTAAAGTCACCCTAATTTTAATCTCTACTTTCTTCGCCCGTTTGTTGCAAAAACGAGATAATTTGGAATCCTTTTCACCGCAAGAGCAGTAAAAACACCAAATGCCGGTAGAAAATCGGAGCAAAATCAATTCCCTCAGGACATTGAAAGGCTGGGCACAATGAATGGGTTTCCCAAATTTATTTAATTTGCGGCCTTTTATAAAGAAAGAGGAGTTTAGTGGAAGCCATTGACGACATTATCATTGATTTCAGTACGGACCAGTTGTTGTTGTTGAACATCTGTCTGGGATTTATCATGTTTTCCATATCCCTCAATCTCAGGGTGGACGACTTTCTGCGTCTGATCCGCTATCCCAAATCTTCCTTGACGGGACTCACCTCCCAATTGCTTTTGCTGCCGGTATTCACATTGATTCTGATCGGCCTTTGGGACGTAGCTGCAAGTGTGGCATTGGGGCTGATATTGGTAAGTTGCTGTCCCGGGGGCAATATTTCGAATTTTTCCGTTCATCTGGCCGGTGGGAATACAGCCCTTTCCATTACTCTTACCAGCATAGTCACCATGTTTGCCATCGTGATCACCCCGGTTACCTTCCAATTTTGGGCCGGCTTATTGCCCCAGACCAGTACATTGCTAAATGAAGTTGCAGTAGATCCCACCAGCATGTTTCTGAGTATAACTTACCTCATATTGGTACCCCTAATTGCCGGCATGTTGATCAATCACCACTACCCCACCTTTTCCAAAAAAATAAGCAAACCTGTTCAAACCCTGGCTCTTATTATTTTCATCGCCATCATCGTCGTGGCGGTTTACGACAACAGGGATGACCTGGTCTATTACTTTAAGTTGGTATTTTTCCTGGTTTTGGTTCATAATGGCGGGGCACTGTTGATGGGATATTACTTCGGCAGACTAAATGGTTTGGATGTAGCGGATTCCAAAGCCATTTCCTTCGAGACAGGAATCCAAAATGCCGGCCTGGGTCTGGTGCTTGTATTCAATTTTTTCGAGGGGTTAGGCGGCATGTTGCTCGTGGTAGCCTGGTGGGGCATTTGGGACATGGTATCAGCACTTTTGCTGGCCTCCTTTTGGCGGTGGCGTTTAAATGTTGGGGAAAAATCCTCATAGCTTGGACTTCTCCGAGGTGAGCCCGGTTGGAAATTGGCCCTCAAAATAGTAGGCCGGCAGTTAATGGAGCTCTCAGTTTTGATTTGTTTTGCCCTGAGCCTGATCGCAGGGGTGAGTCTGTGGTCCGGTGAGTTCATTGCCGGGACGCTACTTCCAGTTACTCACCATGGGTCCCACTCCCACTATACCAAAATTATCGATCAATCCCTTTCCAACATATCCAACCTGATTTTCGGAAATTAAACAAGAGTGCAGTCTACTTGCGTTGTACTATGGATGATGCGTAGATTAAAGTCACATATTTCTGTTCTTTGGATAACCCTTCTGTTTGCATTTAGCAGTGGGAGTCCATTATCAGCCCAGGTGCAGGATATCACCCAGGACGGAGAAAGTGTGCGCATACCGTTTCAGACCCATCAGGATTTTATAATCATCCGGGCTACGATATTTGGCAACCTGGAACTAAACCTCATTTTTGATACCGGTGCTCAACACACTATATTATTCAACAGAATTTACACCGATATTTTCGGTGTAGAATACGACCGTAGAATACCAATTTATGGGGCCGATCTCAGCCGTGAACTCCACGCACTTATCGCTCACAATATTCCTGTCAAGGCCGCACCCTCGAAGCCCAAAAACATGAGCATACTGGTGTTAGAGGAGGACCATTCCGTACTCGATCAATTGTTGGGAAAATCGGTGCACGGATTGTTGGGTGCTTCTTTCTTTGCTGATTATATAGTAGAAATAAACTATAGACGGAATTACATTAAGTTGCACCACAGATCTTCTTTTAAGCAACCGGGGTCCAATTACCACAGCTTCCCCATCGAGGTTATCAATAACAAACCCTATGTCAAAGGCAATGTTCGTCTTAACGGCAATGACAGAACCCCACTGCGTTTCTTGCTGGATACCGGCGCGGGCCTTCCCTTATTGCTGCATTCCAATACACACCCCGATCTTGAAATCCCTGAAAATGCCATTAGTGGCCAATTGGGTGCAGGACTCGGTGGATACCTAAAGGGCTACCTGAGCCGTGTTCCGGGCCTTGAATTGTGGGATCATCAATTCGGAGACATCGTCACCAATTTTCAGGATATTGACACCATGGCCATCGACTTCCGGGACCTCAACCGGGAGGGAATAATCGGCAATCAATTACTCAATCGTTTTCACCTGTATATCAACTACACCGATGAGGTCATTCACCTGAGACCCGAGCGAAATTTTGACGAACCTTTCCGGTATAACAAAAGCGGGATATCTGTAATTGCAGCGGGACCGGAATTAAACCGGTTTTACATCGCCAATGTAGCAGAAAAATCCCCCGCATGGGAAGCGGGATTGCGCAGGGGTGACAGGATCGTAGCTTTTCAAAGATGGCCGTCATCATTTATGAGTCTCAGGTTTATTACCAACAGACTGGAGCGCCAGGAAGGAAATAGAATCCGGGTACGTGTGGAAAGAGAAGAGGACAGACAAACACATACCTTCAGACTCAGAGAATTATTTTAACAGATGTTTGTATTATTTCAAAACATAGTTGTACCTTTGCAGTCCATTTCTAAAAAGTGGTAATTATGTATGCAATTGTCAATATAGCAGGGCAGCAATTTAAGGTCGAGGAAGGCATGAAAGTCTTCGTTCACAGACTGCCTGAAGAATCGGGGTCAAAGGTTTCCTTTGACGAAGTCCTTCTCGTAGCCAATGGAGGTGATGTCCGCATTGGAAAACCCAAGGTAGAAAGCGCAACCGTGGAGGCTACTGTAGTGGACCACCTCAAGGATGATAAAGTGATCGTCTTCAAGAAGAAGAGAAGAAAAGGCTACAGACGCAAAAAAGGTCACAGACAATACCTCTCTGAACTCCATATTGATAAAATTTCTGTTTAATCGACTTAAACCAATCAGATCATGGCACACAAAAAAGGTGTAGGTAGTACGGACAATGGACGCGACAGTAATAGTAAACGCCTGGGTGTAAAACTCTACGGCGGCCAAGAGGCTGTTGCAGGAAATATAATCGTGCGTCAGCGCGGTACCAGGTTCCACGCAGGTGACAATGTCGGAATCGGCAAAGACCACACGCTCTATGCTCTTACTGACGGAACGGTCAGGTTCAAAAAGAAAAGACTGAGAAGAACTTTTGTCTCCATCATTCCAAAAATGGAAGAGGTGGCAGAAAAGTTGGACTCTAAAACCGCTAAGGCAAAAACAGCTACTCCAGCTAAAAAGGAGGAACCTGCAAAAGCTCAGGCTCCCAAAGCGGAAGAACCCAAAGCCGAGGTTCCTAAGAAAGAAGCCAGCCCAGCTGATGCCGGCAAGCCTGACAACCTTAAGGTACTTGATGGCGTGGGTCCCAAATTGGCAGAAGTTCTCGCAACCGGTGGTTTTGCTACTTTTGACTCCATAGCTTCGGCTACTGTTGATCAACTCAAAGCCATATTGGAAGAGGCGGGTAGCAGATACAAGGCATTTGACCCGACCGAATGGCCACAGCAGGCCAAACTTGCGGCGGAAGGTAAAATGGATGAACTCAAAGCTCTGCAAGCCAAGCTTAAAGCCGACGACCAGGAGGAGGAGTAAATTCCTGCCCCGGGAACCGGGATTTAACAAATGAGATATATAAGCCGGAGGGTCAATCCTTCCGGCTTTTTTTGTGTCAAAACCTCAATAACTGTATCTCACTGAGGCAGTCACAAGATTGGCAGCATTAGAAAGCACGGAATCTGACCTACCGACAAAAGCCTGCCCAAGCAACTGAATGTCCAGATTTTCTATAACCGACCAACTGACTCCCGGAGACAAAAAAACAGTGGCCTCATCAGGATAGTAAATTGTGGCAAAAATTAAATCTACGAGTGGGTGAACCGGATAGGTCAGTTGCATGGAAATTTGGTACTTTGAAAAAGAGGGATTGTCTGGTGCAAAGTCCTCTGCAATGAGTAACAATTGGTCCATTCCGCCATCTGCATTGAACAAAAACTCCGTGGTTACAAACAAACCGGATTCAAACATATAATCCCCCGAAATTGCCGCCACGAAATTGGTAGCCCGATTTCCGTTTTCCTTGTCAAAATCAGCATAGTACATCAACTCACCCTTGAATCCCGCTCCTTCAATACTTCCGGCCCAACCGCCACCCAGGGCGAGTCTATTTCTGTAATAACCCCCAATTACCTGCATATCGTAATTGCCCCAATTGAATCCGTAAAGGCCGGCAAAGATGCTGTTCCTAATGTTTATGGAGGGACTGGCAGCAAACTCCAACCGCTCACCTATTCCAAAATATCGCTGTACCCGAATTGCATCGGAACCAGGCCGCTCCCGGTAATCAAAGTCGTAAAATGAGTATATGTTAAATATGTCATTGGGATTAGTGATGGTATTGATGCCCCAATTCACGCGCTGTCGGCCAATGCGCACATCCCAGTCGTCGGCCGTGTAGCGAAAGTAAAGCCGGTCCGGTATATAGTGCAATACCCATTTATCTCTGGAAGCTACCATCCAAGACATATTAAATAGGCCATCGTCCACATCAATTCCACTCGCATATCCCGGCAATTCGCTCACCAGGTCTCCAAAAAAGGCACGGGTTCTCATTTGCCAGTGAAATTGGACAGACTCAGATACATCCAGCCGGATATTGAGCCTGTTTTGTAACCTGTATTCCATCCAATTACTCTTAGTGAAAGGGGGAGGAAGATCGGCCGTTACAAACACAGGGTTGCCTTGAAAATATCCACTGACATCAAGGCGATCGCCCAATTGCCCGGATAAACTAAATGGAATAAGAAGGGAGAAAATTACCAATGATATCCGTCTCATGATTTAAATCTTCAAAGGACAAAAAATTATGTACCCCCTTTATTGGTTATCTTTCACAGCACTGTCAACAGCAGTGGTTTCATCGGAATGTACAGCACCATCTACCAGAGTAACCACCCGGCGAGCCCTTTTGATGACCCGTTGATCATGTGTTGAAAAAATGAAGGTGACTTCTTGCTCTTCGTTCATTTTCTCCATGATATCGAGTAAATTCATTGCGGCTTTGGTGTCAAGATTGGCCGTTGGTTCATCTGCGAGAATAAACCTGGGTTTTGAAGCGAGGGCTCTCGCCACAGCTACCCGCTGTTGCTGCCCTCCCGACAACTCATGTGGCCTGGCATCTTTTCGGTCACCGAGCCCCACACTTTCCAATAATTCATCGGCGCGCTCTAGCAATTCTCTCTGGCCAACCCCCTGCAGCATCATGATAAAAGACACATTCTCGCGAGCGGTAAACACAGGGATTAAATTGTAGTGCTGAAACACAAAGCCAATATTGTGAAGTCGAAATCTAATTCGCTCCCGGTCTGAAAGTCTGGTAACTTCAACATCTCCTATGAATGATTTTCCGGAGGAGGGCATGTCAAGTGCTCCCAACATATTGAGCAATGTAGTTTTTCCAGAACCCGAAGGCCCAACCAAACTGGTAAATTCACCCTTTTCGACCTGAATTGATACATCCTTCAATGCGTGCACCGGTATGGTATCCGGGTTGTACACCTTGCATATTTTTTCCGTTCTAATAACAGCCATAATTAAGGAAATTTTATTGGTTACATTTTTAATGATCAGGTATCCTTTTCTACTTCCATTGGATTGACTCTAAAAGCCTTATAAGCCGGGTACAGGGTAGCTAACAAAGTCATGGTTATCACCACCAGGGTAATAGAGAAAAATTCTCCCATGGTAATGGCCGGGTAAATAACTGTGGGCCAACCAATTTCCTCGATACCACCGGCAAAAATTGCCAAATCCACGCCCTCTCTATTCAGTATCAAAATAGTACCCCAGGCCAATGCCATCCCAATGACTGCCCCGCTAATGGTGAGCATCACTGCTTCCAGGACGATCATAAAAAAGACCCTTATTCGGCTCATTCCAATACTGATAAGCATTCCAATTTCACGAATCCGCTCGAAGAGTGCCATCAACATGGTGTTTAGTATTCCAAAGGCGAGGGCGATCATAATGACCATGGTCACGATAAAGAGCATGAATGAACCCAAAAGAACCAAAGTACCTAATTCCGGTGAGAGTTGGTCCCAGGTTTGTGCAACCAATCCATCGAATTGCTCATTGATGGCCATCACCGCACTTTCTGCCTCCTCAATATCGTGCAGCACCACGGCTATTTCGTGAAAAACGGGTTCCTCACTTAATAATGCCTGAAGATCCGTTAAGTTGACAATCACATTGCCCCTGTCGTATTGGGTAGAACCCGACCTGAAAAACCCACTGACATTGAATGCAGCGGATGCCAGATCTCCATCTAATTGCTCAAAAGTCAGTACAATGCGGTGTCCTATTTCTATGTTATGTTCTTCTGCCAACTCGAGCCCCAGAATGACAGGATTCCTAATATCGACGTCCACGTAATCACCACTGACGATATTCTCGTGAAAAGTGGTGGTCTTGCGCTCCCTATCCGGGTCCACTCCCATGATTCTCACTCCGGAGGTTTTCACAGGAGACTGAAACATGCCCTCAACTATTGATCGTGCAGTATAAGACCGTACAGATTCATGGTCATCCAACCATTCGATCAACTCAGTTACATCGGGAAGGACCATTTCCGGTCTGTGTTCTTCTCTGAATTCAGGATGATGTACCTGAAGATGGGCAATTTCGGAGTCGATTAAATTGTCAATGCGCTGGTCCAAAAGTCCAGTCATAAGACCAACAGTTAGAACACCAGCCCACAAACCTATTACAATGGCGGTTAAAAGTGCAGCACTGCGGCCCTTGTTCCTCCAAATATTCCTCCAGGCAATTTTGAGAAGTATTTTCATTGGCAAAAATTTTCAATCATAGATCGGAGCCAATCGACAAAACCAATTCACTCCTTCCTTTACTTTTTTTGGCAAACCCTTCAATCCTCAACCCACTTAAAATTCCATTAATCGGTCAGGTGCGAGAGGCACTGATGACATCGAGTCGAATAACCCGGTACATGGGATAGATGGCAATAAAGATTGCTATTAAAAATACGATTATAGCCTGACTGTAAAACTGGTCCGGGGCGAAGGACATAGGCAATACAGGCGCCCAGCCCATTTCAATTACAGTTTCAGCCAATTCACCGGTCAGCTCAATCGGATTAAGGTAAAAATAGTAGAGCAATAACCAGGCAAACCCAACGCCTGCAATCACCCCCAGCAACCCAATGATAAACACCTCGAGAAAAAGGGTAAAAGCGAGCTTTAATCGCGCCATTCCAACAGATATCAAAATTCCAAATTCCTTAATTCGCTCCAGGGTCATGGTGAGAATGGTACCGAAAAATCCAAATGCAATTACTATGTAAAGAATATAGGACATCAGATACGCTCCAACCAAATCAAATTCCAGCAATTCGAGCAACTCTGGAATCAATTCGGTCCAGGTCAACACCCGAAGTTCACTGCCCTCCAAAAAATCACCAATATTAGCCGCAACTGCATCTGTGTGTCGGTCGCTATCCATCCCGATCAAAAGCGAGGTTACTTTTCCATCGGCCGAAAGCAACTCCCTGGCAGTTTCCAGGGGCATGTAAATGGTTCTGGAGTTCATATCGGGCAATGGATGCTCCATAATTCCTACTACTTCAAAAAGACCACTGGCAGACATACCGAATCTCCCCTGTCCTATTAATGCAATGGTATCGCTCACATTCAATCCCAGGCGATCGGAAAAGCCCTGGCTCAACACGACCCCGCGCTCACTATCATCAAAAAACCGACCGTCCACAAGCCGGTCCTTAAGCCCATTGAATTGGTGTTCCCTTTCTAATTCTACCCCAAAAACTACACCTCCCCTGGTGGTCTGCTCATCGGCAGCCAACATGAAAGTTTCAATTCTCGGCAAAACGAAGGTTATTCGATCATCCTGCTGGATCAGCTTCTCTTCGAGCTCCGGGTCGAAATAAAAGGAATTGTCCAATGAGGGCTCATTCTCAAAACGATAATCCTGAATCTGCAGATAACCTGTCTGAAATCGGGTCATGTTATCCACGATCATTTCATGGGACCCCCGGTTGATTGATTGCATAAAAACAGAGGCGACCACAGCAAATATCAGGGCAGAAATGGTGATCAGGGTTCTTCTTTTGTTCCTCCAAAGGCTCCTCCAGGCGAGCTTAAATAAAGTTTTCATCTGAAAATCCTATTGTTTATTTCTACAATATGCTTCGGAGACAAAATCACTGCAAACGCTGCATATTTCGCCTGTCAAAAAAATCCACCTCTATTTCGGCATCAAAATCCATTAATCGGTATTCCAAAATGGTTTTGTGGCCCTTTTTATCCACCGGTATTACCACCATTTTAGAAGGCACCTCCCTGTCCCCAAATGTTTTGATTTCACTTAGTCTGATCTCATTTACCAATTCGCCCTCCTGATCGTACTGTTCCATCCGCAATTGGATATAACTGTCTTTGACGACCCACATCTTCACCTTCCCCCAAACTATCGGGGTTTCCGGCCTGGGAATTAATTCAAGCACGTAGCAATCTAAACCCTCGTAAACTTCGGTCCGAACCACCCGGTGCTCGTAATCTTCAATCACATCCGAGTCCCTCACCAGGTCATCGTTGGTAAAATCAGAACCCATCCAGGACTGTGACATCATTGAGGATGGAAGCCTGGTTACACGATCTATTCGCGGATCGTAGGTCCAAATATTGTTTTCGCGCATAAGAAATGATGTGCCGCGATCTCGTGCAGGAGCCGTAACTAAAATCATAGAATAGTCATTCCCAATGTGCCATGAGCTTATGGAAATTTCGCGCTCGTACCTCGGGCGTTCAATGGTCATGGTCATCTCGGCATAGAGATTATCCCCTCGCATCACATCTTCCATGCGTTCGAGAATCTGTCTCGAATCCTGGGATTCCACCACAGGCAGAATGCCCAAACAAAAAATGGATAGGAAAATTAATTTCTTCATAGTCCAATAATTTTTCAGGTTAAAGGGGCAGAACTTACTTTCTATATCCGCCTCTCAATACTCTAAAAGGAGTACAGCCTAAATCAATCCTTAGATTCATTATTCTCTCCAGACTTTTCTCTTTGGGCCATCGCTTCATCCCGCAGGTCCTGAAGCCTTTCAGAAATCCAACCGTAAGTGCGAATCGCATCGCGAAGGTTTTCATCCGAACTGTCCTCGCGTTTTCCCCTTATTCCACGGGCTTTTTCAAAAAGGTCCAAAAGGACTCCAATCAAATTGATACGCTCATCCAGTAAATTCTCGATGGGCTGAATTTTAAAGGCGTAGTAGGTCTTCCGGTCCCCGCGCTTAAGTCTCTTTTCAACCATTTGCAACTCCATCAACCAATTCAAATTCTGACTGGTGGCACCTTTGCTGATCTCTAAAGCACTTCTAATCTCTTGAAAACTCACTGCTTGACGGTTATCCGACATCAAATACCCAAGCACCATGCCAGCAGTGCGGGTAAGTCCAAGGCGATCAAAAAACAACCCTACCTCCTGAATGTAAGTCATTCGCTTCTCTTCCATAAGTCACTCTCAATTGAGAGGCAAATTTAAAGCATCTTTAGTTCGGAACAAAATGAACTTATAATTTTTTCCATCTTAATTCACCTTTTTACCTGAATTGGCGCTGAACTTCCAACTCCATATGGTTTTGGTCAGGAAAACCTAACAGTCCAGGACTTCTGCGAAAGGTTTATAAAAGTTGTAATGAATTTGTGGTATATACATTCCAATTGCCACACACCAAATAACCCCTGGCCCACCACATTCAAGCGACAGAATATAATCAAGATTTTCGAAAAAAATCTTTAAACAAGAATACGGATAGAGTTTACATGCCTCCGTCAAACATAAAGAATGCAGCACCAACTGTAACCCCTAAAATCACGTAAAGGACAATCGTGATAGCAAACCAAATCAGCGTGGCTTTGGCCCAATTGGCCTTATTGGGGTTGGCGTTTCCTCCCAGCGCCCACAAAAATAAGAGCACGATGTTGACAATGGGGATAATCATGAGCAGAATGGTAATTAACCACTCTTTGGTACTCACCACTTCCGGGTTGGTCATTGGATTTTCCATAATAAAAATGTTTAATGAGTAAAAAACTATGAATTATTTAATTAAATCTATTTTCCGGAAAACCTCTCAGCCATTCACACCAGTTAAAGGCCATCCACAAACCACTACTTTTGCCTCAAATTTAACATTTTTTTATATATCTGATGGGGAAAACTTAAATTCTTTCATAATTTCCAGTGCTTTTTCTTAGAGACACTAGTCTCACTCTAAAATCCCTCTCACAGCGGGAGCTATTGACAGCTTTTCATATCTTTACACAATCAGAAACAGGGAGATTTATGAAGTCAATAATCAGGCAGGCACTGATGAAGGTGCCGCTGAATATCAACAAAAACATCACTTATGACCGACAGACGGTGAAGGTCTTGCAAAAATCCACCAGGGCGGACTCCAACTGCATTGATGTGGGATGTCACAAGGGGGAATTTTTGGACAGTGTGTTGAAAACCTGCCCGGATGGAAAGCATTTTGCCTTCGAGCCCTTACCTGCTCTGTTTGATGATTTGAAGCAGAAATACGGTCAATCCGCCACAGTAACTGACATCTGTCTTTCGGATACATCGGGAGAAACAACCTTTCAATACGTGAAGAGCAACCCGGCCTACAGTGGGATTTTGCGCCGCAAGTACGATCGGTCATCGGAAAAGGTGGAACCCATCAAGGTGCAAACTGATACCCTGGACAGGATTTTACCTGAGGATCACCCCGTGGATTTCATCAAAATGGATGTGGAGGGCGCAGAGTACAGGGTTCTGACTGGAGCACGTAAAACCATAGAAAAATACCGACCGGTGATCGTTTTTGAATTCGGTCTGGGCGCTGCGGATATTTACGGAGTCACTCCCACCATGATGTACAAACTGCTGCACGGAGAGCTCAATATGAAAATAGGACTGATGAGGGATTACCTTAAAGGCCGCCAACCTATGAATGAACAAACATTTAAAAAACACTTTTACCAGCGGCTGGACTTTTATTTCATGGCCTGGCCGTGAATGGTTGATGACTTTTCCCAATTGTAAATTGGTGAGTCTGTGAGTTGTAGTTTTTTAAACGTCACCTCGATGTGGCCGGCAGTGTATCTATTCGAAGGGATTGTTGATTTTGGAGGATATTTTGATAAAACGCCCCTAACAAAAATTGAACCCTTTGCGGCCTTTGCCTCGTTTACCCCCCAAAGCTTTGGGGCAGGCGACGCTTTCTTGTCCCCTATACTTTGGGGAGGGGGTGAAACCAAAATCCCAGCCAAAGAATTACCACTGGATTCCTCATCCATTACGAGAAATTAGAATTCTCGCCAAAAACACCCCAATTCCTTATTCGAAATTGAGGAGAAATTCCCCATTGTCCAAATCGCGGTTTACAGGGATGCGAGACATGCTGATTTTCCGGAGATAATTCAGTAGGCACAAATCAATTACCAACTGCTACCGCCTCCGCCTCCGAAGCCGCCACCTGAGGAGAATCCACCACCTCCAAAGCCACTGCCGCCTCCGCCCGACCAGGAAGAAGAACCACTGCCACTGCTTGATGGAGGTGGCATACTGAGGTCGTAATTCATACGGTGCATACTACGGACCAGGGCGTCAGTAAATACGATGGTACTGAAAGTAGATCTGCGGTCCCTGCTCTTGTACCAGTCCGGCGGCTCGGTCATTATTCCCTCAAATTTCTCAGCCCACTGCTTACCGAGACCAAATACGATGGCGTAGGCAATGGTTGAGTCAAAATAGCCGGGGTTTTCGCGATACAATGCCTTGATTCTGTCAATTTCAGCCGTGCGCACAAACTCCCGGAAACCGAGCAGCTTTTGGTATTTTTTCATGCCAAAAGGACCTTTCTTCGGCATAATCCGACCAAAAAAGACCAGTGCAAAACCTGCCAAAAGCGGGGATACACCCCAGGACCAATGTCCCGTAAAAAAGGCAAACACCAAGCCGGCAATTCCAGCCACCATGGACAGTATCCCGAGACCAATCAATCCACAACCAAAGCCTCTTGAACCGGGCACATAAAAATCGTGCTGCTTGCTGTAATTCATCAGCTCTTTATATGCCCTCAACATGGTGCGGGAAAAACGGGACCTCAACTCACTGAGTTTTACCTCATCTTTGAAAAATATCCCATTAAAGAATGTTCTTTCAAAACCTCGCGCGCTTGGAGGAAGATCTTTTTTCTTCCGGAGTTTATAACTCAGCTTATTATTTTCCTGCATCTCTTCCACCTCAAGATAACCCTTTCCGGCCCAGTAGTAGATCAGAGAAACCAGATCTTTTTTATGCAATTTGTCATCCCACAAAAGACCCGCTTCTGCTGAAGTGATTTTTTGAGGTGGGTAAAACTCTACTACTACGGCCTCTTTGCGGTTTCTTCCAAAACGGTCCCAGAGCAAGTACAAGACAAGCACCAGCAACAAAAGCCACCAGATGGGGAAATTATTCCTGAAGATAAGGTAG
Organism: Saprospirales bacterium; assembly: GCA_007695035.1. GTDB lineage: Bacteria > Bacteroidota > Bacteroidia > Chitinophagales > Saprospiraceae > PWJY01. The sequence continues at coordinate 33,415 of REEO01000025.1, read as the reverse complement.
AGAGCAGAACCTATGGGCAAATCACCCGCAAAGCCCTCTTGCCCACTAACCTTCAATGTCATTGAACTCCCGGGTGGAATTACCAAATTGGGCTGGTCGCTTATGAGCACTCCTTCCCTGAGATTGAGTGACAGGCTTTGATTTTGGTCAATCAATAGCTCCGCTGAAATATCCAGGTGGTCAAAGCCATCCGGTGGAATTAATTCAATCTCAATATTTCTAATCGGCTCGGTGGTTTTACTGACGAGTGGCACCTCCACAACCGACCTGCCATTTTCACTTCTGAAAAGACCTCGGTAAAAAACAGTGGCCGACAGATTCCAGTTCATCTCAGCCCGCACACCTTCCGGAGCTGTGAGTATTCGCCTACTACCCCACACTCTATTTTGCCAGTCTCCCTTCCCGGTGGAAAATTCTGTCATTGGTGCAATTCGACCATCCATGAGATTCCATGATGGAATGCCCAGGTGACCGTTGAATTCTTGCGGATTATAACTGTATCGATTCAGGAACAGAGGTTCAAATGTGGATGCGGTACCGGGGAAGGGATGCTCTACGGCCCACTGATAATTGAGCTCCACGCCCTGTCTATTATCCATTTCGGCGCGGATATGCATCCGGTCTACCAAAAAATCTTTACCAAAAAGCCCAGGTGGCTGCAGTGCTTTGTCGTAAAACCCTTTTTCCAAACCGGTTTCCATGGCCAGGTAGTCCAGGCGGTATGAGGGATAGGAGGCATTTGCAATTAGCGGCCTACCGTCTGCTCTTTGAAACAAATCGGGAAGGGAAACCCTCCCTGAAGTAGATGCCACCCGACCGGTAAAGGGCGCATTCAACTCCACCAGGATATTTTCAACGGGTTCCCGGGGGTAAAATCCCGAGGGCGTCAATCTCACCTTATCTGTATTATTGTCCGTTGTCGTACCACCCCAAAGGTCGTAGGTTAAAGAAACCGACACTTCGTCAGAAAAATCGGATTGGTCTGTTCTGAAAAACTGGATATAGGTCTCGTTTCCCCTCCTTCTCAATTCGTAGTCGAGCAGCTCATCGCTGCTTTCGACTCTCAGATTTTGTGGAAGGGGAAAAATGGTAAGTCCGGTCAGTGGAGATGAAAACGCTCTGCCAGCAATCCGGGAAAACGAACTTCGGCCCTCGAGAAATTCAACGGTCATAGATTCGCGAACTTCAAAAAAGCCCCCGATGCCAATATCTGCAAAGTACCGGTGCTCTCTCACTATAAAGTAATCGGCAAATTTATCTATGGGCGTATGAATGGAAGTAAATTGATTTTTTGGGTGGCGCGTCGCCAGCGAGATGCCTTCAAAGCGACCCAACGGTTGAGTCAACTCCCCGGAAATCCGGTTCTGCTCCACATTCACATTCATATCTCGTTGCCTCGCACCTATTCTTCCTGTAGCGTAAACTACATCTCTCTGATTAAAAGATAGCCCTTCCTCAGCCTCTATTGAAAAGCTGGCATTATGAATGTCAGTGTTCCAGTGATGTCCAATGATATTCCAACTGAACTCCACGTGATCCCTGAATTCGTTAAGCGCACCCCAAACCGTGTAGGAAATGGTGTAGCGCTGATCTCCTGTGAGTCGCTTATCAGGATCGCCAATTCTGATTCGCATATGATCACCCTCCATAAAATAGGTGAAGGGATGCTCATCCACACGGATGTCTTCGACCACAATCTCATAGAGTTCGGGACCTATGGGTCTGATCGCTCTGTCTTCTCCTCTGCCACCCTCTTCCCGATAACGAACCGGAATATCTCTAAGAATACCGCGACGGGACTCAGTAAAAGTGAGGTCGATGGTTTCCACCACATTGAATGAACCGTCCCTGTTCAATTCAATTTGTACATCGTAATTCCGGATGTAAAATGCCTCTGCCTTGAGTTCAAGATTCCCAAAGAGCAGGATTACAACAACAACAAGAAGTCCTAATTTACGATGCATGGTAATAGTTTAAAATTTTACACTGGGTGCCTCACGTTGAGAGTGGTCGTCCAGTTCAAAGAACTGATAGGGAGTGAAGTTGAATGCTCCAGCGATAATATTGGCCGGGAAAACGGCAATTCCGGTATTGAATTCCCTAACCGTGGCATTGTAGTATCGGCGAGACATCTGAATTTCATCTTCAATTCCGGTCAACTGTTGTTGAAATTTCAAAAAGTTGGAATTGGCCTTGAGGTCGGGATAATTTTCCGCCAGGGCAAAAACGGACCTCAGCGCCCCGGTCAATTGATTTTCCGCGGCGATTTTCTCTCCCTTTCCTCCGGCATTTAATGCTCTGGCGCGGGCATCGGCCACATTATCAAAAATCTCTTTCTCGTGTTTGGCATAACCCTTAACAGTTTCCAGGAGGTTTGGAATGAGATCGTACCGGCGCTTGAGTTGGACATCAATTCCACTCCAACTATCCTCCACTTTGTTTTTCAAGCGGATAAATCTATTGTAGTAATTGATCCCCATAATAATGAGAAGCAAACCAATTCCACCAATTACCAAAAGAGCTATTAACATAATTAAGGAGTATTAGAAATTAAAAGTGGAGCAACCGGTTATCCTGATTTTGATAAGGATAGTAACCCATTGCTCCACCGGCAATATTAGTTATGACGTATTATTCTACAGAAAACAATTCCGGATCAAGACCGGTATTGACTTCCAATTTCTCAGTTTCCATTTCAATAGGCATCGGTCCCACTCCGGACACTGAAACCTTGTAAGGGAAATACACACCGGAGACTTCTTTATAATCGTGAAAATCAGTGGTGATGGTCTGGGTTTGCCCCATTTGCTCCAGGGTAACCGATTCTCTCACCTTAAGGAAGGTCTCCATATCGTAGTATTCATCCACGATCGTCCCATCGTCGTTGGTTACTCTAATCCGGTACACATCATTTCCTTCTATCCGCTCCACACCTCTCAATTCCATTTGTGCATCGCCATCCAGATACGAGAGTTCCCTTACAATTTTGGCTCGCTGGCGCTGTCCTTCGATATCGCTATCAGCGGTGGGCATTTTTTGACCCATGGCAGAGGTATAGCCTGCTTCTCCGTCAAAGACTTCTTTTTGCATAAGGTTACCACCCATCTCCAATTCCATGACCATTTTATAAGGGGCCATTTTCCTGGTGGTTTCTTTAATTGTGGAACCCATCATTTCAGCAGTTCTAACCATGGTAACATCCTCAATGGCATTGATGGCATCTTTTCCACCGATTGCATTTATGTATTGAGAGATGACCCATTCTGCAGTTACGCTCTCATCCAGTTCCACATCGCTTTTTTCGACGGGCCGGGCAAAGGCATCGTAAAAGTGGACCTTTCCATCGTAGGCAAACCTCAACAGTCTTTCAGGGATTTCATCTTCATTACCAGCCACCAGAATGTGGGCATTCCCGGGTTTGATATATTTCCTGGCCATCTCCTGAACGTCATCAGCAGTTACGGCCATCAATCTCTCAAGGTAGGTAGCATAGTAGTCCTCAGGCAGGTTAAAACGCTCTATATTGAGTGCAAATCGAGCAACCGTTTGCGGACTTTCAAGAGAACGGGCAAAGCTTCCGTTCATAAAGTTTTTTATGAGCTCGAGGCTTCTCTCATCCACCGGTTCATTGACCATTCGCTCCATTTCGTAGAGTACTTCTACTATGGCACTATCGGTAACATTATTTCCTACTTCTGCTCCGGCCGAAAAAGTACCAACCAATCGATCCGTACTGAGGCGAGATCTGGCTCCATAAGTATATCCCTTGTCCTCACGCAGATTTTGCATTAGTCTGCCGGAGAACACGCCTCCACCGAGAATACTGTTCATCACGCTTGCCTTAATGGCATCGGGATGACCGGGGGTGAGTTCTACGGGATATGCAACTCTGAAAACTGACTGCACCGCTCCAGGTCGATTGGCAAAAGAAACTCTCAGCCCATCCGGAGGTTGGGGAGTCTCGTACTTATGCGATGGGACCTCACCACCCACCCAATCACCGAGAAAGCGCTGGGTGAGTTCTTTGGCCTCCTCCACATTGATATTTCCTACAATTACCAGGAAGCCAACATTGGGCTTGAAGTAGGTATTGTAATAATCCACGATATGGTCTCTGGTAATGTTTTCAATGGTTTCCTCTGTCATTACTTCTCCGTAGGGGTGGTTGGGAAAGAGAATGGCCGATGAGAGGTTGCTAACGATGGCTTGTGCATCGGTAGGAACAGTGGACAATCCTGATTTAGACTGGGTTATTGCTCTGTCCAGCTCTTCCTGTGGAAAAGTGGGATTCTGCAAAACATCTGCCATCAATTCCATCAAAGTCTCTGAATGCCTGGCAAGTGCACTACCGAATACCCCTCTTGAGGATGCGGAAAGACTTGCACCTATAAAATCAATTTCATTGTCCAGAGTTGCTTTATCCCTGTTTGTTGTACCCGATCTCAATTGTGATCCAAACATAGAGACATAGCCGGCAGCATCACCCTCCATCACAGGATCAATATTCAGGGTTAGATTGAAACTGATACGAGGGCTTCGTTCATTTTCCACCACAATAACCCTTAGGCCATTATCCATTGTAAAGGCATCATACTCGCCAATTTGTATGGTTGGAGCCGGTCCGGGCTCGGGCTGGACAGACCGGTCAATTTGTGCTGCAAGAGTACCGCCAAAAGCAAATACCGCCGCAAATATTATAATTATATTCTTCATTTTGATATTATTTCAGTTAAACATTTTATGAACAATCCTTACATATATTTTTATATGGAAAAATCGTATTAATTTGTTGGTTTAGGTAGGTAATAAATTACAACTCTGCGATCCGGGTTGAAGAACTCAATGGCTGCGCGATTCAAATCCTCTTTGGTGATCGCCATGTAACGATCAATCTCGGTATTGATCAAATTGGCATCACCGTGCATTAGATGAAGGCTGGCCAAATTAGAAGCCAGTCTTCCCATGGTAGTATTGTCTCCTACCTTCTGGGTTTCAAACTGATTGTAAAGTTTTTGAAGTTCTTCAGCAGTTATCATCTCCTGACGAACTTTATCGACCTCGGCATCAATGGCCGCCTCCAGGTCTGCAATGTCAACACCCATATTGGGCAGGGCAAAAATAATGAACAATCCCGGGTCTTCCAGACCGAGTGGAATAGCCTGGACTGTCAGTGCCAACTCCTGCTCAATTACAAGCGACCTGTACAAACGGCTACTCTGTCCGCTGGATAGAAGATTTCCCAACATATCCACAGCATAGTAGTCAGGCTCTCCCATCGCGGGGATTTGGTAGGCGTGGATTATAGCCGGTAGCTGGATATTGTCATAGACTGTATCTCTCTTTTCATAAGTAAGCGGGGGCTCTACCACCTCAGGTCTCCTAATCTCCTGCTCACCCCTTGGTATGTCACCAAAATAATCATCAATCATTCTCTTTGTCTCATCGATGTCAATGTCACCAGCAACTACGAGTACTGCATTGTTAGGCACGTAAAACATCCTGTGAAATTCAGCGAACTCATGTACCTCTGCATTTCTTATGTGTTCATCCTTACCCAGTACATCCCACTGATAGGGATGCTCACTGAATGCCCTCTTTATGGTTTCAGTTAAAATTCTACCATAGGGTCTGTTGTCACGAGTTTGCTTCATCTCCTCTGTAACCACATCTTTTTCAATGGCTACACCAATAGAATCCACCACAGGGTGAAGCATTCGCTCGGACTCCAACCACAGACCGAGCTCCAACTGATTGGATGGCATCAACACAAAATAATTGGTGATGTCAAAACTCGTCCAGGCATTGAGTGAACCACCTGCCTTCTCAACTATCTCTGAAAATTCACCCCTTCCGATGTGCTCTGTACCCTGAAACATCAAGTGCTCAAAAAAGTGAGCAAAACCAGTACGATCGGGGGTTTCATTTTTGGAACCCACATGATACATCACATTCACCGCAACCACCGGAGTGGTGTTGTCCTGGTGCAGTATCACATGAAGTCCGTTATCGAGGGTGTACTCCTCAAATTCAATGGCCGGTCTTTGTGCCAGGGCCATGGAGGATCCCACAAGAAGGAAGACCAATGCAAACAAAACGTTTTTCATATTAAATCTTTTTTTAATGTTAATATTCTGAATATCAGTTTATTTCATTGCAAAATAACGAAATAATCACGAATTATTCGCATAGATTTAGACCAATTATTGTTTTTGCTCTACAAAATCACCGCAAACTGTTTAATGATACAGATATAAATTAATGATTACTACCCGGCCTTCGGATCTTCATTGTGCACTTCAATTAATAACTTCGTTGCGAGAAACTAATTTTTCTTGATACGACATTCGTAAAGCTGGATTAAAATCCCTCATATATTACCTATTCCAAATGGACTTTGCTTACTATAAGCTTTTTGCTCTCTAATCCGCACAGTTAATATCTCCAATTTAATAGTTAATTAGAAATTTGGTATTGAAGATGAAGAATGTATTTCAGGGGCATATAAATACTTATGGCATTGCGCATCTAAAGTATTGCGGGATTGGTGGTTGATAGATAAAAACCTGCAATTCCTTTATCCTGATTTACTAGGTCCGAAACTTCGGCTACAATTGAGGACCCGCTAGCATTACACCATTTTATCGGCACAGCAGCTGCTGGCAAAGGCATCGGGTTTGGCTTTGAACACAAAACCCATACTCATTACATAACCCATGGCGTCCCTTAAGGCAGAATTGGATTGAAAGCCGGGGTCTGTGTTGATGTCGGCATGTATTTCCAGTTCTACATTGTATCGATCAAAAAGCTCACAAAGGTTGTAAGCAACTTCGACGGACCTGGCCACTTCATTGATCATCCGCTCCTTGACAGACATCTGTCCCTTTTGGTTGAAATTACTAATAAACATAAAGCCGCCCCGGTGCTCTCTCAAAAAGACAATCACGGTGGCAAACTCGATGGAATCCACCTTGACACGACTGTCTGTACCGATACAGACCTTCAGTCTAAACCCCTTTTCAATCTCCTCTTTAATGGTTTTCTCTACCTCTTCCCTGATGGGCAGGTCCAATTGCATTCCATTGAGTCTTCGCCAATTCATAGCATGTTATTTTGGCCTAAAGTTATGAAAACATTTGAGTTACAAATCTTTTTTTTGATAAATTAACTTTTTTATGACGCACTGATAACACAGGAATTTAGCCCTCAAATACATCTAATTGAAATACTGATTATTATCCATAATTAAACTTTAATATGCCAAAAGTGTGAAATCTTTATTCCTCCCCAACCTGTAGCTCAAATTATAGGCAAACAGAACAACTTCACCTGCAAATAATACCCAGAGAATAATTGCGCAGCAAAATGCAAGAAAGTGAGTGTATATAATATTTTTGCTCTCACCGGCCAATCCGGTTGGTCAATTTTCATTCTTCAGCACTCCGCCTTCCAGTTTGACCACCCGGGCTGGGAATTTATCCAATACACGATAATCATGGGTTGCCAGCAATATGGCTGTCCCCATTTCTTTGTTTAATCTGCTGAACAAGTACATAATTTCATCCGTCATAAAGGGGTCAAGGTTGCCTGTGGGCTCATCAGCAATGATCAGCTGCGGGTCATTTAGAATAGCGCGGGCAATAGCGAGGCGCTGCTGTTCTCCTCCGGACATCATTGGCGGATAGGCACCGATTTTGTGTTCAAGGCCTACCCATTCCATAACTTCTTTGATACGGGCCTTTCTTTTAGGGCGAGGATATCTGGTTGCCCTGAGCACGAAGTTAAGATTCTGGGCGCCAGTAAGATCGGGAAGCAATTTAAAATCCTGGAACACCATGCCGATCTTTCTCCTGTATTTGTGCAACTGCGAAGGCTTCAACTTGCTCAGATCCACTCCGGTGACAAAAGCCTTGCCACGGTGAACAGGTTGTGCGCCATAAAGACATCGCAAAAAGGTGGTTTTTCCACTGCCGGTAAATCCCACCAGGTAGGCGAATTCAGAACGGGACAGCTTAAAGTTGATGTCCGTCAATACGGGGATGTCTCCGTAGTACAAATCCAATCCCAAAAGATCAATGACGTAAGGTGTGTTATCAAGCATTTGTCAAGACAGTTTCATTTTAACACTTTCTGTGCAATCAATATCCACGGACACAAAACGGGGCGGAAACCAAAAAAACCTACTCAAAAAATCACCCCAACAGTATTTAATTACAGCGGGTCATAAAGATTGCGAATTTGCTTTGGAAACCCATTGTTGGCCCGGCTGCCAATAAGCACCGAAAAAAGCCGTTTTCCTCTAAAAAATGAGGTACAAGTCGTAATTTTGTATAAAGATACGATATATTAATTAAACCCACAATATAACTATTGATTATGTTGGTCCATTTCACAGTACGCTAAAAAGTTTTAGTACGGGTTTTTGACAGACAGTGAATTTACAACAAACGGTCTTAAACCGCGAGATAAAAGGGGAGCGAGGAAATTGGTTGAAGTGAAGGGGCCTCCCGTCAAATTTTTGATAGAAAATATAAAGAGATGAAAAAGATCCACATAGTAGCAGGACTTTTGATGGCAGGAGCGGTTCTCCTCTTTGTCATTACCAGCACTGATTTTGGCACTTATTACACCTTTGCAGAGGCCGAGCTGCTGGAAGATGAAAGAAACATAAAAATAATCGGCCAACTCTCAAAGGACAAGGAGATGGTTTACAATCCGGAAATTGACCCCAACCGCTTTACTTTTTACATGACAGATGAGGAGGGTGATGAGCGCATGGTTGTATTGCTGAGTGAAAAACCCCAGGACTTTGAAATGTCTGAACAGCTCGTGCTAACAGGTCGATTCAGGGATGGCATTTTTGTAGCGCGAGAAATGCTGATGAAATGTCCCAGCAAGTATCAGGACGATGAAATTTTCGTCAGATCAGAAATCTAATCCCATCTAATGAGCGAAATACAATACATTGGTGAAACCCTCTGGCCAGGCCAGTTGGGGCACTTGTTGATAATAATCTCCTTTGTAAGTGCAATAGGAGCAACCATTGCTTACTTTCTGGCAGAAAAAGAGCGTGAAAATCCGGCTTCAAACTGGCTTGGAACAGCCAATTGGTCCTATGTGATTCACGGTGTGTCCATTTTCGGTTTGATGGCTGTTATTTTTTACATCATGCTCAATCGCATGTACGAATACGCCTACGCCTTCAATCACGTATCCGATGACCTGCCTTTTAAATACACCTTTTCGGCCTTTTGGGAAGGTCAGGAGGGGAGTTTTCTCCTGTGGATGTTTTGGCACATCATACTGGGATGGGTTATAATTTGGAAGGGAGGACAGTGGAGGCCTGCGGTTATGACCTTTTTATCTCTGATACAGGTGTTTCTCACCTCAAAAATACTGGGTACCTACCTGCCGTTTGGGGATGGGGGATCAAAGCTGGGCATCAATCCCACTGTATTGTTGAGGGATGTGCAGGACGCACCCATTTTCGCCAATGCAGAATACCTGGAGTTGATCACCGGAAGCGGTCTTAATATCCTTTTACAGAATTACTGGATGACCATACATCCGCCCGTGACTTTTTTGGGCTTTGCAGCCTTATCCATTCCCTTTTGCTTTGCTTTGGCTGGTCTCTGGCGCAGGGATTACAAGGGCTGGCTGGATCCCGGACTGAAATGGGGACTTTTCGCCGGCTTCGCACTCGGAACAGGTATTCTACTGGGTTCTGTTTGGGCCTATGAGGCGCTTACCTTCGGTGGATACTGGGCGTGGGATCCAGTGGAAAACATGTCGCTGGTCCCCTGGCTTATCATCATTGCGGGGATACACACCAATTTGATCGCCAAAAGCACCGGTCATTCAATCCGGGCCACCATGGTATTTTACATACTGGCCTTTTGCCTCATTGTATATTCCACTTATCTGGTGAGAAGTGGGATACTTGAAGACACCTCCGTACACGCATTTACTGAGATGGGTCTCGAGAATCAACTCGTATTCTTCATCCTCTTTTTCCTAATCCTGGGTCTCACCCTCTTTTTCATACGCTACAAAGAAATACCCAACCCGAAAAAAGAGGAGGATTGGAATTCCAGGGAATTTTGGATGTTTATTGGCAGTATGGTTATTGTAATTGGCTCGATACTAATCACCTACTCCACTTCCCTGCCGGTGATGAACGCCATCATGCAGTTTTTCGATCCCTTTTATCAATCCAGGGTTGTTGAGGACCCCATAGAGCACTACAATGCTCACCAGTTGTGGATAGCCACACTTATGGCGCTGCTGTCGGGAATCAGTATTTATCTCAGATATCGAGGAGCCAACTGGGTAAATTACCGGAAGAAATTTTTCACCCAGACAGGGGTCGCCTTGCTGCTCACCGCTTTACTGACCTGGACCACCATCCAATGGATTCAGGTTGTTGCATGGCAATATATCCTATTAATCTTTGCCGCACTTTTTGCCTTCATTGTAAATATGGACCACCTCTTATTCAGGATAAGGGGCAATCTCAAGGCATCCGGTTCTGCCATTGCACATATTGGATTTGCCACCATGATCATTGGAATTATGGCATCCGGGATTAACAAGACCTACGTCTCTTCCAATGTTTTTGCCCAAAGTGGTATGCTGGAAGGTATGGAAGACGAAGATCTTCTGCGGAATATTGTACTCATAAAAAATGAGCCGATATTTATGCGCGGTTACATTGCCACATACGAATCTGATCGGTTCGACGGCAATGAAAGGAGTTTTGATATTCGCTTTGTGGAAATTGACGAGGAGGGGCGCGGAGTGGACAGTTTCGTGCTGAGTCCAAACGTGATTTACGACAAAAACTTCACCCAAATTGAAGCGGCCAACCCGGATATCCGGCGACAACCACTTATCGATATTTTTACGCGCATCGCCCGGCTTCCAGCCCAGCAGATAGACCTGGAGTCAGCTCAAGCCGTAGAGGACTCTCTCCAGTTTGAGACCTATTATATGAATTTGGGGGATACTACCTTTACCAGCCGTCACTACATCGTGCTGGAGGAAATCCATCACTCCATACTCCATCCCGATAAGGAGAGTTCGGCCGAGGACGACATCGCACTCACACTGAAAATGAGAGTTCACTCGCTTGATAAAGACAGTGCATTTACCGCCCTGCCGGGTATTGCACTCAGGGGCTCCTTTGTATTCAGGTATCCGGAGCAAATCGACCCCCTCAACATGAGAATTCACCTTGCTGATACTCTGATTGAGGACCTTTTTCACACGGAAAAAGAACTGAATTATACCGAATTCCAACTTGCGCAGGGAGACCGCTTCCAATACGATGAATACGAAATCACCTTTTTAAACGTCAATCAGGAACCATGGCATCCGTCATACGACGAGCGAGATGGGGATATCGCCCTATCAGCCATCCTGGAAGTGGTCAATACCGAAACCGGTGCCGAATATCGAACAGAACCCGTGTATATGATCAGGGACAATATTCAGTCCAATTTCAAAACCATGGTCCCCGAGGCGGGACTGCACTTCCGCTTTACCAGGGTTGACCCGAATACCGGTAAAATGACCTTTATGGTGGCAGAACAACCCATGAAGATTCAAAATCTACCGGTTCAAATCGCCGAAAATGTGCCCAGGAGTGACTTTATAGTGCTGGAGGCCATCAGGTTTGAAGGCCTGAACTTCTTCTGGGTGGGATCGTTCATGATGATGATCGGTCTGCTGTTCGCAATGATCGTCCGGCTTAGAAACAAAATGTAACTTACCATGTACAAGGTGGCTGTCATCGGCTGGGGAAATGTAGGTTACCACCTCAGTTTAGAACTGTCGAGACAGGGCATTCAAACCTTTGTGGTTTGTAGAAATTACCACCGTAAAACCAATGCATCCGGCGCTGAAAAAAATCTACACCTTGTCAACTCAATTGCCGAACTGCCGAATGACATCGAGACGGTCTTTCTGACTGTCAAGGACGACCAAATTGCAGCAGCCGCTACCAAATTGCCCGAAAAAATGGTCCAAAACGCCTGTGTTTCACACAGCTCAGGCGTCCTTCCGGCCAATCATCTGAAGGGCGTGGTACCAAACTACGGTATTTTTTACCCCCTGAATTCCTTTTCGAGGGACCAGGATTTCAACTGGGCCGGAGTTCCGGTTTTCATTGAGAGCGGACAGGAAAGGGTGAGCCGTTTTTTGCATAAAGTGGCCGAAGAGGCCGGGGCACGTCCCGTAAAAAACGACGATCTTATACGGGAACACCTCCACCTCGCCGCTGTTTTTGCCAATAATTTCACCAATCACCTGATGGCACTGGTCTCCGATATGCTGAAAAAGCGCGGTATCCCTTTCGATTATTTACACCCGCTGATCCAAACCACCGTTGAAAAGGTGCTGAGGATGGATCCCGCCAAAGCCCAAACAGGCCCGGCAATCAGGGGTGACAAAGCCACCTTGCAAAAGCATCTCAGCAATTTGGAAGACGAAGATTTAAAAACACTTTACCGACAATTGAGTCGATCCATTCAAAAACTATCCACCGATGAGAGTGATAAAGAGTTATAAGCATGCCCACTATGTAGTCGAGCTGTTTCAGTACGGCGAAAAATACACCCTGAAGATAAAAGACCGTGGCATCGAGCAATCCTATCCGGTCCCCGAGGAATTTGTCTCTGTACTGGACGATGAACTGAACAAATCCGGTAGCGAACTCTACGAAAAAATCGCAGGGATTTTTGAAGGTATGCACTATTTCTGGGGCAGGACACTGCTGCAGATGAAGGAAAGCGAGGGAGGAACCGACGGAGGGAAGGAAGAGGAGATTGTCTAATTAAAGACCGACCCGTGACAGTCCTTGAATTTCACTTCACAACTTCGCGCGACTCCACTGGTTTTTTTGCGGATTTTATCAAGTTCAGCTTGTGAAAAATGTAACCCTCTAACACCCGGAGTCCGGCATCAAAACTGTCGTTGTTGTTGATGATGATATCGGATTTTTCCATGAAGGGGAAGATGTGTTTTTCATAGGCCGGAAGTACGTGGTGCTGGTATCTGTACAGCACATCCTCCAGTGGGTAATTTCGCTCCACCTGATCCCTTTTAATGCGCCTGATTACCTTGAGATTTTCTTTGGCGTGGATAAATATTTTCAAGTCCAGCCTTTTGAAAATGGATTCGATATAGAATACGAACAGTCCCTCGAGTACAATAATCGGAGCGGGGTGAAAGACCAGGATGCCCGGTTCTTTTTCCGGGTTGTTGAAGGTGTATTCCTTTTTGGTGATGGTCTCACCCTCCGCTAAGCGATTGACATCTCTTTCCAGTCTCCGGATGTCAATGGATTCAGGAAGGTCAAAATTTCTGATGCCGCGGGGATCGGCCTGTTGTTCGTCTCTGGGCCGGTAGTAATCATCCTGAGAGAGGATGCACAGCGATTCGGAGGGAAATTTCCTTCTCAGTTCCCTGATAAAGGTAGTTTTTCCTGAACCACTGCCCCCTGTGATTCCGATAAAATACGGTTTGTTGATGCTGCCAGCCATAATTCGATGATAAACCCGGTTGCGAAAATACAATGGCATGACCAGCTATTGAAATTTTTTCACGGGAACTTTAAAAATCCTTAACTGGCGGCTTAAAAATTTCAGGATTCGGTATTGATTGAGGTGCTGGCATCCGATGTTTCGCGACATTTTTCTATCTTGCCGGATATTTGAATTCCCCCAAAGGTGATTGGGCCGGAAAAGGGTCTGTCGAAGGGGAAATAATGCAAAATATATGGACATTTTACGCGGTGTAATCGGGATGGTGCTCATAATCGGAGTGGCTGTCCTTTTCAGCAACAACCGAAAAAAGATAGACTGGAAACTGGTGGGCATAGGGCTTGCCATCCAATTTGTACTGGCGATTTTCATACTGAAGGGGTCGGTCATGGAGGAATGGTGGTCACCGTTGGGATGGCCAAAGATTATGTTCAGTTGGATATCCTCATTTTTTGTGATTGTACTGGACTTCACCACCGCCGGGGCGGAATTCATTTTTGGTGACCTGGCCAGAAGTCCGGGCATGGAGGATAGCATGGGTCACTTTTTTGCATTCCAGGTACTTCCAACCATTGTATTTTTTGCCTCGCTTACTTCCATAATGTACCACTACGGGATATTGCAGCGCGTCGTGAACGTCATGTCAAAAGGTATGCAAAAATTGATGGGTATATCAGGGGCGGAATCCCTCTCCGTTGTGGCCAATATTTTTGTAGGTCAGACCGAGTCTCCCCTGGTCATAAAACCCTATATCGAAAAAATGACCAAATCGGAGCTGCTGGCGGTCATGACAGGCGGTATGGCAACCATCGCGGGAGGTGTGATGGCGGCCTATGTGCAGATGCTGGGCAACTCCTATGCGCTGGCCAATGATGTGCCGCTGGATGTTGGAAGATTGATGTTTGCCGAACAGTTGCTGGGCGCTTCCATCATGGCTGCACCTGCCGCACTCGTTATTGCCAAAATCCTGCGGCCGGAAATCGGTGAGCCGGTCACCCGTGGGGAGGTGAAAATGACCATAGAAAAAACCGATGCGAATGGTATTGATGCCGCGGCTTCAGGTGCAGGAGTGGGACTCAAACTGGCCCTAAATGTCGGGGCCATGCTGCTCGCCTTTATCGCGCTGCTTGCAATGGGTAACCACTTCCTCTACCACTTCGGGGAGATCACCACCATCAACCAGATGCTGCCAGAGGGTGTAGAACTCACCATCGAAACTGTGCTCGGCTGGATTCTCGCTCCGCTGGCTTTTGGAGTCGGCGTGCCCTGGGAGGATGCAGTAAATATGGGTTCGCTATTGGGCACCAAAGTGGTCCTCAATGAATTTGTCGCCTACATGCAATTGGCCGAAATGGTTTCGGAAGGGACCATCAGTGCCAAAACAATCACCATGGCAACCTTCGCACTTTGCGGATTTGCCAATTTTGCCTCCATCGCCATTCAAATCGGGGGAATAGGGGGATTGGCGCCAAACAGAAAATCCGAACTAGCTCAATTCGGTCTCTACGCAGTACTGGCTGGATCACTGGCCAATCTGATGACCGCCACCATAGCAGGTATTTTACTCTGAAATCCTGAGGGAAATTACTGTAGATAATAAGGAGTAATTTACCGAAAGTGGTTTGTTCCCACATACCACATTTCCCGAAAAATGCCATTAGCAAAGAGACCGACTGAGTGACAACCGATTATTTTATTACCACCTTCACAGTCTGCGAGAGATGCTCTCCGGTAAGTCGCACAAAATACATGCCGGCCGGCAGCATTTCCACATTCAATCCACCGTGGAGATCAGGTCCAAACTCACTTTCAATCACCACATTGCCGCTTAGGTCAACCACCTGAAGATTCAAATCGCCCAATTGGCTGGCATCCTCTTCCGGCAATGAAAAATAAACCCTATTTGTCGCGGGATTGGGATACAGGGTCAAGTCAGCCGAGAGCTCAACAACCTCTTCAGTGGAGGTCGTCTGGTCAAAACAAAAGCGATATACGGTGCCTTCCTCCGGGACTCCGGTTACAAAACCGAGATCCTCGGTGTGTGAATTGTAATCAAAGAAATCGCTGTTGAACTCTGGTTCTGCGGGGTCTCCATTTAACCACCCTCCTAGCAACAGGTGATTGCGATCCCATTCACCATCAATTTCCTCCTCATAAAACCAGCCCAGTATAGCATTAATTTCCACACCGACATCATCAAGGTATTGCTCTAGTTCTGAACCAATTTCAGAATGCCCGTAATGGAATTCAATACAATTATCGTCAAAGTAATACGCCACCTGGAAGTTCAATCTGGATTGAAGGCCGGATCCCAAATACATTTCTTCTTCAAAACCCACATTTTGAAATTCGAAGAATAGGCCCTCCTCAGATTCCAGGTATAAAATATGCCCCTGATCTGCGTTATTGTCATCTGCCAGAGGAGATATTAAATACCCTTCTAAAGCAGCTCCAATGATTCCCACTGTATAGGGATCATCCGGCAGTTGGTTATAACCGAACTCCATTCCCGCAAAGGCATTGGTGTAAAGCGTGTCAAACGGACGGTCTTCAAAGCCCGGAAATACTACCGGATTATATATCGGAATGGTAAAATCCCAAAAGTCAGAATAATCCCAGGCATCCACGCCCTCCGTTAAGTTGGTGTACTCCTCCAGTGGAATGTAATCCTGCTGAAAATGGGTGAACTCAATTTCGTAGTTCAATTCAAGTTGAGCCCAAAGTGTAATGCTCAAAACCATACTTGCTACCAAAAGTAAAATTGATTTCATAGGTCCTTTTGGTGCTAAGGTAAAAAACTACCCGTTGATCTCAATAAATTAGACTCCTTTTATCATTAAAGCTGAATTTCTACCCCACCAAAAATGAGGGGAAAATACAATCTGCAGAAGGGAATCCAGGACTTTTGAGTTCCACTACTTTTTCGCCATGTTCACAGTCTGTGAGAGATTCTCTACGGTCAGTCGCACAAGGTACATACCGGCCGGCAACATTTCAACATTCAATCCCCTAATGAGGTCGGGTCCAAACTCACTTTCATTCACCACATTGCCGCTCAGGTCAATCACCTGCACATTCAAATCGCCTATCCGGCTGGCATCTTCTTCGTCATCTGATTCTTTATTAAACAAAACAGATTCAAAAGAAGAGTCTGAGGGTTCACCACAAAAATAAAAGGGCTCAGGAGTTTACTAATCAAAGTTCTGTAAGCCCTTCAGGGAGTTCCATGAGGATGGTTTTGGCCTCGGGGTCCATGGATATAATCATATCCTCGTGGATGGGAATCAGGTGGATTTTATCCAGCTTGTGGTCTTCAACCTCAGCCAGCAACTGTCCGGCCATTTCCACGGTATTGATCACCTTGCCGACAAGCTCCTCACTGCTTTGGTCGATGACCTCAAAGCCCACAATGTATTTGAGGGGGTCGGATTTTTTGTAGTGGTTGGCCTTTTGAGCATCAGACTGCAGCAAAAAAAATGCGGCCCCATTCAGTCGCCGGGCTGTTTCAGGCGCATCCAAACCCTCCAACTTGACGATCGGGGGTGGACCGGGACGCACCTCCTCTATTCGGAAGGGCACCTTGCTTCCAAAGTCTGTGATGAAAATGAATTCGACCTCGATCAGGATTTTTTCAAACGCCTCGTTTTCACCGGCCAACTTAATAGAGCCATCTTTTCCGTAGGGTTTTAATACCCGACCCGCCGGGATGAGTTCTTCCATCTCTCTTTTTAACCTGGCCATGGATGGTTGTTTTGATTACACTGCAAAGCCGGATGAAATTCCGGCTCAAAAACTGGCTTTAATTATTCCCCCTCCGATGACGTCATCGCCCTCGTACATTACAGCCGACTGGCCGGGAGCAATTCCCCGGACATTGGCCATGAATTCCACCATCACCTCATCGCCTTCCATGCTCATGGTACTGAGCGTTCCGCGGTCACGGTAGCGCACCTTGGTGACCACTTCGAGAGGTTTGTCAATGGATTCGTACTTGAGGAAGTTGTAATCACCGACGCGCATGCCATTGCGGATCATATCTTCCTGTTTGCCGAGAACTACGGTATTGGATTCCGGCTTTATCTCCGTGACGTACATGGGCTCTCCGAAAGCAATTCCAAGACCTCTTCGCTGCCCCACTGTAAAAAATGGATAGCCTTTGTGGCGCCCGAGCAGTTTGCCTTCCTGATCGATGAAGTACCCTCCATCAACTTCTTCTTCCAGACCGGGCACTTGCCGCTTGAGAAAACCGCGGTAGTCATTGTCGGGGACAAAGCAAATTTCGTAGCTCTCGGGTTTTCCGGCGAGTTCTTTATAGCCCCGGTCCATGGCGAGTTCCCGCACTTCAGATTTCAACATATCACCGAGGGGAAATACCGACCTATTGAGACACTCCTGACTGAGGCCCCAAAGGACATAACTCTGATCTTTGGTCAGGTCTTTGGCCCTGCGCACGAAGTGGCGGCCGTTTTCAAACACCTTTTTAGCATAGTGACCGGTGGCAATGAATTCACAATCCAGGGAATCCGCTCTTTTCAACATAGCCTCCCATTTGATATGGGTGTTGCACAAAACACAGGGATTGGGTGTTCTGCCGGCGATGTATTCCTCAATGAAATTATCGATGACAAAATCCCCAAACTCGTCGCGGATATCTATTATAAAATGGTGGAAACCGTGGTCAACGGCGACCTGGCGGGCATCGTTTATCGAGTCGAGACTGCAACAGCCCGTCTCTCTGGAATCACCGCCCGAAGTGGCATAGTCCCAGGTCTTCATGGTAATGCCAATAACCTCGTACCCCTGCTCGTGTAAAAGCAGGGCTGTCATAGTGCTGTCAATACCACCGCTCATGGCTACCAAAATTTTTCCTTTCTTACTCATCGGGATGCTTTTTTCAAAAATCACGCAAAATTACCAATTGTTTGGGACCCCCGTGTACGGTCCACGCAATTGATGTCTCAATAATTTGGGAATGGTAACGACCAAAGCCGGTGTGAAGTTTATCAAAAGCCGGAAATCCGCGCATGAACGCAATGGTCCGCTGGAAAAGGAATATTTTTTCAAAAAACTTTCCGAAGTTTGGGAAAAGGGTCGTATATTTGCAGTCGCTTAATGAAAGCGAGAGTAGCTCAGCTGGTAGAGCACGACCTTGCCAAGGTCGGGGTCGCGGGTTCGAATCCCGTCTCTCGCTCTGTTTTTTTCCAGACTTTCACTTCCTAATTTTTTAGTCACAAGTCTTCAAAAGAAATGCCCGGGTGGTGGAATTGGTAGACACGCAGGACTTAAAATCCTGTGGCCATCTCGGCCGTGCGGGTTCAAGTCCCGCTCCGGGCACTTTTTTTTCCTCACTTTTCCCAATTAAAAAACCCCTCGAAATCGATCCGAGGGGCCTTTGTTTACCTTAAGATTTTAAGCAATTAGTATTGGTTCGGGGGTCACCATTTATTCCAATCTCAATTGCGAGCCAGTTTCTTTATGTTTTTCTTGAGCTCAGCCTCGTGCTCAATGCCGAGATAGAGGTTGTCGCCGTTTTTCAGTTTGACAAACAAACCCTTGCTCTCTCCAAAGCCGTAGTTGTGCAAATCAGAACTGTAGTAAAGATTCCAACCACTCCATGTGGCCTTGCGGGGCATTTCTACTACCTTGTACTCTTCAATATCATCCCACTTAACCTTCTGCCTTTTAAAGTGTAAAGGGTACAACTGGTACTTGATGCCTTTTTTGGACACCACCGTCACAAAGCGAACAGAACTCAACAAATAAATCACCAGGACAGACACCAGTATCATGCCGGTGAAAACGGCAACCATACCCCAACTCACGACAGGGGCCAGCACAAATTCCTCCACCAATCTATAGGTCGCCCCGAGAATTATCAGGCCGAGTAATACATAAAATGCCCGGTGCCGAAACCGTTTCTCCTCTTTGAACTTGTGCTTTGCCATAACTCCTCGCTTTACTTACTTAACATTAATTTAATATTGAATTTACGCTAAGATAACACCATTTTTCGGGAAATTGGTTCCTCCTGCCCGGTTTATTCTAAAGACTTAACATTGGGGATGACGAAAATTTTACATATTTATTTGTATTTGTGTTTTTTACATATTGTTATTATAGGAATGTTTTTTCTTGAAAAAATTTGTAGAGGCTTCTTTTGGGGGCTGTTCTTCCGCGGCTTAAGCGATTGGCGCTGCTATTAAAGTACTGGAATATTGTCGGACCCCTTCAGGGTGCTGTTCTCGGGAACAGAATAATCTAAGGATTGCCTGCATCCAATCCTTTAGTGGGGGCAGGCACATCCTATTGGTGGCTGACGCCTTTAGGGTCTTTTAAGGTGGAATAATAATTAAGTAGGACATCTGATATTCTGCGGGTCGTTTCAGTGCCCGCCCTCAACGCAATTATTGAATTGAGTTTCAGCGCGCAAGGGAAATTATCCAACCGGGGGAACGATCTCCAAGCACTAAATCAATTAATGGCCGCTCACAACGCCAGGCCCACACCTTTGCAGCCTTAGCGAGAACCTAAAATCTTAAACACCGAACTTCCCAAAAGTCACTACTTTTGCCAATATCCGGACTTCTTGCTCGAAGCCCCAATTTGTAATTCAGATGATGCTCCAATTGCCTGAATCACGGATTAAATTGATTGCGCGAATTGCACGGATTTTCTCTTTTGTCTCTGAAATCTTTGGAGATTCCCTCTCTGTGTCCGCCGTTCATTTCGGTATGCTCAATGCGCGCCTTTGTGGTGGACCATTTTTGTACGCTACATCGGACAAGAAACTATTCCAAAGCGCGATAGCCCTCCGTTCTGAACCTGGGGCTGCAAATGCAGAGGAAAATCAAGTCTCCGGTCCCGGTGTTGGTGATTTTTTGGCTGAGGTCCTTTTTAATGAGGGCCAGGTCGCCCTTTTCCAGGGTCCCTCTGTTTGCCCCATCGATAAAAACCTCGCCTTTCCCCTGCAAAACATAGTAAACCTCATGACCCTCCAGGGCGTGAAGTTCGGTTTCCTCTCCCGGTAGGACCCTCGCCACAGCGACGGAAAGTTCGGATAAATCAGGGCTGTTCAGCAACTCGGTGATGTAGCAATTTTCGCCTAAGTAATTTTCGGTCTGTTCGTTTCCTTTGATAATCATAAGGATAGGGGTTGGTAAGTAAAGTAGGTTTAAGCCAGTTAAAACAAAAAGCGCATTCACTCCCGAAGGCTGTGAATGCGCTGATGATTGATTGAATAATAGAACTTTTGGTAATTAGATCACTCGCACTTAGAGTGTCCACAACTGCTGCATACCAGGCAGCCCTCCTGATAGACCAGGGTGTGCTCGCCACAAGATGGGCAACTGTTTTTCGCGGGAGCGGTCCCGTCCTCAATATAACGCTTTAGTGCTCTGGCCACCCCGTTTTTCCAGTTGTTCAACAAGTCTTCATTGAGCTGGAGGTTGGCAACCACATCCACTACATATTCAATGGGCATTCCGTGACGCAGAACACCGGAAATCAACTTGGCATAATTCCAGTACTCCTTGTTAAATGTCCGTGATAGCCCCTCGATGGTGATGCGGTAACCCTGGCGATCCAGGTAAGAGAAATCGTAGCGGCTGCCACCGTCTTCCGTGCGGCTTTTAATGACCCAGCCCCTTTCCACGGTAGAGAGAATGGAGAAAGACTCCTCTGCCTTACCAGTAAAAATCTCATAGGGTTTGCCATCCAGCAAACCGACGACTGCAATCCACTTTTCCTCGTTGTTCATGAACTTGACGATATCGGCCTCGAGTATTCTGGGACGCTTGGGCGCATCGGTTATTCCCGTTGTAGTCTCTTCCTTCTTCTCCTTTTTGTCTGTGACAAGCACCCCGGATCTGGAACCGTCGCGATAAACCGTAATTCCTTTGCATCCGCTCTTCCAACCAGTGAGATAAATATCACCGATCAGTTCTTCCGGTGTTTCCTCAGGTACGTTGACCGTAACACTGATGGAGTGGTCCACCCACTTTTGAATAGCGCCCTGCATTTTCACTTTGGAAACCCAATCCACGTCGTTGGCGGTGGCTTTATAGTAAGGAGATTTGCGTATCAGAGCCCGCATTTCGTCATCTTCCATCTGTCTGACCTTATCGACATCGTGGCCGTTGGCCTTCAACCAATCGACAAATTTGTGGTGGAAGACGCGGTACTCTTCCCATGAATCACCCACATCGTCCACAAAATCCACGCGTACATTTTGGTCGTTGGGGTTGACTTTTCTCCGGCGCTTGTAACTGATGAGGAAAGCCGGTTCGATTCCGGAGGTCGTTTGAGTCATCATGCTGGTGGTGCCCGTTGGAGCAATGGTAAGCATGGCGATATTTCGCCGACCCTTTTTCAACATTTCTTTATACAATTCCGGGTCCTCATTTTTTATGCGCTGCACAAAGGGGTTGTTTTCCTCTTTGCGGTGGTCGTACACGGGAAATTTTCCTCTGTCTCCGGCGAGATTTACAGACATTCTGTAGGCTTCAACCGCGAGGGTTTTGTGAACTTCCACGGAGAATTCAGTAGCCTTATCAGTTCCGTAAGTAAGACCCAGTGCAGCGAGCATATCGCCTTCACCGGTGATTCCCACACCGGTTCTCCTTCCCTGAATGCACTTTTCTCTGGTTTTTTTCCACAGTTCGTATTCGGTGCGTTTGATTGCCATTGGCTCGGGGTCCTTTTCCAGCTTTTCAATAATGGCGTCGATCTTTTCGAGTTCGAGATCTACAATGTCATCCATTATCCTCAGTGCCATTCCGGCATGCTTTTTAAACAACTCCATGTCGAAGGAGGCATCCGGTGTGTAGGGGTTATTGACATAGCTGAACAGATTAACCGCCAACAGACGGCAACTGTCGTAGGGGCACAGGGGAATCTCGCCGCATGGATTTGTAGATACCGTTTCAAAGCCGAGGTCTGCATAGCAATCGGGTACGGATTCCCTAATTACGGTGTCCCAGAAAATAATACCAGGCTCAGCGGATTTCCAGGCATTGTGTACGATTTTTTTCCACAGGGAAGCGGCGTCAATGGATTTTTTATAGACAGGTTTGCGGCTGTCGATGGGGTATTTTTGCAAGTATGCCTGACCGCTCTCCACTGATCGCATGAACTCGTCGTCAATTTTTACTGAGACATTGGCTCCGGTCACTTTGGTGCCGTCTATCTTGGCATCGACAAAGTGCTCAGCATCGGGGTGTTTTACGGATACAGTCAGCATCAGTGCACCTCTTCGACCATCCTGAGCTACCTCGCGGGTAGAGTTTGAATAGCGCTCCATAAAGGGAACGATTCCAGTGGATGTGAGGGCAGAATTTTGCACCGGACTTCCTTTGGGCCGGATATGAGAGAGGTCGTGTCCCACACCACCGCGGCGCTTCATCAACTGTACCTGCTCCTCATCGGTTTTCATAATACCGCCGTAGGAATCAGCCGGTCCATTGTTCCCGATTACAAAGCAATTGGACAGGGATGCGACCTGAAAGTCATTGCCAATTCCGGTCATCGGGCCACCCTGGGGCACGATGTACTTGAATTCCTTCAGCAATTCGTAGAGTTCCTCTTCCCCAATTGGTTGTGAATATTTGCTTTCAATGCGGGCTATTTCCGATGCCAGTCTGCGGTGCATGTCATCCGGATTGGCTTCGTAGATATTCCCATGTGAATCTTTAAGCGCGTATTTATTAATCCAAACCCTTGCTGCCAGATCATCACCATTAAAGTATGCTGTAGATTTTTTCAGCGCCTCCTCATAGGTGTATTTTTTACGGTTCTGTGCAGTTTGTGTTGTGTCGCCGGTGGTCTTTTCTTTTGCTTCCGGCTTCTCCTTCTTTGTGTCAACATTCTTCTCGAATAGCAGGGGGGCCATAATTATAATAAATTTTAGATGTTTTATGAAATACCGACTTTTATTAGCTGCAATTCCCGGTTCAGAGTCTAAAAAAAGTCGATTGATTTGTTCAACGAAATCGGTAAAACATTAGAGTTCGTAAATATATAAAGTTTCCAAATATTAGAGTTAACATTCATTGTAAAAAAATCCTCGAACAATGTATAAATCATTGCTTTTCAATAAAATATAATTTTATAAAAACTATCGTCTGATATCGAATCCCTCAAATCGTCTAAGGGGAATTTTCAGGACTTTTACCTCCTTAACTTTGGCCTCAGCCGGACCCTTATGACACCAGTCAATGAGTTCTTCCAGGGAATTTTCCGGGCCTGTCGCCTGAGCCATTACGGAGCCGTCTGCTTTGTTCATAACATAACCACTCAGACCTAGTTGAAGGGCCTTTTCTTTGGTGGATGCGCGGTACCAGACTCCCTGTACTTTGCCGTAAATCCTCAGCTCTATGGTTTTGGAATCACTCATTTCAACAATGCGGAAATTGAACCATTAATATAAGGTAGAAGGTCAGAAAAAGTCACTTCCTTTTACAGGCGCAAATGTCGCAAAAGGATTGTCAAAATCTTAAAATATTACGAACAAAAATAATTTAATCATGGAAGCTACCGCAGAACTCAGTATTTATCCACTGCACGACGATTACAAAGACAGGGTCAAGGAATTTTTGAGAAAACTCAGGCGCCACAAAGGCCTCACAGTGGAGTCGAATGGCGTGAGTACGCAGGTTTTCGGCCAATATGACACTCTCATGGAGGCGCTCACTCTTGACATAAGGGAAGCACTGGAAAAACAACAAGCCATGGTCGTACTCAAAATCGGCAAGGGTATTCTCCGCTTTGATGAATCAAAACTCTGACCAGGTGAGATTAGCGTCGATCAGAGAGAATCTGGAGAAGTTCAAAAGCAAGCTGGAAAAGGACCCACAGGTTTCAGCCATTTGGGAGATACGGGAGCATTTCAGGAAAAACTGGGCACCCGTATCGGAAAATCCTGTCGAAATGTACAGGGCGAGTATCCGCAGCGATATTTCCCGCGCATTTTGGGTGGATGAAAATTACCAGCCCCGGGAAATGATGTCGGAGTTCTTCAAATTGCAACCGGATATCACTGCACAGGCGTTCCGGGAATTGTACAACGAAGAGCTCGATTTACTGCAACGGATGGACCGCTTTGTTTTCTACTGCGACCAATTACTGGGTTTTTACAAAGCTAAATACCGGGGGCTGAGCGACAACAATCACTACCACGACTACCGGATTATTTCTCTCTACCTGAGTCTGAAATACCCGGAGAAATACGTACCCTACCGTTTCGGCTGGTTGGTGGCTGTTTGCGAAACCTTTCAGGCGCATCCTATTCCCGGGGTGGAAGATCCCGAGCGGTACTTCAAAATCGCGCGAGCAGTGAGTGGGATCATGAAAAAGGACGAACAATTTGTGTCTGTATATAAGAAGACATTGAAAAAAAGTGGTGTGAATCACCCCAATCCTTTCGAAACCTTGTATCCATCTGCGGAATTTTGTGCATATTGCAGCGGCGAATCAATGCCGTAAAAATTACCGATCAGAATGGAACATTCCGTCGGCTACAGCCGCAAATACGAGAATTGGCTCTTCTCTGCGGAGAGCAATGCACCTATTGAGATATTCAGAATTGCGTTCGGGCTCCTGATGCTGGCGGAAGCCTGGGGTGCAATAGCCACCGGCTGGGTAAGGAGGACCTTTGTGGATGTCAATTACACCTTTCCCTTTTTCGGATTTGAATGGACACAAGTCCTCATTGGGACACCAATGTACGGGGTCTTTTTCCTCATGGGAGTTTTTTCCATCGGGGTGATGCTGGGATATAAGTACAAATACTCCATTGTATTTTTGGCAATCCTTTGGTCACTGACTTATCTGATGCAGAAGAGCAACTACAACAACCACTACTACCTGGTAATGGTGGTTTCATGGATATTTGTCTTCCTTCCCGTGGGTAAGCGTTTTGCCCTGGATGCTAAAAAAAATCCTGCTATTTACCGAAACCAGATTCCCGCCTGGCCGAGACTGCTTTTTATGTGCCTGATAGCCATTGTTTATTTTTTCGCAGCTATTAATAAATTGTATCCCGATTGGCTGGAGGCAAGACCTTTGACCATTTGGATGACTGCCAGGGCCGATCTGCCCATAATTGGACCGTTACTCCAAATAGACTGGGTCCCGCACTTCCTCTCCTATGCAGGCATCGGCTACGATTTACTAGTGGTGCCCATGCTGTTGTGGAAAAGAACCCGTTGGTTCGCCATTATCGCATCACTGGGATTTCACCTGTTCAACTCGGCCGTGTTTCAAATCGGCATATTTCCGTACTTCGCCCTGGCCTTTTCGATCTTCTTTTTCCCGACAAAAAGCATCGAGAAGCTGGTGTCAAAGGACCGGATACTGAGTCCGGCCATTTTCAATCACACTCCCACCCAAAAAGCCCTGATAAAATACGCATTTGCCGGCTTCATCGGATTGATGTTGGTACTGCCTGTCCGGCACCACTTCATCCCGGATGATGTACTGTGGACCGAGGCGGGACACCGGCTGAGCTGGAGGATGATGCTGAGAACCAAATCCGGGATTGCTCATTTCACGATTGAAACAGATCAGAATAAACAGCACAGAATTAATCTCAGAGAGCGGCTCGGGGAGCATCAAATTAACGGCGTATCCACCAGACCCGATATGATGTTTACATTCGCTCGTTATCTGGAAGAGGAATTTTTGGCAAAGGGTTACAGCGAGGTCAGTGTCTATGTCAATACGCGCGTTTCTGTGAATGGCCGTCCACTGAAGCAATTTACCGATCCGGAAATGGACCTTTTGGATGTTAGATGGAATTATTTTGGCAATCAGGAGTGGGTATTGCCCAGACCCTGGTAGGTATATAGATTCTGATTGAGAGAATAGGATTTAGCAACCGACTGTTAACTATATAAAACGGTAGGCATATTTCAAACTCAATCCGCTGGACCTCTGTAAATGATCTCAATGGCTTCGCTGTTTTCGAGATCGGCCTCGAGGTTTATGGTTTGAGTTTCCACCCCATCGTCAATGGCCACGGCGGCAGTATTGGGAGGAATATCGCCGAGGTTGTGTGCGTAGAGAATAATGGTGGTATTGAAACCGGTAAAGGTGTAGGGCACGGTTTTTCTCGCTCTCACCAATTCGTACTCATTGATTAGCCACTGGTCTCCGACCTTTAGAGATATGATATCCCCGTCAATTTGATTGTGGTCCCATACACTTATCCTTAAATTACGGCTCTGGACTTCCACGGTGTATTTTGGTTCCACCCTGATGTTTTCTATGGCCAGGTCAGGTGGAGGCAAAAACTCACCCACCATCCATTCCAAAATATCGTGATCGGAATGGGCAAAAGAGGTTGCACTGGTAAAACCCAACCATGCCTTGTCAGTTCCCAAAATGGCCGGCAGGTCCAACTTGGAGGAGAGTACCGGAAAGATATAACTGTCCAACCAAAAGGTTAGAAAACCATCCGCA
The DNA here is from genome assembly GCA_007695035.1 of Saprospirales bacterium. GTDB lineage: Bacteria > Bacteroidota > Bacteroidia > Chitinophagales > Saprospiraceae > PWJY01. The sequence goes on along the minus strand of REEO01000025.1, from coordinate 6,422 downwards.
TAGGTAATACGTGCGTAATGCGGTTCGCCATCGCTCATTTCAGGAATCTGATGTACGGTGGCATGTCGTTTAAAACCTCCTTCCCCGGGGTCAAAGTAACTGAGGGTGACATGATTACGGCTGCCCTCATCGTTGTCATAGGTGTCGAATTCAATGGCCACACCCCCACTCAACCCCTTGTATCCAATGCTGTCTCCAAAGCCACCGAGTTCCTGCAGGTCGTTGTTGTGGACCACAAAGGCAAACCCATCACCACCCTCGTGCTCGGGGTCGTGATTGGTCAATTTGAATATGAATTCAGTTTCAAAGCCGCGCTGTAGATCGATTTGCTGACGGGAAAACCAAGTAGCACCCTGCTGATATCTCTCCGATGGTGTGAGTCTAAGCCGGTTATCAATAATGCGCGCATCCCCTGTAATGGTCAGGTCTTCCTCAAAAGCACTGAAATCATCGACCTGAAATAGCATTTGTCCTTTCACTTCAGGGGCGATAAAAAATACCATAACCAACACACACATCCATCGCAACATAACTCAGATTTTTGAGAAGGCATTCAACCCACTCGATTTGGCCACAAAGTTGCTAATATTATCACAATAAATGGTCATTGCATCCCTATTATTGTCATTTCGAGCTGCAATATTGACCTTTATACATGGAGATACCAGGCTAAATTATTACCTTTGAGGAACTAAACAATTGCCGGGGAAATTGATTAGAAGAGTAAACTGAATTTAAAAATCATGGCAATAATAATCACAGAGGAATGTATAAACTGCGGCGCATGCGAGCCGGAGTGTCCCAATAATGCAATATATGAAGGTGGAGTTGACTGGGCTGTTTCAGACGGAACAAGCGTCAACGGCAAGTTCAAGCTAGAAGACGGAAAAGAGGTTGATGCTTCGGAACGGCAGAACCCCATTGATGATGAAATTTACTACATAGTCCCGGAAAAGTGCACCGAGTGCGTCGGCTTTCATGAGGAGCCTCAGTGCGCGGCTGTTTGTCCGGTAGATTGCTGCGTTCCCGATCCGGACAGGGAGGAGTCCGAAGAGGTTCTGCTTAAAAGGAAGGACGATCTTCACCTGTAACAAACTGGATTAGCTTTCCACCAGGAAACCATATTATCAATATATTTTCACCCCATTTGCTCCGGTTTCGCAAGCTGGGAAGGAAGATTATTTTGCCAACCGAATCAGAATTTTCAAAAGGTAAGTACGGCTGAAATCCGGTCCAGGTCGATGTAGGGGAATTTCTCTACAAGTATCATTTTTCATGGATCCGGCACTTTAAAAAAACGTAAAATCTGCTGACTAAGGGGCATAAAAAAAGCCCGGAAACTGTAAAAAGTTACTGCCGGGCTTTTGTGGCGGAGGAGGAGGGATTCGAACCCCCGGTACCCTCTCGGGCACGCCGGTTTTCAAGACCGGTGCATTAAGCCAGCTCTGCCACTCCTCCAAAAATTGTACAATCTTATTTAATCACAGCCGAGGGACTTTTTCTCAGCGGCTGCAAAATTAAGGCTTTTTTCGGAAGCAAAAAATTCCCCGTGTTTTTTTGTGAGAAAAAATCAGAGCTTGTCAATAATACCGAGGTACTTTTCAGCCTGATTTTTCAACTCCCGGCGTTCCTCTTCATCCATTTTATTGAGCAAATTATACATCATGGACATCCTGTGATTTTTCTCCAGGAGCTTCTCGTGCTTCATCAGGAAGTTCCAGTAAAGGCTATTAAAGGGACAGGCATCCTCACCGGTTTTCTTTTTGGGATCGTACTTGCAGTTTTTGCAGTAGTCGGACATCTTATTGATGTAATTGGCGGAGGAAATATAGGGCTTGGTAGCCAGGAGCCCCCCGTCGGCATACTGGCTCATGCCCCTGGTGTTGGTAATCTCCACCCACTCAATGGCATCGATGTAAATTCCGAGATACCAGGCATCCACCTCATCGGGAGAGCAGCCGGCCAGCAGTGCAAAATTTCCCGTGACCATCAAGCGCTGAATGTGATGTGCATAAGCGTGATCCAGTGATTGATTGATGGCGTGATGCAGGCACTCCATTTTGGTTTCTCCGGTCCAGTACCAGGAAGGCAAGGGTGCCGTGTGTTCAAAATAGTTTTTGGTGAAGTACTCCGGCACTTTGGCCCAGTAAACCCCTCGCATGTACTCACGCCACCCTAAAATCTGGCGAATAAAGCCCTCGACCTGTGCCAGGTTCGTCTCATCTTCTTCATCTCCGTCCATTCGTTGTTCTACAGCCCGGATGACCTCGAGCGGATGCAGGAGTTTGACATTTAGCGCGAATGACAGTCTGGAGTGAAACAAAAAGGGTGAACGGTGGGTCATGGCATCCTGATACTTACCGAAATTGGGCAATAGTTTGTCGATGAAATAATCGAGCGCTGTTATGGCCTCCTCTCGGGTAACAGGCCATCTCAATGTACGATCCTCGAGGCGACCCATGGTTTTAATACCGGCGCTTTCAATTTTCTCCATCAGGTCGCCCACTTCTCTTTCAAACCAATTTGGAGAGGGGATTTCCACACCGTCCGGAATCTTTTTGCGGTTTTCCCTGTCGTAGTTCCACCTACCGCCCAGGGGTTTATCACCCTGCATAAGCACATTGTGCTTTTTTCGCATGTGGCGGTAAAAACGCTCCATCAAAAATTCGCGCTCGCTAAAATAGTTCTTCACCTCGTCCCGCTCAGTGAGAAAATGCTCTGTATCAAAAACCTCGGAAGGGACATTGATTTCGCCGCAAATTTCCTTGAGTTGTTGGTCCAATCTGTACTCATCGGGCAATTGGTACTCAAACTTTTCGATGCCGAGCCTTTGGATTAGCATCTCAATATTTTCACCGAGGTCCTGCAGGTTTTTGGGATGATCGACTTCCAGGTATATCAAGCGGTTTCCCCGGTCTCTCAGTTTATCAGCAAAGGCTCTCATTGCGAGAAAAAAGGCCAGGACCTTTTGAATGTGATGGGTCACATAATCCGTTTCCTGCCGCATTTCAAACATGCAATAAGTCACTTCATCATCCACCTGGTCAAACCACCGGTGTTCGACATTGAGTTGATCTCCGAGAATTAGTCTGAGTTTTTTCAAGCTCTCTGGTTTTGTGTAAATAATAATATGTGTCGCAAATAGGAGACAAAAGAACACAGTCGCAAGTTTTAAATACACGAGGGGAATTTCATGATTGACCAATGTTCCCGATCATTTTTCTTTGCGGTGTAGAATATTTAAACCCTGAAATTTTGGTTCAAGAAAGGTGGAAAATTGCCTTTCGTTTGTCCAATTTCCCTTAATTTGGCGCAAAAATCCGCAAATCATGAAATTATTAGATGGGAAAAAGCTCTCGGCTGAGATAAAGGACGAAATGGCCGAGGAAGTCAGCAGAATTGTAAAATCCGGCCAAAGACCACCTCACCTCGCCGCTTTATTGGTGGGGAATGATCCGGCCTCCACTTTTTACGTCAAAAGCAAGGTGAAAAACTGTAAAAAAATCGGTTTTGAATCCACCTTGATTGAGAAACCAGTCGATACTTCAGAAGCAGAGCTCCTGGGGATTATCGATAAACTCAACCAGGACGAAGGTATCGACGGCTACATAGTGCAACTGCCCCTTCCCGACCACATAGATGAGGAGCGCGTCAACTTGGCCATTGACCACCGAAAAGATGTAGATGGATTTCACCCTGTGAATTTTGGAAGGATGGCTCAGGGAATGCCCGCTTTTTTACCCGCTACTCCCTACGGCATTCTGATGATGTTGGAAAGGTACGATATTGACACATCCGGCAAGCACTGTGTGGTGGTCGGAAGATCTAATATAGTGGGAACTCCCATGTCCATATTGATGTCCAGAAAAAACAAGCCCGGCAATTGTACGGTCACCCTCACTCACTCCAGGACCAAAGACATCGGAGCAGAGCTTCGCCGGGCGGATATTGTAATTGCCGCCATTGGAAAACCAAATTTCGTTACAGTGAATATGATCAAAGAGGGGGCGGTAGTCATTGATGTCGGAATAAACCGTGTTGATGACAGTAGCAAGAAAAAAGGATACCGCATTGTAGGGGATGTAGATTTTGATAATGTGAGCCCCAGCTGCAGTTATATCACCCCGGTGCCCGGCGGTGTAGGACTGATGACCGTGACTGCTTTGTTGAAAAACACCCTACACGCAAGAAATAAGTCAATTTACTCCTAAAAAACACCTGTATTGATGTTTGATAATATCACACCCTGGTGGGTGATTAGTGTGCCGAAAAAAGAGACCACGGAAGATAAACTTGATCTACTTACCTACACCCATCAAGTGGCCGGTTCCGAAGAGCGCGAAGATGCCTGGCTATTTTATATTCCGGAATCCGGGACAGAGGCACTGGAAGAATTTGAGAAAAGATTGCAAGAAATGGGGATGCCGTATAAGAAAAAGTTGCAGCAACCGAAGAACTGGAATAAAATGTGGGAGAATTCCTTAGAGCCAGTCGAATTAGGAACGTCCTGGTACATCCGCGCACCCTTTCACCCCGAAAAGCCCGGTTTTGATAACACTCTAATCATTGAACCCCAAATGGCTTTTGGAACAGGCCACCACCCCACCACCCAAATGATGCTGCTAATGATGGAGCGGTTGGACATGCAATTGAGACGGGTATGCGACCTGGGTTGTGGCAGTGGAATACTTTCCATCGCTGCAGAAAAACTGGGAGCTGCTCATGTGACGGCCATTGACCACGACCCCATCTGTACGGAAAACACCAAAGCCAATGCCCGGGCCAACAACTGCAGCGTCATCGAGGTCAAGAGAGAAACTGCGGGAACCCTCGAAGATTTAAGGTACGAAATAGTGCTGGCCAACATCAATCTGAATATCTTAACGGACCAAATGCACAACATTGAAACCATGTTGGTGCCCGGCGGAGACCTTCTGCTCTCAGGTGTTCTGAAAAAAAACCTAGGAGAGATAATCTATGCAGCCGGGGAACTGAATTATATAGATTCCATGGTAGACGAAAATACAGATTGGATTTGCACACATTTGAGAAAAAAGGTCATTCCGATCAAAACGCCCTGATAACGCATTGAGCAATTTCAGACCGATTCCGGTAACACTGAGCAGGAGACAAGGTTTTTTTATGCGGCACTAAAATAATTATAAACAGAATTGCGTTATTTAGGGACTCATATATAATAAGTTTAGTTAGAAAAAAGCGCATATCCGATTATGCGCTTTTTTTCCTTTTCCTCAGCTTATCCCGATGCAAGTTTCTGCCCTAACCTAAGGTTGATCAAAAGAGATTTTCCACTTAGACTGGAAAAAGTTTAAGCCAGTGGGGGAAAAGCATTCATGAAGGTTATCAAATTAGGGCTAAAAGGTGATCCGGAGAGAATATTGGAGCTGATTTGCGATCTGGTTTTAGAGGAAAATATGACCCGGGAAGCAAAAAAAGACCCGCAACACATTAGCTACGGGTCAATTTCTTTTTCTGGTCAAACCAGCAAAGCAATAATGAATTATTAATAATCAATTAAATACAAATAACCATAATAAAAATACAATAAATTATAGCTATATTATTTGGATACATCACATATCCATACCTATATTTGCAGCTAACAACGGAAATTGGTTATTTTGGGGTTTTTAAGGTGTGTGTCATAAGTGATACACACCTTTTTTTGTGCCTCATTCCGTAGCTAGCTTTGCAAAGCGAAGCTTTGCAGACTTTTAACTTTATCTTTTCTGTGATGGATACGCCATCAACCTGGTTTTTTTCTAGTTCCTTATATGCCATCAATGTCATCACCGATAATAGTAAGGAGCATCAGAAGTAGTTGAAGAAAATTCATGATCAAACAGTTTTAGTGAATTAATAAATATTATACCACAAAGATAAAAGCGGTTTGATCAGTGCTTCAAAACAGTTATTCAAAAACCAGGACTATCGATATACCAATAATTTACCCTAAGCAAACACGTTAGTTTGCTGGTCTTCAACTAATTACTATCTTCTTTTTGCCAGTAATTAATTTCCTTTACAAAGGTAAGGCAAAGTTTTTTCTTGCATGAAACGAATATTCAATTTTTAAGACAGGCAATTTTGCACTACTTTAGTGGCATAAAATCATTCATTTCATTGTATTTCAGAGCAATATGTATGCCATATGAAAATGCTAAAAGAATTAATAGATCTTCTTCCGCCGGAAAAAATTGCCCAAATTGAACTGGTGGGCGGGAATTCAAATAACAATACACAGCTCGAAAAACTCTACAGGGGGTTGCACAAGGGAGAATTTTCATCCGAGGAGGACGCTATGAAAAGCCTCTATGGAAGCAAAACAAATTGTGAAGCCACCTTTGCAAAACTTCGGGAAAGACTCCGGGATCGATTGCTCAATACGCTGTTTTTCATCG
>REEO01000059.1 GCA_007695035.1 Saprospirales bacterium | reverse complement strand
TAGCCATAGCTACGTTGAGGAAAGATTTTTCCTGATGACGAAGATATTGGATTTTGCAGCCATTTGTAATAAAAAGAGGTTTTGGGAGTGGACTCATTGGTAAGTTTAGCGAATCGATGGCAGACAGATATTGCTTTAGAGCTCTTTTCTAAGTCGCGCCACGGGAATCCCTAGTTGCTCCCTGTACTTGGCTACAGTTCTCCGGGCAATATCGTAGCCTTTTTCCTGCAGCATTATCTTCAGTTTTTCATCGGAAAGTGGTTTGCGCTTGTCTTCGTCCTCCACTATGTCGGACAAAATTTTCTTTACCTCCAGGGTAGAGACATCCGATCCGTTCCTGGTTTGGATGGATTCAGAAAAGAATTCCTTCAGTCTTTTAGTTCCAAACTCCGTCTGGACAAACTTGGAATTGGCCACACGGGAAATGGTGGAGATATCCAGCCCCGTAATTTCCGCAATGTCCTTTAAGATCATGGGCTTCAACTTGCGGGAGTCTCCGCTGAGGAAGTACTCGTACTGGTACTGCATAATGGCGTACATGGTGTGGTACATGGTCTGCTGGCGCTGACGTATGGCGTCGATAAACCAGCGGGCGGAGTCAATTTTTTGTTTGATAAAAAGCACGGCCTCCTTGTCCTTTTTGGAGACTTTTTTCGCCTCTTTGCGCATTTGAAAGTCGTGCAGCATATCCTGGTAATGCCTGTTGACTTGAAGGTCGGGCGCATTGCGGCTGTTGAGTCGCAGGTGCAACTCACCGTCTTTATTTTCAATGATAAAATCAGGTATGACGTACTGATTGACTGTGGAGCCACCGCCGGTATAACTGCTTGCCGGCTTGGGATTGAGCTTGAGAATTTCGTTCATTGCCGCCCGCAGGTCATCGGTGTCAATCTCCAGGTACTTTTTGAGCTTGGTGAAGTGCTTTTTGGTGAATTCATCGAAAAAGTCTTTGAGAATCTTCAGGGCGATCAATCTGGCCTCCCTTTTTTCTTCACTCTGATCTTCGTCCTTGAGCTTGCGCTTGAGCTGAATCAAGAGACACTCCTGCAAGCTGCGGGCACCCACACCCGGGGGATCAAAATCCTGGATTTTTTCCAGCAAATTCAAAACCTCCTGCTCCGAACTCTGCAAATTATTAGAAAACATTAGGTCATCAACTATGGCGGAGGTATCCCGGCGCAAATAGCCGTCTTCGTCAATACTGCCAAGAATCTGCAAGGCCACCTTTTCCAACCGGTCATCGTCGAGATTGAGCATCCCCAGTTGCTGTTCCAGCTGTTCGTGAAAAGTCTTACCCACGGTGACGGGAATTTCTCTGCGGTCGTCCTCATCATCGGCAGAGCGGGAACTCTGTTGATAACTCACCGGATCGTCATCGATGTACTCCTCGATGAATTCATCCATTTCCACATCCTCCGAATTGCTGTCCTCCACTGAAGAAATGTCTTCATCATCCAGTGAACTTTCCTCTCTTTCCTCTTCTCGGGTGTCCCCCTCTTCCAGAGCGGGATTGGCCTCCATCTCCTCCTTTATCCGCTGCTCCAGGTTGACAGCGGGTATCTGCAACAGATTGATAATCTGAATCTGTTGGGGGGACAGCTTTTGCAGTTGCTTTTGACTGAGTTTTTGCTGAATCATATCGACCAGTTTGGCTGTAAAATTTACCTCATTTCTTATCTATATAACGACCCGTTTTTCCAGGCAGTTTCCTTTTTCTTACTTTTGGGGCCAGATCAAGCATACAAATATGTAAACTTTTTTCCGGACACCATAACTTGCGACAGATATCCTTACTGTCGCTTTCAAGTTACAAACTTATTAAATTTTTTTATAATATATAGTCATTCGGGACAAAAAAAATAAAATTATGGAATTGAAGGTTGAGGAACGGATTGGGAAAATGCGGGAGGTCATGCAAAAAAGGGGCATTGAAGCGGTTTATATACCGTCGGCCGATCCCCATCAAAGCGAGTATCTCCCCAGTCGATGGAAGACCATAGAATGGTTGTCGGGGTTTACCGGCTCGGCAGGAACTTTGATTGTCACATCAGAAACTGCCGGCCTCTGGACCGATTCACGCTATTTCATTCAGGGGGAGGAAGAATTGAAAGGTACTGAGATTACACTACATAAAATGGGTGAACCGGGGGTATTGAAACCCCTGGCCTGGCTGAGGGAAAACCTAAAGAGCGGGGACAGGCTTTTCACCGATGCGTCCTGTATCACCACCAACGTATTTAGGACATTCGAGAAAGAAATGTCCAAAATGGATGTGGAAATGGTGGCCGGTGATGATCTGTTTGACGAAATTTGGGAGGACAGGCCCGCAGTTCCGATGAATCCCATATACATGCACCCAGAGGAATTTGCGATTCACTCTACACAGAAAAAGCTGAAAGAACTGCAATCGAACATTAAAAAGGATGGGGCTGAAATGCTGTTGATAAGCATGCTGGATGAAGTGGCATGGCTCACCAATCTGAGAGGTAGCGATGTGGAGTGCAATCCTGTTTTTCTCGCCTGGATGGCGGTCAGCACCAGTGGCGCAGAACTCTTTATCGACCAGGGCAAATTATCAAAAGGCATTTTGCACTATTTAAAGGAGTGCGGGATCGGCTTAAGGTCTTACAATGAGATATACAGTTTTGCAGAGGAACTCGAACCAGGCACCGCGGTTCATCTTGATCCCGGAGCGATAAATTACAGGCTGTTTTTGGCGCTGGAGGGTGTGGAAAAGTTAGAGAAAAAGTCGCCGGTTTGCCTTATGAAAGCAAAGAAAAGCAAGGCAGAAATGGCCCACATCAGAAATGCCATGAAGCGCGATGGGGTGGCGATATTCAGGTCGTTTGAATGGCTGAAAAATGAATTAAAACAAAGACCCGTTCCGGAGAGCGAATTTGCAGAGGTCATTGCACGGTTTCGCTCAGAGCAGGACCACTACGTCGGTGAGAGTTTTCACGCCATAGTCGGCTACAAGGGAAATGGCGCCATTGTACACTACAGGGCAATGAAAGACACCTGTGCAGACATAGAAGCCGACGGAATGCTGCTGGTTGATTCGGGAGGTCAATACTTGGACGGCACCACGGACATCACCCGCACCATTCACCTGTCAGAGCCCACCCCTTCGGAGAAAAAGCACTTCACCCTCGTATTAAAGGGAATGATCGGCCTCAGTCAGGCGGTTTTTCCGGAGGGCACCATGGGCGTTCAGCTCGATTTGCTGGCGAGGGAGCACCTGTGGAAAGAGGGTCTGGACTACGGCCACGGCACCGGCCATGGAGTTGGTTTTTTCCTTAATGTGCACGAGCCTCCCCAAGGATTTGTACCCAATCTCTCCGAAAGGGGAACCACCAAACTACGGGAGGGGATGATCTCATCCAACGAACCCGGCTACTACCTCCAGGAGAAATACGGCATCCGCTGCGAAAACCTGGTGGTCTGTAAAAAGAGAAATGGCAATTTTTTGGAACTGGAAACCCTGACCCTGATGCCCTTTGACAAAAAACTCATCGATCTTTCTCTGATGAGCCCGGAAGAAATAAAGTGGCTGGACGACTATCACCAAAGGGTGCTGGAAGAGTTGGGACCTCTTTTGAATGAAAGTGATAGGGAAGTTTTGGAGGAGCAGTGTGGGGCACTAAAATGAGTGAAATGTAGAGTTAATTGGTGGACTTAGAAAAAACTGAAGCTTGAATTTAAAATAATATATTGGTTTAGTTGCAATTATATATCCACACCAATGACGATTCAAATTTTAAAAACAGAAGTTTGAATTAGAAGAGTTAATTTTATTACCTTTGTTTCTATACATAATAAATCCAAAACATTGCTAACCAACACGCCATACAATAACCAATCCGGGATAACCAAAGGTTCAGAACACCCTCTCGTATTCTGCCCCTCCCGACTGTACGGACGTGGTGGGTTTTATAAACGGGTTTTAGATGCATATTCCGGTTTACTTTAGAACAAATCTCGCCTGTTTTCACCTAATATAGGTAAATCAATAATCGCAATGCTTTATTGCTGAATGTAATTTTATGCCAATGTTTAGGTAAAAACGGCAGTAGTTCAAAATTAGGCTGGTGTATTCAATCTTCTTTGACGGATTTCCTTAACGCATAACCCTGAAAGCTAACTCTGGTTTTTGTCGATATTTTTTGCACTAATGGAAGGAATTAAGCCATCCATTAAGTTATACAAAATGAAGAGAGCACGAAGGAGCTGGCAAAGGAAATATCATGTATTCTACTTTATTAAAATAATTATTTTACATAATCTAAATAAACCTATTAACATGACTAATAATAA